>NZ_CP079822.1:0-326154 GCF_019334805.1 Rothia mucilaginosa
TGTGGAGCGGGGTGTTCGCCCGGTCGCTTCGAGCCCCCTTGCGCGTATTGCTGCGGCTACGCAGCGTGCGCGAGGGGGCGCTTCGCCGCGCCCGGAACCCGGCGCAGAACCCGGTGTATCTACTGCGGCTGAGCGGAGTGTTGAGACTGCGGGCGCTGAGGCTGTTGAGGTTGCTGGCGCTGGGGTTCGTGAGACTGTTGCGCGTGAGGATTCTTCCCGCCCGGCTTCTCGCGTGCCCACCCCGCTGACCTGATGCGTTCTGGCGCCCGCTCCCTGCCCGCCGCCGCTGCGGCGAACACGCAGGGTGTGCGCCTGTACGCCTCCTCGGTGTCTGAGGACGCCGACCCGGCGCTCGGTCTGGACGAGACCTGCGCCTGAAGCTGCTCAGCGCCCTGCAGGGCATGGGCACCGCCGAAGAGGAATCCGGCAAGGAGCCGCGACGGCGGAAGCACCCAAGCCGACTGCACCCAAGCCTACACCCGCCAAGCCCGCAGCTCCAAAACCGGTCGCGCCGTCGGTAGTCGCTACGCCGAAGCCTGCCGCGCCCAAGCCGGCACCTCCGAAACAGGCTCAGCCTGCGGCGGGGGAGAGCGCTTCTGCTCCCGTGCAGGAGGCTGAACCGCAGTCTCCGGAACCTCAGCCGCCCGCAGCCCCCGTAGCTATGCCCGCTGAACACGCCAAGCCGGTTCGTCCGACCCCGGCGCTGTTCGGTAAGGTTCAGGTTGCCGCGCCCGCAGAGGCATGCATGCCGGAAGAACCCGTTGCGCTGGAAGAACTGGCGCGCCGGAAGAAACCCCCGCAGAGGCACTCGCAGAAGACGAGTCCGCCTGCGGTGCTCGCATCCACCCGCAGCAGGTGCGTGAAATGCACGAGAACTTCGCGGAACGCTCCCGCCCATTGTGCTCATCGGCCCCATGGCGGCAGGTAAGACCTACATTGGTACGCACCTGGCGCGTTTCTACGGCTACGAGTTCCTCGACGCACCATTGTGGAACGCTACGGCGAAGTCTCCGAGATCTTCGAGATTTTTGGTGAGGCACACTTCCGCGAGCTCGAACGCAAAACCATTGAAGAGGTCCTCACCTCGCCCGTGTACCGCAACACGGTGTTCTCCCTGGGCGCGCCCATGACCGATTCGGTGGCGGAGCTGCTCAGGCGAATGCGTGGTGTACATCCTCGTTGATGCTGACACCGTCACCCCGCGCATTACCGGCAACAAGACCCGCCGCCTGTTGCAACCGAACCCGGTTGAGCCGGTGGACCGAAATTTTTGAGCGCCGCCGCAGCCGATACGAAGAGCTGGCGCACTTCACCTGGATGCACGAGGCGGCCGCCCCATCACCGAGATGACGCCGAGATCCAGGCGTACGTGACCGCAACCCGTGCCTCCCGTGCGCAGCGCCCCCAAAGCATAACCCCTCACCTGTGAAAGGACACATGATGAGCATCAGCCCACCCCACTTTCGGTGCCTCCGCGCGGAAGATATCACCCGCATCCCGGTGACTGGCAGCTCCCCGCGTGAGAACTATGAGGTTCTCATCGGCCACAACCTGCTCGGTAAAATCCCCGAAATTCTGGGCAACCGCACCAAGAAGGTGCTCGTGATTCACCCGCGTGCCCTGCGTTCCACCGGTGAGTGGTCATGGAAGACCTGCGTGCCATGGGCTACGAGTCGTTCAGCCCGAAATCCCGGATGCTGAGGAGGCGAAGCACTACGGTGGCGGCGTTCTGCTGGCAGGTGCTCGGTCAGAACGACTTCACCCGCACCGACGCGATCATCTCCGTGGGTGGCGGCGCTATTACGACGTTGCGGCTTCGTGGCGGCAACCTGGCTGCGCGGCGTGCGCGTCATCCACATTCCGACCACCCTGCTCGGCATGGTGGACGCTGCCGTGGGCGGTAAGACCGGCATCAACACCGCCGAGGGTAAGAACCTGGTCGGCGCGTTCTGGCCGCCCGCCGCGGTGCTCTGCGAATCGGCACCCTGCGCACCTGCCTGAGCATGAGCTGCTGACCGGCATGGGTGAGGTCGTCAAGTGCGGCTTCATCGCAGACCCCGAAATCTCGATCTGATCGAGGCGAACCCGAACGCCGTACGCGACTCGCAGTCCGCCGTGATGCGTGAACTCATCGAGCGTAGCGTGCGCGTGAAGGCGGAGGTCGTCTCCGAGGACCTGCGCGAATCCGGCCGCCGCGAAATCCTGAACTACGGCCACACCCTCGCCCACGCCATTGAGCGCAACGAGCGTTACCAGTGGCGTCACGGCGCGGCAGTGTCCGTCGGCATGGTCTACGCCGCCGAACTGGCGCTGGCAACCGGCCACGCCGACGAAGAACTCGTGGCACGTACCCGCCGCATCCTCGAATCCCTGGGCCTGCCCACCTCCTACAAGGCAGACGCATGGCCCCAGCTGCTCGAAGCAATGCGCCGCGACAAGAAGGCACGCGGCAACCTGCTGCGCTTCATCATTCTTGACGGTTTGGCTCGCCCGCGCGTCTACGAGGTGCCGGACGACTCGATCCTGTACATGACCTACCAGGAGATTACCGAGTAGGTGACGGGTCCCGTACATTTACCGGATGCACCCGCCACGCGGCTGCCAGCATATGCACACCAGCATGCGGCAGCGGGCGGGGTGCCACAGAAAAACTGTGGCGCCCCTGCTAGGCAAATTCGTGCGCATCCTGTAGAATGTACGGGACATATTTTGCTCATTGAAAACTTAGCGCCGCGCCGGGTACCACTACGGCGTGAGCGTCGATGACACGAAGGAGAGCCCATGGCATCCACCACCGATATTAAGAACGGCGCCCGTCCTGAAGATTGACGGCAACCTCTGGTCCGTCGTAGAGTTCCAGCACGTTAAGGCCCGGTAAGGGCGGCGCATTCGTCCGCACCAAGCTGCGCAACGTTACCTCCGGCAAGGTCGTCGACCGCACCTTCAACGCTGGCGCTAAGATCGAAACCGCAACCGTTGACCGCTCCGACTACCAGTACCTGTACCAGGACGGCGACGACTACGTCTTCATGGACATGAAGACCTACGACCAGATCAACGTTCCCGCAACCGTTGTCGGCGACGCAGCAAACTACATGCTCGAGTCCCAGACCGCAACCATCGCAATGCACGAGGGCAACCCCCTGTACATTGAGCTGCCCGCATCCGTGGTCTCGAAATCACCTACACCGAGCCCGGCCTGCAGGGTGACCGCTCCACCGGCGGCACCAAGCCCGCAACCGTTGAGACCGGCTACGAGATCCAGGTTCCCTGTTCCTGGAGACCGGTACCAAGGTCAAGGTTGACACCCGCACCGGTGAGTACCTCGGTCGCGTGAACGACTAATGAATTCGCGTACGAAAGCCCGATTGCGCGCCCTCGAAGTGCTCTTCGAGGCGGATCAGCGCAACGAAGATTATATTGAGGTACTCCGCCGCCGCCGACTGTACACGGTAGCGCAGATTTCTGCATACTCTGAGGAAATCATTCGTGGCGTCCGCGACCACGACGAAGAAATCCGCGAGTTTGTGAGACTTACGCCCCGTGACTGGTCCTTCGAGCGTATGCCCGCCGTGGACCGTGCCGTGCTGCGTATTGGCACTTGGGAGCTTCTGTACAATGACGAAGTTCCGGATGCTGTCGCAATTTCTGAGGCTGTCGGTCTGGCGCGTGTGCTGTCCACGAATGAATCTCCGAAGTTCGTGAACGGTCTGCTGGATAAGCTCCGTCAGGTGAAGCCGACCCTGCTCGCGTAAGACGTCCCGCCGCGACATGCCCGCCACCTATGGCTGGTTGGTTTGCCGCCGTTGAGGATGCACCCGCAGGGGAGCGTACGTGAACCCCCCGCCGTACTGTAGTTCGCTACAGGACGGCGGGGGTTTCTGTGTCTACGCTGCGTTTGGCTGGCGCAGTTCTGCGTGGGGTTCCGGATTTGGTGCGGATGCGCTTGCTGGGTTCGGCGGTATTCGAGGCTTTGCCGGAGCCCGTGGATAGGGGCTGGTGGTAACAGGCGAGGCTTCACCGGACAACGCGGGCGGGGGAGTGCCCCCTCTGCGGCGCTGAGCGCCTCGAGGACGGAGCCCCCGCCCGCGTGCCCGGTATGCGCCTCGTGCAGTATCAGCTATTCGCTTTGAGCGGATGCGGTCGCCCCGCGTGCCCGGTATGCGCCTCTATGCATACCTCAGATATGCCCTTGTCTGCACCGATATGAACGGAACATTGCCAAGTGGACAAATAGTGAGCCGGGGTGTGTGCTCTGTGGATATATGTTAGGGTAATGGCATCAACCGATAACATTCCGCTGAATTCCACACGTTGTTGCGTGGATAATTCTGCGGTTTACACAACCACACACCAGAAAAGAACCAACAATGATGTTCAACCGTACTTCTATTGCCGCGCTCTCTGCGGCGATGATGCTCACCCTGTCGCTGTTCCGGCGGCGCGCAGGTCAACGCAGAATCGAGCGCTTCCACTTCCGCGAGCACTGAATCCGCAAGCGCCGAAGCTTCCGCAACCCCCACTCCTTCACCTACCCCGACCGGCCCGTCTGGCTCCGAGATTGTACTGGTTCGCCCGAGCGTGGACACCAATAATGATTCGAAGGAAGCTGAAAACGCGGCGCTTGTCGCAGCGTACGCCGTATTGGACCAGCATCTACGTGTTAAGAACGCATGGGTGCATGGAGATCTGGAGCATACCAGCGATGAGGAACTATTGCAGTATGTAGATAAGCGCATTCTTGAAAGCGTTAAAAAGCAGGTAGAGTCTATGCGTAAGCTCGCTGTATCCGCTCCTGTGGAAGGCGATATTGTTTTCCGTGATGTTCGCTTTCCCTCTATCTACAGTTTGGAGCACTCTGACGGTTCTAAGCCGTCGCAGCCTAACGCTGGTATAGCCATCACCTACTGTGAAGATACCAGCAATATTCGTATGTCTGACGGGCGTAGGCTGAACGCCAGCCAAACACGGAGGATTTTTATCGTTCGACGTGATGACGGGGCATATGTTCTCGGCAGTACCGATATTGAGCATGAAGGTTGTGACTATGAGGTAGACGAGGTTGTCTAACCTCCGCCCTTAATCTAATGGGACGCATATCGGGCACACGGGGAGGCTACCCCGCCTGTGTTGCTCGATATGCGCCTCCAGCAGTCACCGTTTCATAGCCGTCTTTTGGCGGCACAACCACACACCAGAAAAGAACCAACAATGATGTTTAACCGTAGTTCTATTGCCGCGCTCTCGGCGGCAATGATGCTCACCCTGTCCGCATGTTCTGGCGGCTCGCAGGTCAACGCAGAATCGAGCGCATCCACTTCCGCGAGCGCTGAATCGGCAAGCGCCGAAGCTTCCGCAACCCCCACTCCTTCACCTACCCCGACCGGTTCTGAGGTTGTCGAAATCCGTGCCGCCGTTGACACCACCGTTGACTCAGAAGAAGCACGAAAAGCTGCAGGAGAAGCTGCTAAGCAAGTGCTGGAACAGGACGTGCGCCTTCGGAATGCCTGGATGCAGGGGAACCTGGAACATACCAGTGAAAAGGATCTCGCTAAGTATATGGAACCGAAGGGCGTTAAAAGCACCCTGGATGGTTTTGCGGACTTACGTGAAACACTTCAGGAAGGGCCGTTCAGTGGGCAGATTGAAATCCGCGATGTAGAAGTAGTCGAAGTATCTGCCTCAACGGACCAAACGGGCAGAGCACCCCTAACGCCGTTGTTCGTGTGCAGTATTGCGAAGACTGGGGAAGCCTTCGCTGGCCAACCGGCGAACCTATTGTTCTTGATGATTCTCTCGCAACAGAGGAAATGCGCGAGAACATTATGATTCGTCGACCTGACGGTGTGTTTGTGATTCAGAGTGGCCGCAAAGTTCAGGGTGACTGCAAGCCCTCGCAGCACTAACGCTTTCAGAAATGGGAAGGTACTTGAAGTACATCTGAGTGTGCTTCAACTACCTTCCCACTTCTATTTTTGGCCTCATGCTATAGACGTGCTTCTTCAATAGGTGCTTCTGATATCCCCGCAGCCCCTCACCGTGAGCGGTCTCTCGCCGAACCTGAACGTAGCCTGTGAACTGTGGTACCCTACTAGAAGCACAAAACCTTTAAATCCGTCCCGTGAGGCGGGGAAGGAGACGGCTATGCCTGGGTCAACTGTACCCACATCCGGCGCGAATCAGGGGCGAAATGTAACCGCAGCCCCCCATTCGGCAACCCCTCAAAGCACCTCCGAGGACGCGACCACCGTCGGCCGCACCATCCTCAGCGAGGACGAAATCCGCCGCGCCCTCACCCGCATCGCCTATGAAATTATTGAAACCAATAAAGGCGTAGAAAACCTCGTACTCATCGGCATCCGCTCCCGCGGCGTGCCCCTCGCCGTACGACTCGCAGCCCGCATCCAAGCCATCGAGCCGAACTTCAACGCAGAAACACGAATCGGTGCCCTGGACATCACCGCCTACCGCGACGACCAGCGAACCGGCGGCGCCACCTCCCCAGAAACCGCAGGGGAAAGCATCATGCCCACCATCGGCATTGAAGGCAAAACCGTAGTCCTCGTTGACGACGTCCTCTACTCCGGCCGCACCGTACGCGCCGCCCTCGACGCACTCAACGCCCACGGACGACCCGCCCTCGTACGCCTGGCAGTCCTCGTAGACCGCGGACACCGGCAACTACCCATCCGCGCCGACCATGTGGGCAAAAACCTGCCCACCAGCGCTAGCGAAACCGTGCGCGTCGTACTGACTGAAACCGACAACGCAACAGACCGAGTTGACATTATCCAGCTGGGAGGGCTCTCATGAAGCATCTGCTCGACACCCGCGAACTAACCCGCGAAGAAGCCATCGAAATCCTTGACGTCGCCGACTACATGGCGCAGGTCAAAGCCGAAAACCGCACCCTCAACGTGCTCAACGGCAAGACCGTCGTCAACCTCTTCTTCGAGGACTCCACCCGAACCCGCCTCTCCTTCGAAGCCGCAGAGAAGCGCCTGGGCGCCGCCGTCACCAACTTCTCCGCTTCTGGCTCCTCCCTGTCTAAGGGCGAGTCGCTCAAGGACACCGCGCAGACCCTCAAGGCGATTGCCGCGGATGCGTTCGTGATTCGCCACTCGGCATCCGGCGCACCGCAGCGCCTCGCCGAGGCAGGCTGGACCGACATCCCCGTACTCAACGCGGGTGACGGCACCCACGCGCACCCCACCCAGGCACTGCTCGACGCCGTGTCCCTGCGCCAGTACAAGGCAGAACGCGACGGCCTCGACAGCCCCCGCGGCACCGACCTGTCCGGCATGCGCGTGCTCATCGTCGGCGACATCCTGCACTCGCGCGTGGCACGCTCCAACCTCTGGCTGCTGACCACCCTCGGTGCGCAGGTCGTCTTCGTCGCGCCGCCGACCCTGCTGCCGCTGAACACCGCCTCCTGGGTTGAAGAAGCAGGCGTAGAAATCTTCCACGACTTCGACGAAGCCATCGCCACCAACCCGGACGCCGTCATGCTGCTGCGCATCCAGAAGGAACGCATGAACGCCGCGTACTTCCCCTCCGCAGAGGAGTACACCGAGCTGTGGGGCCTGACCGCCGAACGCTTCGCAACCCTGCAGGCGCAGCCGCAGCCGGTCGCAATCCTGCACCCGGGCCCCATGAACCGCGGCCTGGAAATCTGCACCGAAGCCGCCGACGCCACCAACTCCTGGGTCTTGCGCCAGGTCAGCAACGGCGTGGCGCTGCGCATGGCGGTGCTCTACCTGCTTCTGACCGACGGCTCCAGCGCCAAGCTCTACGCCGGCGACGAATCCTAAACGACCTTCCTAACGAGAGGAACCAACACCATGAGCAAGTACCTGATTAAGGGCGCAAGCCTCTACGGCGAAAAGGTCGCCGACATCCTCATCGAGGACGGCGTGATTAGCCGCATCGCAGAGAACATTGACGCCGCAGATGCACAGGTCGTCGAGGCGGCAGGCCAGGTGGCGCTACCCGGCCTGGTCGACATCCACACCCACCTGCGTCAGCCCGGCTACGAGGCATCCGAAACCGTCGAGACCGGCACCCGCGCAGCAGCCCTGGGCGGCTACACCGCAGTGTTCGCCATGGCAAACTCCATGCCCGTGGCAGACACCGCCGCAGTCGTTGAGCAGGTTGACCGCCTCGGCAAGGAATCCGCATGGTGCCGCGTGCAGCCCATCGGCGCAGTGACCGTGGGTCTGAAGGGTGAGCGCCTCTCCGACATTGGCGGCATGGCGAACTCCACCGCGAACGTGCGCGTGTTCTCTGACGACGGCATGTGCGTGTACGACCCCGCCGTGATGCGTCGCGCCCTCGAATACGTCAAGACCTTCGACGGCGTTATTGCGCAGCACGCGCAGGAGCCGCGCCTGACCGAAGGCGCCCAGATGAACGAAGGTAAGGTGTCCGCTGATCTGGGTCTGACCGGTTGGCCCGCCGTCGCTGAAGAGGCAATCATTGCCCGCGACGTGCTGCTGGCTGAGCACCTGGACTCCAAGCTGCACATCTGCCACCTGTCCACCAAGGGCTCCATTGAGGTTGTGCGCTGGGCTAAGTCCCGCGGCGTGAAGGTGACCGCGGAGGCAACCCCGCACCACCTGCTGCTCACCGACGAGACCGCACGCACCTACGACCCGGTGTTCAAGGTGAACCCGCCGCTGCGCACCGAAGAGGACGTCATGGCGCTGCGTCAGGCAGTTGCTGACGGCATCATCGACGTGATTGGTACCGACCACGCACCGCACCCGGCAGAGACCAAGGAATGCGAATGGGCATGCGCTGCCAACGGTATGACCGGCCTGGAGCAGGCACTGTCCATCATCCAGATGACCCTGGTTGACACCGGCATGATTACCTGGCGCGATGTGGCACGTATCCTCTCCGAGGAGCCCGCGAAGATTGGTCGCCTAGACCACGAGCAGGGCCGCCCGCTTGCCGAAGGCGAACCGGCAAACATTGTGCTGGTCGATCCGAAGGCAACCCGCGTCATCAAGCCGGAGGAGCAGGCAACCAAGGGTAAGAACAACCCCTACCGCGGCATGGAGGTGCCCGGCTCGATCCGTGCAACCTTCTACGCTGGCCACCCGACCGTGCTGAACGGCGAGCTGGCAACCCCGCGCCGCTAACCCGCGAGGCGAACCGCGTTGTGACCGTACGTGGTGATTGCGCCTGGGCGGTGGTAGGTTCACGCCTGCCACCGCCTCGCCGGGAGGTTCAACCGCGCCGGGAGCACCGCCCCCAACCTCACCAACCCAGACCCACCAACCCGGCCGAGATCATCGACCGAGACCCCAACCGAAAGAGAGAACCTTCGTGGGAAAGTTCCTGACCGCCGTCATCTGCATCGCCCTGGTCGCCCTGTGCATCTACGGCATGTGGCACGGATGGCGCTCGCGCCTGGCACGCCAGGCGAACATGTTCGGCTCCCTCAAGGAAGTTCCCGAACGCTACGAGGGCATGACCGCTGACGCCGCTTTCGAGGGCGAGTACGTCAGCACCACGATTTTCGGTAACTGGCTGGACCGCGTGGGTTTCGATTCGCTCGGCTTCAAGAGCAAGTCCACCCTGCTGATTTACCCGGACAGCATCATCTTCACCCGTAACGGCGCGAAGGACCTGTGGATTCCGGCGAAGAAGCTCGCAGTCATCACCACCGACCGCGGTATGGCGGGTAAGGTTGTGGAGAAGAACGGCCTGGTCGTGATTGGTTGGACCCTCGACGGTCACCGCGTGCAGACCGGCTTCCGCACCCGCTACGCCGAGGACAAGCAGGCGGTACTGCAGGAGCTGCGCCGCATCGCCCCGAACGCGGTGGATGCGCCCGAGAAGTGGGCGGCAGAACCGGAAGCCTAAACCCCGGACAAACCGCGAAACGTATAGATTTTGCCCCACGGCAGGCGAACACCCCGCCGAAGGCACCATAGACTACCCCGGAACCTGCACGGTAGAGGCCGTACAGGAAGCGGGGGAGAACACCAGAGAAAAGGAAGAAGAGCATGACTGACATGACACGATCCGGCGCCCTGCGTACGGACCGCGCGATGCTCGTCCTGGAGGACGGCACCGTCTACCGCGGCTATGGCTACGGCGCAACCGGCGCGTCCCTGGGCGAGGCGGTTTTCTCGACCGGTATGACCGGCTACCAGGAAACCCTGACCGACCCCTCCTACGCGGGTCAGATTGTGGTTCAGACCGCTCCCCATATTGGCAACACCGGCGTGAACACCACCGACGCTGAGTCCCGCAAGATTTGGGTTGCAGGCTACGTGGTTCGCGACGCAGCACGCGTGGCATCCAACTGGCGTTCTGAGCGCACCCTCGACGAAGAGCTCATCGAACAGGGCATCGTCGGTATTCAGGGCATTGACACTCGCGCCCTGACCCGCCGCCTGCGTTCGAGCGGTTCGATGCGTGCGGGCGTGTTCTCCGGTGAGCACGCAGAACGCCCCGAAGCTGAACTGCTGGAGGAGGTGCGCGCCTCCGAGCCGATGGCTGGCCGTAAGCTCGCTGACTCCGTTTCGGTTGACACCGCCTACACCGTTGAGCCGCACCAGTTCAACTGGTTCGCACCCCCGGTCGCAACCATTGTTGCCCTGGACCTGGGCATTAAGTCGATGACCCCGCAGCGTTTCGCTGAGCGTGGCGTGCGCGTGCACGTGCTGCCCGCAAGCGCAACCCTCGAGGACATCTACTCCCACAACCCTGACGGCGTGTTCTTCTCCAACGGCCCCGGTGACCCGGCAACCGCTGACGAGCAGGTTGAGCTGCTACAGGGCGTGCTGCGTAAGGGCACCCCGTTCTTCGGCATCTGCTTCGGTAACCAGCTGCTCGGCCGCGCCCTGGGCTTCGGCACCTACAAGCTGCCTTTCGGCCACCGCGGCATCAACCAGCCGGTCATGGACAAGACCACCGGCAAGGTTGAAATCACCGCGCAGAACCACGGCTTCGCTGTGGACGCGCCGATTGGCGACTACGTGACCGCACCGAACGCCGAGTTCGGTCAGGTCATGGTCTCCCACGTGGGTCTGAACGACAACGTGGTTGAGGGCCTGACCTGTAAGGACATCCCCGCGTTCTCCGTGCAGTACCACCCCGAGGCTGCTGCGGGCCCGCACGATTCCGCCTACCTCTTTGACCGTTTCATCGACCTGATGGTCGCAACCAAGACTGCAAAGGAAGCATAAATGCCTCGTCGTACTGACCTTAATAGCGTCCTCGTCATCGGTTCCGGCCCTATCGTCATCGGTCAGGCAGCGGAATTCGACTACTCCGGCACTCAGGCGCTGCGCGTGCTGAAGGAGGAGGGCGTGCGCGTCATCCTCGTGAACTCGAACCCGGCAACCATCATGACCGACCCCGAGTTCGCGGACGCCACCTACATTGAACCCATCACCCCCGAGGTGATTGAGAAGATCATCGAGAAGGAAAAGCCGGACGCAATCCTGCCGACCCTGGGTGGTCAGACCGCGCTGAACGCGGCTATCTCCCTGGATGAGCGCGGCGTGCTCGCCAAGTACAATGTTGAGCTGATCGGCGCGAACATTGAGGCGATTAACCTCGGTGAGGACCGTGAAGCATTCAAGGGCGTGGTGGAGCGCGCCGGCGGCGAGTCTGCCCGCTCGGTGATCGTTCACTCCATGCCGGAGGCGCTGGAAGCCGCTAAGGAGCTGGGCTACCCGATGGTGGTCCGCCCCTCCTTCACTATGGGTGGTCTCGGCTCGGGTATGGCGTACAACGAGGAAGACCTCTACCGTATTGCCGGTGCCGGTATTCAGTACTCGCCGACCAGCGAGGTCCTGCTGGAGGAGTCCATCCTCGGCTGGAAGGAATACGAGCTGGAGATGATGCGTGACACCAACGACAACGTCGTGGTCGTCTGCTCCATCGAAAACTTCGACCCCGTGGGCGTGCACACCGGTGACTCCATCACCGTGGCCCCCGCACTGACCCTGACCGACCGTGAGTTCCAGAAGCTGCGCGACATCGCGATCAACGTGATTCGTGAGGTTGGCGTGGACACCGGTGGTTGTAACATCCAGTTCGCGATTGACCCGAAGACCGGCCGCATCATCGTCATTGAGATGAACCCGCGCGTGTCTCGTTCTTCGGCGCTCGCGTCGAAGGCTACCGGCTTCCCGATTGCGAAGATTGCGACCAAGCTGTCCCTGGGTTACACCCTGGATGAGATTCCGAACGATATCACCCAGAAGACCCCGGCATCCTTCGAGCCGACCCTCGACTACGTGGTCGTGAAGGTTCCGCGCTTCGCGTTTGAGAAGTTCCCGGCTGCTGACCCGACCCTGACCACCACCATGAAGAGTGTTGGCGAGGCTATGGCTCTGGGCCGTAACTTCACTGAGGCTCTGCAGAAGGCTATGCGTTCGCTGGAGCAGAAGGGCGCGTCCTTCTCGTTCAAGCCGCTGTCCCTGTCTGAGGCTGAGCTGGCTGAGCTGATTGAGAAGACTAAGGTTGCGACCACTCAGCGTATTTACCAGGTTCAGCAGGCTCTGCTGGCCGGTGCTACCGTGGAGCAGCTGCACGAGGCTACCAAGATTGACCCGTGGTTCCTGGATCAGCTGGTGCTGCTGAATGAGGTTGCCGGCGTGGTTCACGCTAAGCGTGACCACCTGGATCCGGAGACCCTGAAGCTGGCTAAGCGTCACGGTTTCTCGGACGCTCAGATTGCTGAGATTATCGGCTCTTCTGAGGATGTTGTGCGCGGTGTTCGCCACGCTCTGGGTATCCGCCCGGTCTTCAAGACTGTTGACACCTGTGCCGCCGAGTTTGAGGCGTTCACTCCGTACCACTACTCCTCCTACGACCTGGAGGATGAGGTTGCGCACCACGAGAAGCCCTCGATTATGATTCTGGGTTCGGGCCCGAACCGTATCGGTCAGGGTATCGAGTTCGACTACTCCTGCGTGCACGCTTCGCTGGTGCTGCGTTCGCTCGGTTACGAGACTGTCATGGTCAACTGCAACCCTGAGACTGTTTCGACTGACTACGATATTTCGACTCGCCTGTACTTCGAGCCGCTCACCCTTGAGGATGTGCTTGAGATTGTTGAGTCGGAGCGTCGTACCGGCGGTCTGATGGGCGTGTTCGTTCAGCTGGGCGGTCAGACTCCGCTGAAGCTGGCTCGTGCCCTGAAGGATGCGGGCGTGCCGATTCTGGGCACCACCCCCGAGGCTATTGACCTGGCTGAGGACCGCGGCGAGTTCTCTCGCGTGCTGGAGGAGGGCGGCCTGATTTCGCCCAAGAACGGTACCGCGTTCACTTTCGAGGGTGCTAAGCGCATCGCCGATGAGATTGGTTACCCGGTTCTGGTTCGTCCTTCGTACGTGCTGGGTGGCCGTGGCATGGAGATCGTCTACGATGAGGCGAACCTGGCACGCTACCTGGAGAACGCTACCGAGGTTTCGCCTTCGCAGCCTGCTCTGATTGATAAGTTCCTTGAGGACGCTATCGAGATTGACGTTGACGCCCTGTTCGACGGCGAGGAGCTGTACTTGGGCGGCGTCATGGAGCACATTGAGGAAGCCGGTATTCACTCGGGTGACTCCTCTTGTACTCTGCCTCCGATTACTCTCGGCCCGGACATCATCGCGAAGGTGAAGGACGCTACCGAGAAGATTGCTCGCGGTACCGGTGTGCGCGGCCTGATTAACATTCAGTTCGCGTACGTGTCTGAGAACCTGTACGTGATTGAGGCGAACCCGCGTGCCTCTCGTACTGTTCCGTTCGTGTCGAAGGCTACCGGCGTGCAGATGGCTAAGGCTGCTGTGCTGATTGGTCTGGGCAAGAGCATTGCGGAGCTGAAGGCTGAGGGCTACCTGCCGTCGAACATGGATGGCGCGTCCCTGCCTGAGGAGACCGCGATTGCTGTGAAGGCTGCGGTTCTGCCGTTCGCTCGTTTCCGCACTCCCGAGGGTGTGGTGGTCGATTCGCTGCTGAGCCCGGAGATGCGTTCGACCGGTGAGGTCATGGGTCTGGATAAGCACTATGACACCGCGTTCGCGAAGGCTCAGGCTGGTGCTGGTTCGCCGCTGCCGACCTCCGGTAAGGTGTTCATTTCGGTGGCTAACCACGATAAGCGTAACGTCATTATTTACGCGAAGATGCTGGAGTCGCTGGGCTTCGAGATTGTTTCGACCGGTGGTACCGCTGAGATTCTGCGCCGTAACGGCCTGAACTCGGTGATTGTGGCTTCGAAGTTCGCTGAGGCGAATGGCGACCACTCGATTGTGGACATGGTCCGCAACGGTGACATTGACCTGATTCTGAACACCCCTGCCGGTGGCGCTGCTCGTAGCGATGGTTACGAGATTCGTGCCGCTGCGGTTTCGGTGGGCTGCCCGGTCATGACCACTATTTCTGAGTTCGCTGCGGCTGTTCAGGCGATTAATGCTCTGCGTGAGCACAGCTGGGACATCATGAGCCTGCAGGAGCACGGCGTTCAGCTGGCTGCCGCTGTGGATGCTCGTTCTGAGGGTGGCGAGGCGTAATGTCCGCCGCTTTTGGTGATCGCCTGGCGAAGGCGATGGCGGAGCGCGGCCCGCTGTGTGTGGGTATTGACCCGCATCCGAACCTGCTGGAGCAGTGGGGTCTTGAGGATTCCGCTGCCGGCCTGGCTGCTTTTACTGAGGCGGTCTATGAGGGTTGCGCCCCGTTTGCGGCGGCATTGAAGCCTCAGGTGGCGCTGTTTGAGCGTCACGGTTCGGCTGGTCTTGCTGTGCTGGAGGCGCTGTTCGCCCGCGCTGCCGCTGATGGTGTGCTGATTGTTGCTGACGCTAAGCGCGGCGATATCGGTTCGACCATGAAGGCGTACGCGGATGCGTGGCTCGGCTCGTCTTCGCCGCTGGGTACCGATTCGGTGACTTTGAGCCCGTATCTGGGTTTTGAGTCGCTGCGTCCGGCGCTGGATTTGGCGGATGAGAATGACCGCGGCACGTTCGTGCTGGCGCTGACCTCGAACCCTGAGGGTAAGAGCGTTCAGCACGTGGGCGCATCGGAGTCCGAGGGCGCGGTGGCCAAGCGCATTATTGCCGCGGCGGTAGCCGAGAACGCCTCCCGCCAGTGGGAGCAGATGGGCCCGTGCGGCCTGGTGGTCGGTGCGACCGTCGGCCAGGCGCTGGTTGACCTGGGTATTGACCTGGGTTCCTTCAACGGCCCGATTCTGTCGCCGGGTTACGGTGCGCAGGGCGCTTCGGCGGCTGATCTATACCGCGTGTTTGCTGGCGTTGAGTCGCAGGTGCTGGTGAATTCTAGCCGTGGCGTGCTGGCCGCTGGTCCCTCGGTTGAGGGCCTGGCGCAGGCTGCGCAGGCGGCTCGTGATGACCTGTTGGCGGCTCGCGGCGCATAGTTCGCGTGTTGCGTGAGGGGCGTGTGCTCCGGGTGGATTCTGTTGAGGGTCTGCTCGGGGTGCGCGCCCCTTTTGCGTACCCCTCGTGCGTGCCTGTTTTATCGCATTTTTTCGGTACACCCGCATGCATAATTTTGCCGCCGTGCACTCGCGCCGATGCGAGTTTGCTCACCTCTGTAGCGGGGGAGTGCGCCCGCTCTATGAGGTGCGTGCGTGGCTCCACTTTTGATAGGGCGAATACTCCGCTATGCTATAGGGGTACTCCCTGATATTTACGTGCTGACGTGCGTAGACGCATTGTTGGTGCGAGGGTGAGTGCCGCGGGTGGAACGAGGATTCTCGTGTCATCCGTGTTACATTAGTTGATAAGTAAAATTCTATAACTCGCAGAAATGGGGGACCCAACCATGCCGCTGACTCCGCTAACTGAGGATGCGCGCGCCTCCGCCCGCGAGAAGGCAGTACTTGCCCGAGCACACCGCCAGGAAATTAAGCGTGCACTGAGTGACCGTGAACTTTCCGTGCGTCAGGTGCTCGACATGGTCGATTCCGACCCTGCACTGGCTAAAATGCCGGTGGGGCAGATGTTGCGCGCACTTCCGGGCATTGGTGCCGTTCGAGCTGAACGCATCATTGAAGAACTTCATATTGCACCGACTCGCCGCCTTGGCGGCCTTGGTGTACACCAGCGTCGCAAGATGGTGGAGTACTTCAACCGTAATTCGCGGTATTTGAACCGTGCACGTCGCAGGACTAATACTCTGCCTCCTGAATCTTCTCAGCCCTAATACCTCGTGCCTTCAGCCGATGAAGGTGCAGTAAGGAAGCTATGTCTCAGCCGACTCTCACCGTACTGGCTGGCCCCACTGCTGTTGGCAAGGGTACGGTGTGCCAGTACATTCGTGAGAACTACCCGAACGTGTGGTTCTCTGTTTCCGCTACCACTCGTGATCCTCGCCCCGGTGAGGTTGACGGTACTCACTACTATTTCGTTTCGATGGAAGAGTTTGACCAGATGATTGCTGACGGTCAGATGCTTGAGTACGCTGTGGTGCACGGTAAGAACAAGTACGGTACTCCGCGCGCTAAGGTCCAGGAGGCTCTGGATGCTGGCCGCCCGGTGATCCTTGAGATTGACCTGCAGGGTGCTCGCCAGATTCGCGAGACCATGCCTGATGCTCGCCTGATTTTCTTGGCTCCTCCGAGCTGGGATGAGCTGGTGTCGCGTCTGGTGGGTCGAGGTACCGAGAGTGAGCAGGAGCAAGCTCGTCGCCTTGAAACCGCGAAGGTTGAGCTGGCTGCTGAGAAGGAATTTGACGTCACGGTCGTCAACGACTCTGTTGAGCGTGCGGCGAAGGAGATTGCTGAGCTGATTGGCGCCGCCTAATCTGCATGCTTTGCGTTTGCGGTGGGGCTAGAGTTTCTTCCGACCTGTAGTTCTGCCGCGAGGCGTTGTGAAGGGTGGGGGTTTCGAAGAGTTTTCTTCGGGCCCCCACCTTTTTCTATGGGCTGACACCTTTTGTCCAGGCTGGTACGTGCGTTTTAGCCGTTGAGAGGGTAGAATAGTTCTTTAGTTTTGACCGTGCCCTCAGTGCGCCCGGTTTGCGCCATAGCGCGAACGGTGTGCGGGGGTGTTCGGTACGTACATTCCATCAAGCTATTTGGAGTTTTTAGTGGCAAACGAAATCAAGGAACACGAGGACTACAACTTCGTTGACGGTGTCGCTCCCGAGGGCATCGTGAGCCCCAGCGCTGACGCGCTGATTGAGAAGGCGGAGTCCAAGTACGGCCTGGTGATTTTCGGTGCCCGCCGTGCACGCCAGATTAACGCGTACTACGCTAACCTGCAGGACAATACTGCTGCGCACGTTGGCCCGCTGGTTGACGCTGAGTCGAACGAGAAGTCCCTGTCGGTGGCAATGCGTGAAATCATTGCTGACCGTGTTGTGGCGGAGCACCGCCCGGACGCTAAGTTCGACGAGGACGGCTACCCGATTCCCGAGGATCTGTCCGCTGTGATTGATTTCAGCGCGGCTGAGTTCTCTGGCGCTATCGAGGAGGAGTACATCCCCGCAGGTAGCGAAGAGGTTATTGCTATCGAAGAGGTTATCCTCGACGAGTCCGCTGAGTAATCTGCTTCTACAAGGATTCTTTGACGTACCATGCGCATTATCGTTGGTATTGGAGGGGGCATTGCTGCGTACAAGGCGGCGATGCTCCTTCGTCTTTTTGCGAAGAATGGCGACGAGGTGATTGCCATGCCCACCCCGAACGCGACGAAGTTCGTGGGTGTTCCCACTCTGGAGGCGCTGAGCGGCAACCCCGTCTCAACGGACGTATTTGACCGCGTGCCGGAGGTGAACCATGTGCGTCAGGCTGAACAGGCTGACGCTGTGGTGATTGCCCCGGCGACCGCTGATTTGCTGGCTCGTTTGGCGGCTGGTCGTGCGGATGATCTGCTGTCCTCTACGGTGTTGACGACGCACGCCCCGGTGATTTTGGCGCCGGCGATGCACACCCAGATGTGGGAGCATCCGGCGACTCAGGCGAATGTGCAGACGCTGCGTTCGTGGGGTTATCACGTGATTGAGCCTGCGATTGGGCGTTTGACGGGCCCGGATTCTGGTCCGGGTCGCATGCCTGAGCCGGAGGATATTTTCACGGTGGCTCTGGATGTGATTGCCCGCTTCCCGAAGGGTCAGGTGCACCCGGTGTACACGCCCGGTTACGCGCCGACTGAGCCCCTGTACACGGGTACGGAGCAGGAGCGTATGGCGGCGGCGCGTGCGGCGACGCTGACTTCGGCGCTGCTGGGCCAGGGTGATTCGGGCAAGACTGAGCCTGGTCAGATTGAACCCAGCCAGGCAACTGGCGCATCCGAATCGCTGCGTGGCCCTCTGGCTGGTCGCCTCGTGGTCATTACCGCCGGCGGTACCCGTGAGGCGCTGGACCCGGTACGCTTCCTCGGCAACCGTTCGACCGGCAAGCAGGGTGTGGCGCTCGCGGAGGCGGCACGCGACCTGGGCGCGACCGTTCACCTGATTGGTGCGAACCTTGAGGTTCCTGCGCCGGAGGGTGTGCAGGTGACCCGCGTGGTGAGCGCCCTGGAGCTGCGCGAGGCGACCCTTGAGGCGAGCGCGGCGGCAGATGTGCTGATCATGTCTGCGGCGGTGGCTGATTTTAGGCCCGCCGAGTTTGCCGAGTTCAAGATTAAGAAGAGCGCCGATTCTGAGGATGCGCCGGTGATTCAGCTGGTGCGCAACCCGGATATTCTGCGTGAGGTCGTGGTGCGCCGCCAGCAGGCTCGTGAGGCAGGGGAGAGCACCCTCGGTCCGAAGCTCATTGTTGGTTTTGCGGCGGAGACCGGTTCGGCGGAGAAGACTCCGTTGGAGCTGGGTCGTGAGAAGCTGCAGCGTAAGGGCACGGACTTCCTGGCGGTCAATACGGTGGGTGTGAATCGTGGTTTCGGCACGGACGATAACACGATTACGCTGCTGTCGACTCTGAATGATGAGGCGCCGGTGTTCTCCGGTTCGAAGAAGGAACTGTCCGTGCGTCTGTTGGAGCATGTGGCGGCGTTCCTGCCTGAGCTTTCTGCCTAAGCTTTTGGCCTGAGCTTTCTGTCTAAGACAACCTGGCGCATCCGCGTATAGTTGCGGAGCGTTCATAGTTCGAAACGTTCGTGGCGTGGAGCCCGTGCGGTGCCTCCTGTGGGAGGTACCGTGCGGGCTTTGCTGTACCCTCCAAATCTGCTATACCCCCGGCTCTGCTGCCTGCCTGCTCCTCCGTAGCTCTGCCGCCCGCCTTCTTCTGTAGCCCCCTTGGAGAGCATTATGCGCAAGCACTTGTGATGCGGGTTTCTTTCTTCTGGGGTTCACTCGGGGGAGTGCCTCATATTTCTGTCATACTGGTGAAATTTCTGACCGTACCCCTGAACCGTCAGATAAAGGTCTTGTATCATGGCATAGAGAGTATTTCGCGTTGAAGGGGAAGAAGCACCATGCCCGAGAATCAGAGCAAGCCCGCCACGGTAGAGTCCGCCCAGAGTGAGGAGCGCCCTCAGATTCTGGTGATCACCGGTATTTCCGGTGCAGGCCGCAGTACTGTCGCAAATGTACTGGAGGATGAGGGCTGGTACGTTATCGATAACATCCCGCCGCAGATGCTCGGTTCCCTGGCTGAGCTGGTGACCCGCGACGGTGCGCGAGTTCCGAAGGTGGCGCTCGGTATTGACGTTCGCGCCCGCGCCCTGTTCTCCGATCTTCCCGCTGCGATTGAGACTCTGCGCAAGTCCGATATTGACTTCTCCATGCTCTTCCTTGACGCCAAGGATGAGACCATTATTGCCCGCTACGAGGCTCAGCGCCGCCCGCACCCGCTGCAGGGTGAGGGCCGCGTCCTCGATGGCATCCGCGCTGAACGCACTCTCTTTGAAGGTCTGCGCCTCGCTTCTGACCGCACCATTGACACCACCGGCATGAACGTTCACGAGCTGGCTCGTACCGTGCGTGAAATGTTCGCTGAGGGTGCGGATAAGAAGCTGAACCTGACCGTGATGAGCTTCGGCTTCAAGTACGGTGCGCCTTCGGACGCTAACTATATGGCTGATATGCGTTTCATCCCGAACCCGCACTGGGTTCCGGAGCTGCGCCCCCTGACCGGTCAGGACGCCCCGGTGCGCGACTACGTGCTGGAGCACGCGGGCACCGAGGAGTTCATCAGCAACTACCTTGCGGCTCTTCGCCCCGTGCTTGAGGGCTACCGCCGCGAGGGCAAGTACTACGCCACCATCGCTATTGGCTGCACCGGTGGTAAGCATCGTTCCGTGGCTGTGACGGAGGAACTGGCTCGTCGTCTCTCTGCTTTCGGTGAGCTGAACGTGAATGTTCAGCACCGTGACAAGGGCCGCGAGTAAGTTTTTCCCGGCGCGTCCCAACCACCGCGTCGTGATTCATTAGCCGCCGTCCGGCCCCGCACCCGTGGGACCGGCATACCATTCCTTCCGGGTATGTGAGGTATTACTATGTCCACCCATTCGACCAGTTATGACACTCAGGGTATTCCGCGCCTGCCGGCTCTGCCGACTCAGGCTCTGCGCCTGTTGAAGACCACGCACCGTTCGCCGAAGGTCACGGCGATGGGCGGCGGCCACGGGCTGTACGGTTCCCTGTCTGCGCTTCGCCACGTCACGCCTGATTTGACGGCTGTTGTGACGGTTGCTGACGATGGCGGTTCGTCGGGTCGTTTGCGTGAGGAGATGGGTATTCTCCCTCCCGGGGACTTGCGTATGGCGCTTTCTGCGCTGTGTGATGACACCGATTGGGGTCGCACGTGGCGTGATGTGATGCAGCATCGTTTTAGCGCGCCCGAAGGTTATGAGGGTGAGTTCCCGCTGGATTACCACGCTCTCGGTAACCTGCTGATTGCTACTCTCTGGCAGCTGCTGGATGACCCGGTTGCCGGTCTGGACTGGGCGGGTGCCCTGCTGAACGCGCGCGGCCGCGTGCTACCGATGGCGCTGGATCCGATGGTCATTTACGGCACCGTGCTGCGTGAGCATAACGGTGGCGGTATTGAGCGTGTGAAGGTGGTCGGCCAGGTGAACCTCTCGAAGGAGGAACGGGTTCACGATATTGGTCTGACCCCTGAGAATGCTCGCCCCTGCCCGGAGGCGCTCTCCGCTATTGAGGAATCCGATTGGATTGTTTTGGGTCCGGGTTCGTGGCGTACGTCGGTTCTGCCGCATCTGCTGTTGGACGCTCAGCGTGAGGCGATTATCCGCACGGAGGCGCGCCGCTGCGTGGTCATGAACCTCTCCGATGATAAGGAGACGGTCGGTTTCACCCCGGCAACGCACCTGGATTTGTTGCGCCAGTACGCCCCGAAGCTTCACCTTGACGCGGTGATTGCTGACGCTGACATGCAGGCTGATCACCGTTCCGAGCTGGAGCGGGAGGCTTCTGCGATGGGTGCGAAGGTTGTGTGGGCGCATCTGCGTTCGAGCTCCCAGCCGAATGTGCACGACCCGCTGAAGCTTGCGGCTGCGTATAACGAAGCGTTTGAGCTGAGCTCTTAGATTGACTGGCTTGGATTTGCGGCTCAGGCGTGATGCTTGAGCTGGCTGTTTTGTGCGCTCTTTTCCTGATTTTTAGACTTTAACACTACGCCCAGAAGGACCTTTCATGGCATTAACCACGCTCGTCAAGGACGAACTCGCCAACTACGAGGCAACGAAAGTCTCTGCTCGTAAGGCAGAAATCTCTACGATTCTGCGTTTTACCGGAGGCCTGCACATCGTCTCGGGGCGAATCGTGGTGGAGTCTGAGGTCGACCACGAGGCAACCGCCCACCGCATGCGCCGCACCATCGCGGAGATTTACGGTCACGACTCTGAGCTGACCAGCGTCAGCGGTGGTGGCCTGCGTCGAGGCGGCCGCTACATTGTGCGTGTGGATCACGGCGGTGAGGCACTGGCTCGCCAGACCGGCCTGCTGGATTTGCGTGGCCGCCCGGTGCGTGGCCTGCCGCCGGCTGTGGTGAACGGCTCCCTGCAGGACGCCGAGGCGGTTATGCGCGGTGCGTTCTTGGCGCACGGTTCGCTGACTGAGCCGGGTCGTTCCTCCTCCCTGGAGATTACCTGCCCCGGTCCGGAGGCGGCACTCGCGCTGGTGGGTGCGGCTCGTCGCCTGGAGATTATTGCGAAGGCACGCGAGGTGCGCGGCACCGACCGTGTGGTGGTGCGTGACGGCGAGACCATTTCGCAGCTGCTGGAGCGTATGGGCGCGACTAGCACCCTGACCACGTGGCGTGAGGCGCGCACCCGCAAGGAGGTTCGTGCGACCGCGAACCGTCTGGCGAATTTTGATGATGCGAACCTGCGCCGTAGCGCTCAGGCGGCTGTTGCGGCGAGCGCCCGCGTGGAGCGTGCCCTGCAGATTCTGGGGCATGAGGCGCCGGATCATCTGCGTTATGCCGGTGAGCTGCGTGTGCTGCATAAGCATGCGTCGTTGGATGAGCTGGGTCGTCTGGCTGATCCGCCGATGACGAAGGACGCGATTGCGGGCCGTATTCGTCGCCTGCTGGTGATGGCTGATAAGCGTGCTTCGGAGCTGGGTGTTCCCGGTACTGAGTTGCCGCGCGAGGACTAAGCGAAGGCTAGATTCTGCTCTCAAACGGTGTGGGAAGCTCGTGTGGCTGAGGTGTTTGTGACGGCTTTGTGACAAGCCGCAACCCGCTGTTTTTGAACAAAAACCGCATATTTTTCAAAAATGAACCTGTGGATGGCTCCTTTCGCGCCGATCGAGGGGAGTTATCCACAGGTTCTTTGCGTGCGCTCGTGCGTTCACGCGCGTGAGCCTAGGGTAGGGGTATGACGAGCATGACCCCCAACCCCGACCAGAATGCTGTACAGAGCCCTGTGCAAGACAACGCACCCCAGCAGGGTGGCACAGCCCAGCCGGGCGGCGCGCAGCGTAGCGCCCGTTCCCTGATGAACAGCCTCTACCGCAGCCCCCGCGCCCGCAAGAACGGTGCGCCGGATGCCGAGGACACCGTACCTCTGGCTATTGCCGCTGAGGTAACGCCCGCGGAGGTAGCTGCCGAAGAAGCTGAGGCACCGCAGCCTGAATTTTCGCTGCCTAATTCTTCTCAGCCCGGCACCGCACAGCCCAGGGCGAGCCAGCCCGTACCTACCGGCGACCCTGTACCTACCAGCAAGCCCACGGCATCCCAGCCGGAGTCGAATGGTTGGGCTGACTGGGATCAGCAGCCCGATTGGAACGAGGTGGACGACTGGGCGGAGTGGGAGCAGACCGATCAGCCCGGCACCACCCGCAGTGCCCGTTGGGGCTTGTCGCCGCGCGTGCTGCTTCTGGTGGCGGTGTTGGCGTTGGTTGCCGTGGTGTGGGGTGTGACCCAGTTTTCGGCGGCGCCGCGTGCCGAGCAGGTCGCCTCCCCGGGCGCTTCTGCCGAGTCGGTGCAGGCGGTGGGTGCCCAGCAGAGCCCCGGAACTCAACCCGGCACCCAGTCCGCTACTCAATCTACTGCCCAGCCGGGCGCTAACCCGAGTGAATCTGCGCAGGGTGGCGCCTCCGGTGAGGCTACCGTGCGGGTGCACGTGGCGGGTGCCGTGAACAATCCCGGCGTGTACACGCTACCCGCGCAGGGTCGTGCCGTGGATGCGATTGCCGCCGCCTCCGGTGCCGCCGCGGATGCTGACCTGGACCGCGTAAACCTTGCCGGTGCGCTCAGTGACGGGGTGCAGATTTATGTGCCCCATCGTGGTGAGACGGCTGCTCCGGCGCAGATTCAGCCCAATGGTGGAACGGCAAATGCGGGTCAGGGTAACGCGGCGAATGGTGCAGCGCAGAACGGCGCTTCTCAGGGTGGCACTCAGCCTCAGCCTGCGCGCACGCTAACTCCTGCGGGCAGCGCGCAGAAGGGTTCAACCCCGGTGAACATTAACACCGCCACCGCTGAGGAGCTACAGACCCTGCCGCGTATTGGTCCGGCGATGGCTCAGCGCATTATTGCCTGGCGTGAGGCGCACGGCGGTTTCCGTAGCGTGGATGAGCTGGATGCGGTGCCTGGCATTGGTCCGTCGATGCTGGAGAATCTGCGTCCGCTGGTGACGGTCTAATGCCCCGGCAAAACCGCAGGCCGAACCGCCCGCAGGCAGGGGAGCAGGAACTCTTTCCCGGTTCCTTGCGCCTCACCCGGCGCCTCATCCGGTCCGCGGCTACGGCGTATGACCGCGTCCGCTACCGCTGGAGCATCGGCGCTGAACGGTGGCGTACCCGCCGTGATGAGCAGGAGCTGCGCGCCCAGGGAAGCCTCATTCACCTGGACTTTCGCCTGAGTTTTACGGTGCTGGTGCTGTGGGCTTTTACCGCGGCGGCGCTGACCGTGGGTACGTGGCGGGTGGTGCATCCGCTGGCGTGTGTGCTCATTGCCCTGCTGGGGTGCCTGGTGATTCTGCTGTTCTTTCCGCCGCGTGCGGTGATGCCCTACAGCCTGCTCTTTCGCACGACCGGTCAGCTGGTTTTTCTGGCGTGTATTGTCACGGTTCAGGCGGTGCTTTTGTGCGCTACGGGGGTGGATGCATCCCGCGCCACCCTGCAGCAGGCGCAGGGTGCCTCGCTTCGTCTGAATGGCACGGTGGAGCAGGTTCGCCGCGTGGATCCGCGCACTACTCTGGTGGTCATTAAGCTGGAGGAAATTCAGGGGCGGAGCGTGCGTGCGCTGGTGAATGAGCGGGTACGCGTGTATCGGCGTGACGGTTCGGCAAAGAGCGCCGCGCAGCGCCTGGAGGCACGTTCGGCGGCGAGCTCGGCAGCTCAGCAACAGGGGAGCGGTACCGCGCGCTCGCAGGCGATTTATCCGGGCATGAAGGTGACCGCTCTCGGCACGGTGGAGTTCAACGGTTCCACGGCGAAGCTGAGCGGCGCAACTATTTTTCCTGCGCCCGCCTACGGTACCGGGTCGAACGCTGTCACCCGGACGGCGGCGGAGCCGTACCTGTCCACGCTCAAGGAGCAGCTGCGCACCCGCGCCCTGGACGCCCTCGGCACGGAGTCGGCGGCACTGGTTTTGGGTACCGCCTACGGGGATGATTCGCTGATGAGTTCGACCGCGCGGGAGGAGTATAAGCTCAGCGGGCTCAGCCATATTACGGCGGTGTCCGGGGCGAATATTGCCATTGTGTTTTTGGGTGCGTACCGGCTAGTGTTGACGGTTCGCCCGTACCGCCTCGCCAGCGCATACCTGCTGTTCCGTTCCTGGATACAGCGGTTGCGGGGGAGAGGCGCGGCTCGTTCTCGCCGCCCCGCGTACCCCCGCCACGCCGCCCCCGCTCAACAATCGGCCTACCCGCAACAACCTACCCCGCCAAATGCCCACGCCCTGCCGCCGCTCGTGCATCGGCTGAGCACCCTCGCCATTCCGCACCGCGTCATGGTGCTGTGCGGGGTCGCGGCGGTGCTCGCCTACGCCATGCTGCTGGACTCTGAGGGTTCCGTGATTCGTTCCCTCGCCATGGGTCTGCTCGGCGCTTACGCGATGCTGCGCGGTTCGGGCCGCCAGTCCTTGGCGGCGCTGCAAACAACGGTACTGACGTGTCTGCTTGCCGCCCCGCACCTCGCCGTGGATATGGGGTTCGCCCTGTCGGTGACGGCAACCTCCGCGCTGATTCTGCTGGGCCCGCCGCTGATTCGCCTGCTCATGCGCGTCATGCCGGTGTTCTGCGCGGAAATGCTCGCCGCGCCGATTGTGGCGTCCCTGTGGTGCACTCCGCTGATTTTGGCGATGAGCGGTAAGGTGCCGCTCTACTCGGTTCCGGCGAACCTGATTGCCGCTACTTTAGCGCCGCTGAGTATGCTCGCCGGGCTGGCGGCACTCGGATTCATGCTCCTGGGTCTGCCCACTGCGGCGGATCTGTGCCTGCGTGCCGGTGGCCTTGCCGCGCAGGGCATCGAGTGGGCGGCACACACTGCCGCGCACGCGCCGGGTAACCCGTGGGAGCCCGGTTCGAGCGTGCCGGCGGTGGTGTGTAGCGCCCTCTGCGTGCTGGCGTTGAGCATTGCCCTCTGGTGGGTGGATGCGCGCCGCTACCGTGCGGTCACGCACCGGCAGTATTTGCGGGTGGTACCGCGCACCGCGCGCTCCCATCAGCCCGCCCGTCCCTGACCGACTGACCCTGACCGACTACCCCTAACCACCGCTAGAGGCATCTGAGAAGAAAACGCTATGATGGATACTCGAGACTCTACCCGCGCAGCACCCCCGTGCGCAGCGGGGCCGAGTTCAGCCCGTACCCTGCAGATAAAGGCGAGTGATAAGCGTGTCCGAGCGCAAGCGTTCAACCCAGCGTGGTGGTTCCCGAGGCTACGCCCGCCGAGGCGGCCCCGCCCTCGACACCGCGTGGCGTACCGTCACCCCGGCACCCGCCGTCATGCTCTACGGCCCGGAGGAGTACTTCGCCTCCCGCGCTGCGGCGCGCCTGCGTGAGTTGTTCCGCAGCATCCACCCGGAGGTGGACCGCGTTCAGATTAACGCCGCCACCTACACGGCGGGGGAGCTGATCCTGCACGCTTCGCCCTCCCTGTTCGGTTCGGCGAAGATCATTGAGGTTGAGAACGTTGCCTCCATGAGTGATGAGTTTTTGACCGATACGCTCGCCTACCTGAACGCCCCCGAGCCGGACATCATGCTGATTCTGAACCACTCGGGCGGTAACCGCGGCAAGAAGCTCATCGACCTGGTGCGCTCCCAGTTCGTGCTCATTAACTGCAAGGCGCTCAAGACCGATCGCGAGAAGAGCGAGTTCTTGGCGGGGGAGTTCGCCGCCGCCCAGCGCCCGATTACCGGCGGCGCCCTGGCGTTGCTGACTGCCGCCTCCTCCGACACTGCGGAGCTTGCCGCCGCCTGCCAGCAGCTGCTCTCTGACGTACCCGGCGAAATCACCGAGGAGGTGGTGAACCGCTACTACGGCGGCCGCACCGAGGTCACCGCGTTCCGTGTCAGTGACGCGGCGATTTCCGGTAACGCCCCGGAGGCTCTGCGTCTGCTCCGTCACTCCCTTGCCACCGGCACGGAGCCGATTCCGATGCTTGGCGCGCTCGCTATGCGTATCCGCAATATTGCGCGCGTGCATCACGTGCGTATGAGCGCTAATGAGCTGGCGCGTGAGGTGGGTATGTCACCGTGGCAGGTTGAGCAGGCTCAGCGTGACGGCCGCCGTTTTACCGGCGCCCAGCTGGCGCATATTGTTCAGCTTCTGGCTGATGCGGACGCCCAGCTGAAGGGTGAGTCGCAGGATGCTGTGTATGCGGTGGAGCAGGCTGTTTTGGCGATTGCTCTACCTCCGCGCCTGTAGTGCATAATAGAGCCCATGCTCGAAATTCTGAAGAAAATTTTCTTTGCCCTGCTGCCCTTCCTGCAGAAGGCGGC
Organism: Rothia mucilaginosa; assembly: GCF_019334805.1. Classification (NCBI taxonomy): domain Bacteria; kingdom Bacillati; phylum Actinomycetota; class Actinomycetes; order Micrococcales; family Micrococcaceae; genus Rothia; species Rothia mucilaginosa. Next base: position 27,326 of record NZ_CP079822.1, read on the forward strand.
AGAGGATGCCCTCAACGACGCTACTGCGTCTAAGGGCGGCTCCGAGTCCTCCCAGAAGAGTGAGTCCCGCGGGGATGAATCTCGTCAGCGCGAATCTCGTCAGGGTGAGGCTCGTACCTCCGGCTCTTCGGCGCCTAAGCCGAGCGCCCCGAAGCCTTCCGCACCGGCTACCGGCGCGTCGAACGGTTCGGATTACCCGGGCGATTACCGCGACATGATCAACTTTGAGTATTCGCCCTCCCTGGATGGCGACGCTGACCCGGGTGAAATCGTGTGGACGTGGGTTCCCTTCGAGGAGGACCACTCGCAGGGTAAGGACCGCCCGGTGCTTCTGGTGGGTCGTGACGGTGAGTACCTGCTGGCGCTGATGATGACCAGCAAGGATCATAATAACCGTGAGCACGCTGATCCGAATTACCTTGATATTGGTTCGGGCCCGTGGGATCCGCAGGGCCGCGCTTCTGAGGTGAAGTTGAACCGTGTGATTCGTGTTCGTCCGGATGCGATGCGCCGTGAGGGCGCGATTATGCCGGAGGATACGTTCCGCCTGATTGAGCGTGCCTGGACTCGCCATAACGGCTAACCCCTGTGCTTGATGCCGGGAATCTGAGGGTGACCGGCGTTAGATGTGGGGGCTACGTGTAGCGGTTTTCACAGTATTTTTCTCTCCGCGAGGGTCTGTCGTGGAGGCTGTTCATCTGGTATTATGTGTGGTTGAGTGTCCGATGGTCATCGGGCACTGCTGGCCGGTTGCCATAGGCATCCCCACGCCGCTCAGTCGATGATCGGCCAGCGTCGCCCTCACCGACCAATAAGACAAAACAGAAAGTTTAATTGTGGCTAACATTAAGTCTCAGAAGAAGCGTATCCTCACCAACGAGAAGGCTCGCCTGCGCAACAACATTGTAAAGTCCGAGCTGAAGACCGCGACCCGCAAGGTCAAGGCTGCTGTTGAGGCACAGAACAAGGAAGCAGCTGTTGAGGCTCTGCGTTTTGTGAACCGTAAGCTGGACAAGGCTGTTTCCAAGGGTGTTCTGCACAAGAAGACCGCTGCAAACAAGAAGTCCGGTCTTGCTACGCTGGTAAACAAGGCTTTCTAAAACTTGCGGGGTACGTGAGTACCTCTCTGGTTTAAGGGCAGAGACCCCCTGTGTTCCCCCTCCTCTAAGGGGAACGCAGGGGGTTTCTTTTTCGTGTATAGTTGGGGTTAAGGAGTTAAACGACCCCTCTGAAACCCTGAGCCTCACCTATCGGTGTGGCAATAACGCTCGGGCGGCCGCGGCTTTATGCTTCGGTCTAGAAGACATCGGGGGCACCACCGGTTAACTCCTTATAACTTGTGTGAAGGGCATCCTGCTAAGTGGCGGGATGCCTTTTGCTATGCCCGTAAGGAACCTAAAACTAAGTGAAACGCCGTTCCTGTCGTAAAGAGAAAAGGTGGCATCTAGCAAAACCTTTTTCAAAATAGTGGGTAAATTGTGACTATTTGCTGCTCATGCTGATGACTGGGAAGTGGAGCCCGCAGCCTGCGACCCAATTGAGTAGTAGCAAGCCAGTAATACAAAGACAAATGACGAAATAGGAAGATAGATTTTCGTGTATACTTGGGCTCAAGGAGTTAGACGATTCCTCTGTAACCCTGAGCCTCGCCTATTGGTGTGGCAATAATGCTTGGGCGGCCGCGGCTTTATGCTTCGGTCTAGAAGACCGTCGGGGGCGTCACCGGCTAACTCCTCATAACTTGTGTGAAAGGCATCCTGCTAAGTGGCGGGATGCCTTTTGCTATACCCGCACGCTGTGGTTTTATGGCACAGATTTCGGGGAGGCGCCCGCCCGGTGACGAAACCGCTTGCGGGTCGCGCGGGAGCCCGTATAGTGGGAACTATCGGCGGTACCGCACACCGCCCGCGCCCTAGCAATAGTGCCGCATAGACGGCACCGGGGGAGTGAGCACCGCCGATACACACCACACAACCACCGACCACGAGCTAAGGACAACGATGAGCCAGCCGAACTTCCCTCCCGCCCGACTCTTTGACGCTTTCGCCAAGCCCGCCTCCACAGAACAGCCCGCGAAGAAAGGCCTGCTCGGCAAGCTACGCCTGAGCGAATCCTCCGAGGAGGACAACTACACGACCGTCATGCTGGTCGGTTTCAACTCCGCGAAGGAACCCCCGGGCAACGGTGAGGACGCCCTCGACGTGATTCACCGCGCGTTCGACCCGTGCGATGAGAGCCCCGGCTTCGACATGGACGACTTCTACGACTATGCCTCCGTCGCCCCGCAGCTGCTGAACAATGACGACTCCGAATCCACGGTTCTGGTGTGGCCCAAGGTTTTCTACAACATGGTCACCATCCCGGAGCGCCGCCTGCGCCTGCTCGTGGTGACCGGCCCCGCCCCGAGCCTGTGCCTGCAGCGGTTCATGACCCGCTTCTTCAAGTACGTAAAGAAGCTCCACGTGGACCACGCGATCTTCGTTGAGACCTTTGAGGATCAGGTGGCGCACACCCGCCCGTACCCGTACACGCTGACCACTCACGACGAGAAGCTGGCAGCTATCCCCGGTATTCTGCACGAGGACTACACCGGCCCCACCTCGGTGACGATGGCAATGTCTGCGCTCGCCGCCGAGCACGGCCTGTCCTCCTCGGTCATGTTGCGCATGAGCATCCCGGGGTATCTGAGCTTTGACCAGCAGAACCCGCGCGCGGTCGTGAGCCTGATCGAGGCGCTGGAGGTCATCCTCGGCATTAAGGTCGAGTCTGAGGAGTATGACCGCCTGCGCGCCCACGCTGATGAGTGGGAGGCGGAGCTTGCCGAAGAAATGGCGAAGGACTACGAGAAGGTTGAGCTGGTGCGTGAGATTGAGCAGAGGATGGATTCGACTCTGCGCACTGTCTCCGGTGAGGTGATTGCCGAGGATATTGAGGGCTACCTGGATTCCCTCAGCGGCTCCTCCGGGACCGAGAATCCTGCCGAGGATGGTACGGATTCCGTGGAGGATTCTTCGGAACGTTAGGTCCGTTCGCACATATGGCGCGGGTATGGGAAAATGATAGGTAACTATGCCCATACCCGCAGCCAGCATCTCGAAAGGATGATGTGATTGGCACCGATGTCGAAGAACCCGCCCGTTCCGGCGGCGACCGACCCCGCGATTATTCGCAATTTCTGCATTATCGCCCATATTGACCACGGTAAGTCCACCCTCGCAGACCGTATGCTGCAGGCCACCGGCGTGGTTGCCCCGCGCGATATGAAGGCGCAGTACCTGGACCGCATGGACATTGAACGTGAACGCGGTATCACGATTAAGTCCCAGGCTGTGCGCATGCCCTGGGATGTTGACGGCACCTCCTACGCGCTGAACATGATTGACACCCCCGGCCACGTGGACTTCACCTACGAGGTTTCCCGCTCCCTGGCCGCGTGTGAGGGTGCGCTTCTGCTCGTGGACGCCGCCCAGGGTATTGAGGCTCAGACCCTGGCGAACCTGTACCTGGCGATGGAGAACGACCTGACCATCATCCCGGTGCTGAACAAGATTGACCTTCCCGCGGCTCAGCCCGATAAGTACGCTGAGGAGCTGGCGAACCTGATTGGTTGCGAGCCGGACGAGGTTCTGCGCGTATCGGGTAAGACCGGTGAGGGTGTTGAGGCTCTGCTGGACCGTATTGTGGAGGCGATTCCCGCCCCGCAGGGTGACGCATCCGCCCCGGCGCGTGCCATGATTTTTGACTCGGTGTACGACTCGTACCGCGGTGTGGTCACCTATGTGCGTGTTGTGGACGGTAGCCTGCAGCCGCGTCAGAAGATTAAGATGATGTCCACCGGCGCTGAGCATGACCTGCTCGAAATCGGTGTGATTTCGCCGGAGCCTGTCCCGTCGAAGGGCCTGGGTGTGGGCGAGGTGGGCTACCTCATTACCGGTGTGAAGGACGTCCGTCAGTCCCGTGTGGGTGATACCGTCACCTCCGCCGCGAAGCCTGCGCAGGAGTCCCTGGGTGGTTACGAGGACCCCAAGCCGATGGTGTTCTCGGGCCTGTTCCCGATTGATGGTTCGGACTACCCGGCGTTGCGTGACGCGCTGGATAAGCTGAAGCTTAACGACGCCGCGCTGATTTACGAGCCGGAGACTTCTGCCGCTCTGGGCTTTGGTTTCCGCTGTGGCTTCCTGGGTCTGCTGCACCTGGAGATTGTGCGTGAGCGCCTGGAACGCGAGTTCAACCTGGATCTGATTTCGACCGCACCGAACGTTATTTACGACGTGGTAGATGAGGCGGGTAACGCTAAGCGCGTGACCAACCCGAGCGAATTCCCCGAGGGCAAGGTCGCGACGATTCGCGAGCCCATGGTGGCGTGTACGATTATTGCCCCGAGCGAGTACATTGGTGCGATTATGGAGCTGTGCCAGGCTCGCCGCGGCCAGATCGGCGGCATGGATTACCTGTCCGAGGATCGTGTGGAGATGCGTTACCGCCTGCCCCTGGCAGAGATTGTGTTCGACTTCTTCGATCAGTTGAAGTCCCGTACCCGCGGTTACGCGTCGCTGGACTGGAAGTTCGACGGTGAGGAAGAGGCCGACCTGGTGAAGGTCGACATCCTGCTGCAGGGTGAGAAGGTGGATGCGTTCAGCGCCATTACTCACCGCGATAAGGCGTACTCGTACGGCCTGATGATGACTTCTAAGCTGCGTGAGCTGATTCCTCGCCAGCAGTTTGAGGTGCCGATTCAGGCGGCTATCGGTTCGCGTATTATTGCCCGCGAGAATATCCGCGCGATGCGTAAGGACGTTCTGTCGAAGTGTTACGGCGGCGATATTTCGCGTAAGCGTAAGCTGCTGGAGAAGCAGAAGGAAGGCAAGAAGCGCATGAAGATGGTCGGTCGTGTGGAGGTTCCTCAGGAAGCCTTCATTGCGGCACTGTCTTCGAGCGAGGAGAAGGAAAAGAAGAAGTAGCCTCTTTCGCTGCTGTAGCTTTTCCGGCTGTGTGCTGACCTGTTTGAGTGGAGAACCCGGCTGGTGCCTCGTGTACCGCCGGGTTCTCTGCGCCCCGCCTGTTGCACGCCGCCCATTTAATTCCCCCAACCTCTACACCTAGTTCCAGGAGGCAGAATGCCCGCCCAGCCCACCGGCGCCCCCGCACCCCGCGACGGGCGCATCCCCGCCACCAGCGCGGCAGGATGCGAAACCCGCGACTTCAGCCTCTACGTACACATCCCCTTCTGCTCCGTACGCTGCGGCTACTGCGACTTCAATACCTATGCCACCGAAGACTTCGGCGACGGCATCGGCCTCGGCACCTACGCCAACGACGCCATCGCAGAAATCCTCTTCGCCGCCCGCACCCTCGAAGCATCCGGCGTCGCAAAACGCCCCATGCACACCGTCTTCTTCGGAGGCGGCACCCCCACCAAACTGCCCGCCCGCGACCTCGTACGCATCCTGCAGGCAGCCATCGACGTATTCGGCCTCGTCGAAGGCGCAGAAGTCACCACCGAAGCGAACCCCGACTCCGTCACCCGCGAGGACCTGCAAACCCTCAAGGACGGCGGCTTCACCCGCGTATCCTTCGGCATGCAGTCCGTCGTCCCCGAGGTGCTACAGGTGCTCGACCGAACCCACACGCCGTCGAACGTACCGAAGGTCGTCGCCTGGGCTAAGGAGGTCGGCCTGCAGGTGTCTGTGGACCTGATTTACGGTTCGCCGGGGGAGAGCCTGCAACAGTGGGAGCAAAGCGTTCGCGCCGCGATCTCTTACGAACCGGACCATATTTCCGCGTACTCGCTCATCGTGGAAGACGGCACGAAGCTTGCCGCGCAGATTCGCCGCGGCGAATACACCATGCCCGACGAAGACCTCATGGCAGACATGTACCTGCTCGCCGAAGAGCTACTCACCGAAGCCGGCTACAACTGGTACGAGGTCTCCAACTACTCGCGCAGCGAGGACACCCGCAGCGACCACAACCTCGCCTACTGGCGCAACCAGGACTGGTGGGGCATCGGCCCCGGCGCGCACTCGCACGTGAACGGTACCCGCTGGTGGAACGTGAAGCACCCGGTGCCGTACGCGCAGCAGGTGCGTGCGGGGGAGTCCCCGGCGGCGGCACGTGAGGTGCTGGACACCGCCACTCGTGCTTTTGAGACGATTATGCTCATGATCCGTGTGCGTGAGGGCCTGGCGATGCGCGAGCTGCTCGCCGTGCACGATGAGGCGCAGCTGGGCGCCTCCCTGCGCTGGCTGGTTTCTCAAGCTCTGATTGAGCCTGATGCTTTAACTTCTCAGGCTGAACCTGACCCTGAAGCTCACGTGCGCCTGACATTGAAGGGCCGCCTGCTGGGGGACGCGGTTACCCGTGAGCTGCTCCCGGAAGTCTCGGAAGAGCACGAGGAGCACTAAGAAATACCTGCGTGATAAGGGGCTTTTCAGCTGGAGCTGCGCCTTGGCTTAAACCTGTTGTAGCTCCGCTTGATCCCTATCCCTGCTGCCGCCTGCGCGCGGCGTACACCCCGGAATCGCCGTAATATTTCGGTGATTTCGGGGCGTTTTTTGTGGGTTCAGAAAAATTTTTAAAAATTTTTTCGGGGCTTTTTGGAGGAATGTCAGGGGAGTACTAAACCTTACACGGGCGTGCTAATTGTTCGCATTTGTGCTGGACTAGCTGAAAGAATTTTCCACTCTTTCATACCATTTTTAGGGTGCGTATTTTTCGAATACTTTCCTGAGAAAAATTTTCCCAAAACCTCTAATTTCAAGTTGTGGTTGAAGGTTACGCTGTGCCATAATAGGTCATGGCAGGACGGTATATGTCTAACAGCGTGTTCTCGTCTTTGCTGAAGTTGAGTGAATACGGTTGTGGGCTCCTGGTAACAGGGGCCCACGATCGTTTAACAACGATTATGTACAGCACCATTCGGTAGAGTTTGCGGCACTTCACGCGCACTGGGCAAAGAAGCCCCGGCAGAAGAACCCGCAAGCCCTACACGCGCAGAACCAGCGGACACAGAACACCCGACAGCCGCAGAATCAACAACGGCAGGCACGGGCCCGCCTTAGTGGCGCCTCCGCCAGTAGCCTGTAGAGTAGCAGTACTTAAACGTAGAACGCCCCGCACACAACGTGCGGGGCGTTCAGCGTAAAAGCTATCAGCGCGGTCCTAGAATCACGTGGTTATGGGGCAGCGCGGTTTTTAGGACTCGGTAGATTCTGCGTTCTCGGTGGAGTAGAAGCGGTCCAGCAGGCGCGGGTTAAAGCGGTAGCTGTACGGCTCACCGCGGTTCACCTCAATGCCGGCACGCAGCGACGCAATAGCCATGAACAGCCACACGAGCGCGCCCAGAACCATAGCAATGTTACCCATGCCGGGCAGGAACGATACAACCCACAGCACCACCAGGGCAATGGAGGGCAGGAGGGTGAAGTTCATCGCCTCGCGAGCTTCCTGCTCAGCGAAGGGTGCGTTATTGCGGCTGACGTAGAAAACCGCTGCGGAAGGAATGATGCCGAGAATGCCGCCGAAATGAGCGAGAGTCGCACGGTTGCGGTCCTGAATCACGCTAATCTTACGGGTTTTCTGAGGCCCGGTTGCCGGGCGAACATCGTTAGTCACGAAAATCCTGGTTCGATAGAAGTTTCTTGTGGTGATCACCGAAGCCGGTGGATCTGCCCTCCGAGGAGGTGAGTCGTTTGAGCGGTGGTGACCTAAGAGTGTAGTGATGGTGCAACATAAACCCACAGGGGCAATACCACACGCTCAACCATTGTACCGCTTGAGCGGGCAAAACCCACAGGATAATGCCCTGGAGGGAAAGGTTCTGAGCAAGCTCACACCTACGCCCGCAGACGGGGGCGGAATAACGGGTTGCGGGTGCGGTTAGGGTGGGGTTAGGCGCCCGGCTCGGTCAGAAAATCAATGAGCGATTCGACCGGACCGAGCAGCGTGGGGTCCAGGTCAGCGTAGGAGTCAACGCGGGAGAGGATGTGCTTCCACGCCTGCGCCACATCCGCCTGCGTTTCATGCGGCTGACCCAGACGACGCAGCGTGCCCTTCTTGAAGTCCTCACCGCGCGGCACCTGCGGCCATGCCTTCAAACCCAGCACCGAGGGCTTGACTGCCTGCCAAATATCGATGAACGGGTGACCCACAATCTTTACGTGCCCGGCGGCACCCGGCACAGCCATCGCCTCCGCGACAATGCGCTGCTCCTTCGTGCCCTCAATCAGGTGGTCGACCAGAATACCCAGGCGGCGGCCCGGGCCCGGCGCGAACTCACGAACAGCGCCGGCAAGATCATCCACGCCGTGCAGCGGCTCCACAACAATGCCCTCAACGCGCAGATCGTGGCCCCAGACCTTCTCCACCAGCTCGGCGTCGTGCAGACCCTCAACCCAGATGCGGGAGGCGCGCGCCACCCTAGCCGGGGCGTTCTTCACCGCAATAGAACCGGAACGAGAAATCGTGCGCTTCGGCTCCTTCGCAGCCACCGGGGCGACAATCTCAACGGGCTCACCCTCGATCAGGTAGCCAGGGCCCAGCGGGAAGTTCTTCACGCGACCCTTCGCATCCTCGAGTCCGAAGAAGAGGGCACCGCCGATGCGTTCAGCCTTCACGACCTCACCCACCCAGCCGTTAATATCCTCAATGAGCAGGCCGCGGCGCAGCGGCACCTTACGCGGGGGCGGCGCCTGGCGGCTCATGCGGGCGGCGTTTAGATCCTGGGCACCCCAGCCGTAGGGGGAGTGGTGGGTACTCAACGTATTCTCCTTTGGGGCGGTAGGGGCAGCAGAGCCGGTAGGGCGGTGGCAGCGCCGGAACAGTTTAGAGAGAACCGGCAGGGGAACTAAAACAGGGGTCGGGCACCCCGCAGATTAAGCGGATAGCGGGAGCGACCCCCTTTCAGCCTAGCCATTGTATCGGGTCGGGGGTAGTATCCCCTAGAATTGATACGACCATTGTTGGCGGTGCACTCATCGAGCACCGCCATCGTCTCGAGAGGAAGGAAACGCATGAGCCACTACGATACTCTCGGCGTATCGAACGACGCCAGCCCCGAAGAGATCAAGAAGGCGTACCGAAAGAAGGCACGCCAGCTGCACCCCGACGTGAACCCCTCCGAGGACGCAGCCGAAGAGTTCAAGCGCGTCACCCTCGCCTACGAGGTGCTCTCCGACCCTGAAAAGCGTCGCAACTATGACACCACCGGCGACGAACAGGGCCGCGCAGGCTACCCCGGAGGCGGCGGCTACCCGGGCGGCGGATTCAGCGGCTTCGGCGGTTTCGAGGACCTGCTGAACATGTTTACCGGCGGCGCGGCAGGTGCCCGCGGCCCCGCATCCCGTATGCGTCAGGGCCAGGACGACCTGATTACCGTCTCCATCAGCCTGCAGGACGCCGTGTTCGGTGTTGAGAAGACCATTGAGCGTCGCTCCGCCGTGACCTGTAAGTCCTGTAACGGTGAAGGCACCGCAGAGGGCACCCAGCCCGAAACCTGCACTACCTGCTCCGGTCACGGTTTCATGCAGCGCCGTGTGCAGTCCATCCTCGGTACCGTCATGCAGCAGGTTGAATGCCCCGACTGCCACGGCTACGGCACCGTCATCAAGACTCCCTGCCCTGAATGCCACGGTCAGGGCCGCGTCCGTGAAGATGTGCCGCTGACCTTCAACGTTCCCGCCGGCGTGCACGACCAGGCGCGTATCCGCCTGCGCGGCAAGGGCGAGGCCGGTCTGTACGGTGGCCCCAATGGCGACCTGTACATTGACCTGAACGTCAAGCGCGACAAGTACTTTAGCCGCGAGGGCGACAACCTGGTCACCACCGTGAACATCCCCATGGTTGCGGCGGCGCTGGGTACCACCATCCCGTTGAAGACTTTCGACGGCGACCAGGAAGTTGTTATCCCCGCAGGCACTCAGAGCGGTGACGTGATCACCCTCAACGGCCTGGGCGCAACCGTGCTCGGCACCGAGCGTCGCGGCGACCTGCTGGTGCGTATCCAGGTGGTCACCCCCACCGACATGACCGAAGAACAGCGTGAACTGCTGCGCCAGTTTGCCGCCCTGCGCGGTGAATCCCTCACTGAGGGTTCGCAGGTCAAGCACCGCGGCGGTCTCTTCTCCCGCCTGAAGGACCAGTTCAAGTAGGATCCCTACACCAATCTGAGGATGCGGCGGGTGCGGTACTCAACCCGCACCCGCCGCTTTCCTGTTAGCGCTGCTGTTAGTACTGCTGACAGGAAGCGCTGTACGTGCCCGCGCTAAGCCACACACCTATTTCACACGCCACCCGCACACTACCCACGCTTTCAAACCGCACCTCAAGGAGAACCATGAGCGCCCCCATCTTCTACATCAGCACGGAAGAATACGACGCACTCACCCCCGGCGCCATCTGCGCGCTCGGCGGCTCCGAAGGCAAGCACGCCCTCGTCAAGCGCCTTGAGCTCGGCGAACGCATCGACCTGGGTGACGGCACCGGCCGCCGCGCACTCGGTACGGTCGCCTCCATTAACGCGGACGGTGTGAGCGTGCAGGTGCAGGAGCTACGCGAGGAACGTAGCGTGCCCTCTATCTACCTGGTGCAGGCGCTCGCGAAGGACGGTCGCGACCTGCTCGCCATCGAAACCGCGACCGAGCTAGGCGTGTACGGTGTGCTTCCGTGGAGTGCGGACCGGTCCATCGTGCGGTGGAAGGGGGAACGCGCCTCCAAGGCACACACCAAATGGCAGAACACCGTCACCGCCGCCGCGAAGCAGTCGCGCCGTGCGCTCATTCCCGAAGTGTACGACCTGTACAACACCGCCGACCTGGTGGAACTCATTGAAGAAGTAGCCGGCTCGGAGCAGTCTGCCGCCGTGTTCATCCTGCACGAGCAGGCCACCGAACGACTGAGCGCCCTGGCACGCACGCTTGTAGAGGCGGAGAACCTGCCCGAAGAGATCTACCTGCTCGTCGGCCCCGAGGGCGGCATCAGCGACCGCGAGGTGCAGCTCTTCACCGAGGCCGGCGCACAGCTGGCACTACTCGGTGACGAGGTGCTGCGCTCCTCCACCGCCGGGTCCGCCGCCATGTGCACCCTGAACGTGGTGCTGGGTCGCTGGTAGAGCACCTCCGGTAGAGCGCCGCCGCTCAAGTCCAGCTCCGGCACAGTCCAGCCGGTAAAAGCGCCTGCTAGAACCTAGCTGATAGAGCCCACCCCGAGCGTGACACATCACGCACATCTATACTTGTAAATACATCACTAGCCAAGGAGCCCATATGACTACCTCCCGACCTCTATCAACCGCGCGCACCGTATCCTTCAAGAGCGCCACAGAAATGATTGCCGTGCTCGGCCCGCAGGACGCGCACCTGGCAATTATCGAGGACTACTTCGAGCAGATTAGCCTGCGCCCCAAGGACCTGGACGTGCTCATCACCGGCCCCTCCGAGGCCGTGAACACCGCCGCAAAGCTGCTGAACGAACTGCGCGTGCTCTCCAGCCACGACACGCAGATTACCGTGCAGGTCATTCACCGCCTCATGGGCATGCTCGGCGACGAACTGAGCAACCCGGCGCACTCGCTGTCCACCAGCATCCTCTCCACCCGCGGCACCACGATTCGCCCCAAGACCATTAACCAGAAGAAGTACGTGGACGCTATCGACGCGAACACCGTCATCTTCGGCATCGGCCCGGCGGGTACCGGTAAGACCTACCTCGCCATGGCGAAGGCTGTGCAGGCGCTGCAGACCCACGAAGTGAACCGCATTATCCTCACCCGCCCCGCCGTGGAAGCCGGTGAGCGTCTGGGCTTCCTGCCCGGCACCCTCAACGAGAAGATCGACCCGTACCTGCGCCCGCTCTACGACGCACTGCACGACATGCTCGAACCCGAAACCATCCCCAAGCTCATGGAGGCGGGCACCATCGAGGTCGCACCGCTGGCGTACATGCGCGGCCGCACCCTCAACGACGCATTCATCATCCTTGACGAGGCGCAAAACACCACCGCCGAGCAGATGAAGATGTTCCTGACCCGCCTGGGCTTCGGCTCGAAGATGGTCATTACCGGTGACATCACCCAGATTGACCTGCCCGGTGGCGCCGCATCCGGTCTGAAGCAGGTGCGCAACATTCTGCAGGGTGTGGAGGATATTCACTTCAGCATCCTGGAATCCTCTGACGTGGTTCGCCACACCCTGGTGTCGAACATTGTGTCCGCCTACGATCAGTGGGGCGAAGACCAGAAGGCAATGGAACGCAAGCGCAACCGCAAGGTCAAGCGCGCCACCATCGAGGCCGCAGCCGAAAAGCTGCTGGACCGCGCCGGCATTAACGGCGGCTCCGAAAAGAACGCCGCGCAGAACCCCGACAACGCACAGACCACCCCGGAAGGACGCTAAACGGTGGCAGAGATCGAATTCGACTGTGAAGAACCCGCAACCGGTGCCGACCCGGCAACCGATGCTTTCATCCGCGAATCTTTCGAAGCGGTAGACACCGAGGTGCTCACCCGCCTCGTCGAGCACGCCTTCAAGCGCATGCACCTTGCCGATGACACCTACCTGTCCATCGCCATCGTGAACGAAGACGAAATGGAGCGCGTGCACATCGAATGGATGGACCTGCCCGGCGCAACCGACGTGATGAGCTTCCCCATGGACGAGCTGGAACCGGGAACCCCCGAAAACCCCTCCAGCGGCATGCTCGGTGACATCATCCTCTGCCCGCCCGTCGCCGCCCGTCAGGGCGCAGATGCGGGCCACAGCACCCTCGACGAGCTGTGCCTGCTCACCACCCACGGCATTCTGCACTGCCTCGGCTACGACCACGGCACCGCCGAAGAGGAAGCTGAAATGTTCGGCATTCAGCGCTCCATCCTCGAAGAGTTCCTGGGCCGCCCGGCACCGGTCGAAACCCGACACTAGGGGAGCGGCGTGGACATTCTATTCACGGCCCTCCTCGCCGTTCTCGCGCTCTGCCTGACCGTGGTCGCGGCGATCGCCGAAACTGCGTTCACCTACCTGCCGCACAACGAGGCTGAGGAAGCGGTGGAGGCACACCCGGACACCCTCGGTGCCCGCGTCCTGCAGCGTACCCTCGACGGTGACTCCGAGGCATACACGCACCCGCTGCGCCTGACCCGCCTCATTGCGGCGGCCGCCGCGGTGCTCGCCACCATGACCTGCCTGCTGAACCTGGTCGAGGTGCACGCGCTCGCCGTCGTGCTGACCCTCGTGATTGTTGCGCTGGTGGGCTACCCGATTCTGCACGTGCTGGCGCGTTCGGTGGGTCGTAACCGCCCGGTTGCGTCGATTCGTGTGCTGGCTCGACCGGTGCACTACCTGTCGGTTCTGCTGAGCCCGGCGACCGGTCTGCTCGATAAGCTCAGTGTGCGCCTGGCGCCGGAACGTTCGGCTGAGGCCCCGGTCGGCGTGTTCGATGAGGAGGAGTTGCGCGAGTTCCTGGACCGCGCCTCCGATGCTGAAACCATTGAGGACGACGAGGCGCAGATGGTGCAGTCCGTCTTTGAGATGGACGATACCCGCATCCGTTCGCTCATGGTTCCGCGTACCGACATGCTCACCGCCAGCCGTGACACCCCTCTGCGTGAGGCACTGAGCCTGTTCCTGCGTTCGGGTTATTCCCGTATGCCGGTGATTGGTGATTCGAGCGATAAGATTCTGGGCGTGCTCTATCTGAAGGATGCGATGCGCGCCTTCATCCTGCATTCGGAGTCTCCGGAGGGTACCGCCCTGCCGACCGTAGTTGAGCTGATGCGCCCGGCTCGTTTTGAGCCCGAGTCGAAGCGCGCCATGGACCTGCTGCGTGAGATGCAGCGCGAGTCCACGCACGTGGCGATTGTTGTTGACGAGTACGGCGGCACCGCCGGTCTGATCACGCTTGAGGACCTGATTGAGGAGCTGGTCGGCGACATTTCTGATGAGTACGACCATGAGCGCCCCGAGTACACGCTGAACGATGACGGCACGTTCCGTCTCTCTGCCCGTCTGGGTATTGATGAGCTGGGCGAGATTTTCGGCCGTGAACTCGACGATGAAGATGTTGATACGGTAGGCGGTCTGCTCGCTAAGCATCTGGGCATGGTGCCGATTGTCGGTTCTGAGATTGAGCTTGACGGCATTCATATTCGTGCGATTGGTTCGTCGGGCCGCCGCCACCAGGTGGACATGTTGCAGGCGTGGTATGAGCCGCCTCGTGATGAGCAGCGGCAGAACGCTGAAGGTTCCGCGGCGTCCTTCCCGGAGTCTCACGCCCTGAAGTCTGAGGCCGCTGACATTCTCACCGTGGATACCGAGCCGCCCGCTGTGGCTGAGCCGCACGCACATCCGGATCTTCCGGGAGATATTGCAGAGGCCGAACCTGCCACCGATACGCACGGCAACCGCTAGATACCGAACATAGATGCACAGCATCTTCCCTAACACGCTTTGAGTCGGCCGCCCCGCCCCGAAAAGGCGCAGGCAGATGAGGCTGGCACCCCACACACCCCGCCCGGGGTTTGACCCCGGGATTTGATAAGGAGAAACACATGGACCAGGAGTACACCCCGCTCGATTTGAGCACTCTGGACTTGAGCACCCCGCTGCCGACCTACCCGGAGAATTTCCGCTCGGGCTTCGCGTCGCTGGTGGGCCGCCCGAATGCGGGTAAGTCTACTTTGACGAACGCTATGGTCGGTCAGAAGGTGGCTATCACCTCGAACCGTCCGCAGACGACCCGCCACACGATCCGCGGTATTGTGCACAAGGACGAGTACCAGCTGATTCTGGTGGACACCCCGGGTATTCACCGCCCCCGCACTCTGCTGGGTGAGCGTCTGAACGACCTGGTGGCAAGCACCCTTTCGCAGGTGGATGTGCTGGGCTTCTGCATTCCGGCGAATGAGAAGATCGGTCCGGGTGACCGTTACATTGCCTCGCAGCTGGTGGCGTCGAGCAATAAGCCGGTGGTTGCTATTGTGACGAAGGCTGACACGGTGAGCTCTGAGGAGCTGCGTGAGCAGCTGCTGGCTGTTGAGGCGCTCGGCGAGGAGGTCATGAGCGCTGAGCGTGCGGCTCGTGCTAAGCGCGCCGCGCATCGTGCGAAGCAGAAGGGTAAGGGCCCCAAGGGTAAGGGCGGCAAGAATGATGCTGTGCCTTTCGCGAAGGGTTCGGGTCCTGCGGCTAAGCGCCGTGCCGGTGAGGTTGCTGAGCCGATGCCGGTTGACGGTAAGGGCGGCTGGGCTGCGATTATCCCGGTGTCTGCTGTGAAGCATTTCCAGGTGGATGCGGTTGCTGACCTGCTGGCGCAGTACACTCCGCTGTCGCCGCCGCTATACCCGGAGGGTGAGCTGACCGATGAGCCGGAGGCAACCCTCATCGCGGAGCTGGTGCGTGAGGCCGCTCTGGAGGGTGCGCGTGAGGAGCTACCCCACTCGATTGCTGTGACGGTTGAGGAGATGGAGTTCCGTGAGGGTCGCCCGGCGGATAACCCGCTGCTGGATGTGCACGTGAACCTGTTTGTGGAGCGTGAGTCGCAGAAGTACATCATTATCGGTAAGGGCGGCTCGAATCTGCGCAAGATTGGTACGAAGGCTCGTGAGCAGATTGAGGCGCTGCTCGGTACCCGCGTTTACCTGAATATTCATGTGAAGGTTGCGAAGGAATGGCAGTCTGACGCGCGTGCGTTGAACCGCCTGGGATTCTAGTAGCTTTCCTGAGCGCATCGCCCAGAGAATTTGCGCTGAGAGGTCACCCCTGCGAGGTCACCCCGAAAGGTGGCCCTGAGAGGTTGTCTTCGGGGTGGGCGCGCATCCATAGTTTTCACCCGGTGGCTTGCAGAAATATGTGCATGCCTCCGGGTGAAACTTTTCACTCTCATTCGGCGCTCATAGGGAAGAGTGTTACTCTGAGAAAGCACTTGCTCACCGGCAGAAAGAGAAAAGGTATGCCCCAGGCACCTCGTTTACGAAGCACCGGTCGTCATATGCGCACGACGGTGATGACTTCAAACCGCAATAAGTGGATTGCTCTGCTTATTGCTTGCATGCTCGTCATTGTTGTTGGCTTTGGTGGCGTGGTGGCTCTGCGTATGCGCAATAATCTGCATACTCAGGAGCTGAACATCAGCAATTACAAGGACGGCCTGGAGAACGGCGCCTTGGACATTCTCGTGATTGGCTCCGATACCCGTAAGGGTAATAACGGCGCGTACGGTGATGAGGATGACCGCAATTCTGAGGCTCGCGCGGACGTGATGATGCTGCTGCAGATCAGTAAGGACCGTAAGAACGTGAGCGTGCTGTCGTTCCCGCGTGACTTGATGGTTGATGTTCCGCAGTGTACTGATCCTGAGACCGGCACCGTGTACCCGGCTGAGGAGAACGTTCAGATTAACGAGTCTCTGTCTCGCGGTGGTGCCGGTTGTACTGTGGCGACCATTAGCAAGCTGACCGGTGTGAATATTGACCACTTTATGTTGGTGGACTTTAACGCTGTGAAGGAGCTGTCGAAGGTCGTCGGCGGCGTTCAGGTGTGTGTGGACGCTCCGATTGATGACGAGTACAGTGGCCTGAAGCTTCCTGCGGGTACTTCCACTGTTGAGGGTGAGCAGGCTCTTGCATTCTTGCGTAGCCGCCACGGCTTCTCGGATGGTTCCGATATTGGTCGTATTCAGGCTCAGCAGGGCTTCTTGTCTTCGCTGCTGCGTAAGGTGAAGAGCGAGGGTACTCTGTCGAATCCTGGCCGTCTGATTAATATTGCTGAGGCGATTACTCAGAACGTGACGGTGGATAAGAACCTGGGTAATATCAGCACTCTGGCGGGTGTTGGTGCGACTCTTGGTGGCGTGGACCTGTCGAACGTTGTGTTTGCGACCGTGCCGACTGAGCCGTGGAGCCAGGATGAGAACCGTCTGCAGGTTTCTGCGGATGCTGCGAACGTGTTCCAGCGTCTGCGTGATGATAAGTCGCTGAAGGAGGAGAAGGCTCCGGAGGCGCCGGCTACTGCTGCCGCTCCGGTTCAGCTGGATCGTACGGTTCCGGTGAACGTGTACAACGCGACCGGTCTGGATGGCCGCTCGGCTACGATCGCTTCGGTGATTGAGGGCCTGGGCTACACGAATGTTACTCCGGGTACCTCCGCTAGCCCGACGAACTTCACCACGGTGTTCTACTCGACCGGTTACGAGGCGGAAGCGAAGGAAATCGCCGCGAAGCTGAACGTAACCCGCGTGGTGGCTACTGAAGAGGTTCTGGGCGTGTCGGTGACGATTGGTACTGACTTCCCGTCCGGTGAGGCGATGGAGAAGCAGGAGGCTGCGATTGCGGGTAACGCGACCGGTCAGACTGCTGATCAGCACAAGTGCCAGACTGCTTTCGCCTACTAGGTTGTAGCTAGTAGAACATAGCGCAGATACGTGAATATTGAGTGAAGGGGCGTAGCGCCAGAAATGGTGGCTGCGCCCCTTTGTCGTTGATTCTTTCCAGATGATGGACGGCTTCCCGGGTGCCCTGCCACCGCCTCCGACCCCTGTGATAGCGTGGAGGCATGACTATTGACGGTGAGAGCATGCGCGGGGTTACCCGCCAGGCAGTGAACCTGCTGCTTATTCGCCGGAACGGGGCACGCTAGAATCTGCCGCAACCGTTCCGGCTTTTTGACGCGGCATCTCACCTTCGCATCCTTTCTGATGCACCGCCTTGACCACGGCTGCCGGGGACCGATACCCGGCACGGTACGAGCCCCACAAGTGGGGTAGAGCGAGACGGACCAACCAACAGGAATTCATCATGAAAAACCACCAGAAGCCCAGCCCCATGCCGGTACACAAGTACCGCCCTTTCCACGAGCAGATTGTTGTTGACCTGCCGGACCGCACTTGGCCGGATAAGGTCATTGAGAAGGCTCCGCGCTGGTGCGCCGTGGATCTGCGTGACGGCAACCAGGCGCTGATTGACCCCATGGACACCGACCGTAAGCTTGCGATGTTCAAGCTGCTGGTGAAGATGGGTTACAAGGAAATTGAGGTTGGTTTCCCCTCGGCGTCGCAGACTGACTTTGATTTTGTGCGCACCCTCGTTGAGGATGGCCACATTCCTTCGGACGTGACCATTCAGGTTCTGGTGCAGGCGCGTGAGCACCTGATTGCCCGCACTTTTGAGGCGATTGAGGGCGCACCGCAGGCGATTGTGCACTTCTACAACTCGACCTCCGTTCTGCAGCGTCGCGTGGTGTTCAACCAGGATCAGGAGGGCGTGCTGGATATCGCCCTGCAGGGTGCGCGCCTGTGCCGCAAGTACGAAGAGCAGATGATTTCTGATACTAAGGTCATCTACGAGTACTCGCCCGAGTCCTTCACCGGCACCGAGCTTGAGTACGCGGCTCGCGTGGTGAACGCTGTGGCTGAGGAACTGGAGATTGGTCAGAACGGCCGCGAGCTGATTGTGAACCTGCCCGCTACCGTTGAGATGGCTACCCCGAACGTGTACGCCGACTCTGTCGAGTGGATGCACCGCAACCTGAACCACCGCGAGCACATTGTGCTGTCGCTGCACCCGCATAATGACCGCGGTACCGGCGTGGCTGCTGCTGAGCTGGGTTACCTGGCGGGCGCTGACCGTATTGAGGGTTGCCTCTTCGGTAATGGCGAGCGCACCGGTAACGTTGACCTGGTTACTTTGGGTCTGAACATGTACACCCAGGGTATTGATCCGCAGATTGATTTCTCTGATATTGACGGTATCCGTAAGACTGTTGAGTACTGCAACCAGTTGAAGGTGCACGAGCGTTCGCCGTATGGTGGCGACCTGGTGTTCACTGCGTTCTCTGGTTCTCACCAGGACGCTATTAAGAAGGGCTTTGAGGCTCTGGAGCGTACCGCTGCTGAGGCGGGTAAGACCGTGGATGAGGTTTATTGGGAGGTTCCGTACCTGCCGATTGATCCTCGCGACCTGGGTCGTACCTACGAGGCGATTATTCGTGTGAACTCGCAGTCCGGTAAGGGCGGTATGGCGTACCTGTTGAAGCAGGATCACGGCCTGGATCTGCCGCGTCGTGCTCAGGTTGAGTTCTCGAAGATTGTTCAGGCTCGTACTGACGCTGAGGGCGGCGAGATGACCAGCCAGAAGCTGTGGAACATCTTCGCGGATGAGTACCTGCCGGCTCCGGATCCGCAGAACCGTTGGGGTAAGTACCGTATTGAGTCGATTAACATTGATTCGGCTGATACCGGTGCGACCACTCTGCGTGTTGGTCTGAACATTGATGGTCACACTTACACCCGTTCGGCTTCGGGTACCGGTCCGGTGGATGCTCTGCAGAACATCCTGTCGGGCGAGGGCGTGGATATTCGCGTGATGGATTACTCGGAGCACACCATGTCGTCTTCGTCGACTGCTAACGCTGCGTGCTACGTTGAGGCTGCTGTTGGTTCTCGCGTGCTGTGGGGTATCGGTGTGGATAACTCGACGACTCGTGCGGCTTTGAAGGCGATGATTTCAGCTGTGAACCGTGCGCTGCGTGATGAGCGTCAGGCGTAGGCGATAGCCGTACATGCTTTGTGCAAGGTTTTCGGGTGACCGCTGGTGGGTGACCGTTAGCCGTGCATGATGTGGGGGCGGGATGCATACTGGGAGTATGTATCCCGCCCTTACGCGTTAATGTGCGCAGGTGTTGTGTGCATCGGCGTGCTGTGGGGCGAATAATCTGCTGGGAGGAACTCTCATGAAAAGCTACGCGATGGTGTTTAGCCCCGTTGATGCGGCGGGCACCGATTCTTCTGTTCGTGCCTGGAATTATGAGCTGCACGGTGGTGATGATACTGCTCTGCCTGCAGGTTGCCCTGAGGTGTGGGAGGCTGGCTGGGTGGGTTCGACCGGTCCCGGTATTGAGCAGGATCAGTGGCCGCGCAGTACTTTTACTGGTTTGCCGATGCAGCATATTTTTACGGTGAGGTTGCCGGGGGAGTACCTGCCGGATGCGCAGAAGTATCCGGGCGTTGTGGCATTCTCTTTCTTTGCCGGTGATGGCCAGTTCGCTGAGGATGAGGCGACTGAGGGTGTTGCTAATGCTGCTAGTGATGACCCGTTTGAGGTGCAGTATGCGCAGGCGCGGGTGCATCCGTATCAGTTGTTGTTGCGCGATATTTTGGATGCCGAGTTTGCGGTGCTGTACCTGAGTGAGGAGGAGTTCTCGTCCCGCACGCCGCCGCCGCAGGATGTGCGCCGGCCCGGTGAGCATCGTGGTGAGGAGGAGAGCTTCAGCGCCTGGGCTTTGGCGGATCAGCAGCAGCCGCTGGCTCGTAAGCCTGCTCTGGTGGGGTGGGTTCCGACGGATGACCCGAATGCAGGTAAGGTCCCCAGTGATGTGTTTGAGAATGTGGACTCGCAGACTGGTTATTTGAGTCCTTTCGATTGGGATGCTGAGGATTCGGCGTGGTTTGAGTGGGCGAAGCCGCTAATTGCGGTGGGTACTCACCTGGGTGGCACTCATTTTTATGCGCAGGCTCTGCCGGAGGGTCTGACGGCTCGTTATATTGAGTTCGATGAGTTTGATGTGCTGAATTTTGGGTGCGGTAGCGCTGTTTTTGATTTTGAGACGGGTGTTTTCGACTGGTCGTGCGGCTAGTATGCTTGCACCGGTGACGCACCTTTGATGCGCCGGAGAGCGCGCATTTGAGGTGTTTGCGCGGCCTCCTTGAGCCATGGGTGAACCGTGGATGAGCTATGGATAAGCCCCGGTTGCACCGCGGTGTACCTCCTGAAACGGCACCCTGAGCGTTTCAGAGTGTGGACGGGGCGGTTTGCGGAAGTTTCACATCACCTTCGGCGAACCACCCCGGGCGGGTGCGCCTCCTGTATCCTTGAATGCGTGGAATGGATTCAAGCAATTATTTTGGGCTTTGTTCAGGGCCTGACCGAATTTCTGCCGATTTCGTCATCGGCGCATCTGAACATTGTTGGCCAGATCCTGCCGGAGAAGGCTGACCCGGGCGCCGCGTTTACCGCAATCACCCAGCTGGGTACTGAGACCGCGGTCTTGATTTTTTTCTGGCGCGATATTGTGCGCATTGTGAAGGCGTGGTTTGGCGCTCTTACCGGTCGTGTACCGCGCAATGACCCGGATGCCCGCATGGGTTGGCTGATTATTATTGGCTCCCTGCCCATCGGCGTTCTGGGCCTGCTGCTGGAAGACTACATTGACACCCAGTTCCGTAGCCTGTGGATTGTGGCGACTATGCTGATTGTCTTCGCTGTGTTCCTGGGTCTTGCGGACCGTTTTGGCCGCGAGCAGCGTGAGCTGAAGGACCTGACGTTCCGTCACGGCCTGCTGTACGGTTGCGCACAGGCGCTGGCACTGATCCCGGGTGTTTCCCGTTCGGGCGGTACGATTACTGCGGGTCTGTTCATGGGGTACACCCGTGAGGCTGCGGCACGTTACTCGTTCCTGCTGGCCATGCCTGCCGTGTTCATGTCTGGCCTGTACAAGACCTTCAAGGTGGTCACCGGCGAGGAAGCTACCGGCTACTACGGTATCCCCTCGACTATCGTGGCTACTCTGGTTGCGTTTGTGGTGGGTTACCTGATGATTGGCTGGTTCCTGAAGTACGTGTCGTCGAAGTCCTACGGCATTTTCATCTGGTACCGTATTGCGCTCGGTATCCTGATTTTCGTTGGTCTGGGCACTGGCGTTCTGAACGCTACTTCTTCGGCGTTCTAAGGCTTTAGCCCTCAGCGTGATATGACATACCCGTCCGTGAGTTTCTCACGGGCGGGTATTCTTATTGGAGTAGATTTTTTGGCACCCGCATGCCTTGAGGTTGGGCGGCGGGTGTGGCGCGTCCACCGGTTGTGGGCGTTTTTACGGAAAGGAAACCCATGCGAGCTTGGGATGCCCCCGCCTCTGTGACTCTGCCCGGTCAGGCTGCGTTGCCGCGTATTTTTGATACCGCGGCTGGTGAGATTGTTCAGGTTCAGGAGGATAAGGCGGCGAGCCTGTACGTTTGCGGTATCACCCCGTACGACGCGACGCATATGGGTCACGCCTCCACCTATGTTGCTTTTGACTTGCTGCACCGCGCCTGGCTGGATGCGGGCGTGCCGGTCACCTACGTGCAGAACGTGACCGATGTGGACGACCCGCTGCTGGAGCGTGCGACCGCCACGAACGTGGATTGGCGTGAGCTGGCTGAGGATCAGACGGAGCTGTTCCGCACCGATATGAAGGCGCTGAACGTGATTCCGCCTGCGCACTATGTGGGTGTGGTGGAGTCCATTGAGTGGATGTTCCCGCTGATTGAGGATTTGCTGCGCCGCGGCCTGGCGTACCGCGTGCCCGGTTTCACGGATGAGCAGGGTGTGGTGCATCCTGACGGTGACGTGTACCTGGACTTGAAGGCTGTGCATGAGCTGCCTGCGAACGCTGAGGGCTACTCGTGGGAGCCGGGCGAGGTCTGCCACCTGAGCCGTGATGAGATGCTGGAGATTTTCGCTGAGCGCGGCGGCGACCCGAACCGTGCCGGCAAGCGTGACGCACTGGATCCGCTACTGTGGCGTGTTGAGCGTGAGGGCGAGCCGAGCTGGGATGCCGGCGAGCTGGGCGCGGGCCGCCCGGGCTGGCATATTGAGTGCACGATGATTGCCCGCCGTTTTGTGGATGGTTCGCTGACCGTTCAGGCGGGCGGTAACGACCTGACGTTCCCGCACCACGATTTGGGTGCGGGTCACTCGTGGGCTGTGTCTGCACGCCCGCACGCTAAGCATTACGCGCACACCGGCATGGTCGGTTTGGACGGCCACAAGATGAGCAAGTCCCGCGGCAACCTGGTGCTGGTTTCGCGTCTGCGTGCAGCCGGTGAGGATGCGAACGCGGTGCGTCTGGCGATTATGGGTCAGCATTACCGTTCGGATTGGTTCTGGACTGATGAGCTACTGGAGCACGCGAAGGCTCGCCTGGACACCTACCGTCATGCGGTGTCGGTGGCTGAGGGCCGTGAAGGTTCCGAAGGTGTCACCGATGAGGCGGCGGTTGAGCTGCTGGCTGCTGTGCGTGAGGCGCTCGGCGAGGACCTGAACGCTCCGGCGGCGTTGGCGGCTGTGGATGCGTGGGCTGTGAAGGCTCTGGCGGACACCACCGTCGGCGGTGGCGCGCTGGTGCGTGACATCCTGGCGGCACGCCTGGGCGTGGTCCTCTAAGATGGCTTCGTCGGTCGTGGAGGAGCTGTACGCTTTTCGCCCGTATGACCGTGAGACGGTCGATGCGCTCGCAGCAGAGATGTTAGCTGAGGTTCGCGCATACGAGGCGCAGGAGGAAGCGTAGGGCTTCTGAGAGCGATATGAGCCCAACAAAGGGGGTGGGTGATCCGGGAATAATCCAGGGTCACCCACCCCTTGCGTTTAACCGGTTATTGAACCGGATGACTGGCAGCTGTTGAGTGGCTAGTCTTCGGTATCTACAAATTCCTCGCGGAAAATCTGTTCACCGGCGAGAACCTCATCAAGGAGTTTCTCCTGAGCGGGTTCCAGATGCACCAGGTGCGTAAGAGTGTAGAGCAACCGCTCATACTCTTCGCTCCAAGCTTCCGGCCATTCTCGCTGAACAATATCGTTGAGCGAGGAGCTCCGGTTTGTCTTCGGCTTCTTGAGGCGGTACTTAGCCCACATACCTAGTACCCGATTACCCCCGACGGTGTAGTCGAAAACGCGCTTCTCCACGTTCTCACAGCGTGCCCGACCGAAGGAGACGGTACCCCTCACAGGAGTATTCTGTTTCTCAGCAAGCTCATCGGTTACTGAGTTCGGCAAGAAACTAGGTTGTTTGGTTGGCATTGTCCTGCCCATGTCTACCGTCGGGGTCGGCAGGACGTAGTCTGCACCTTCGGGAATCTGGTGTAGGTACTTCATACCCGGTAGCGGCTCGCCGCGCTCACCGTAGGTGTGCAGCCACACGACCTGCTTACCAAGCTGAACGGCGCGTTCCCAGAGCTTCGGGTCAGCGGTGAGGGGCACACGAATACCCGCCTGCTGGAGTGGCTTGTCAAAGGTGCGCACGTATCCGGGATGTCCAGTAAGTGCCGCCAGGTAGTAAACGAGATTGCCGGGGGCATTGTCGCCGAAACGTTCACGTAGCATCTGCTTGGCAGGTTCGGTGAGGTTGGGGACACCGCTCACGTTTAGCACCGGGTGAGCACGGCCACCACGATTATTAAAAGCATCCAAATCAGGGATGAGGGTGCTGAAATGAAGACCCGGGCCCGCCTTGGGGTAGTGTGCGTGCTGCTCCACAATAAAAATCTGCCCTGGGACGCGATGCTCCCATAGCTCAGGACGTTCCCTCTCCAAAAGACGAGAATCAGCCAAGATGTACTGCCGGTCAAAGGAACGATATCCTACCGGTACAATATTTGGCGCATCCGGAATAACCTCGCGAGCAATCTGATCGTTAAGGCTTTCACGACTCCCTTGGAAAGTATCCTTCCCGGGAAGTGGTTTTTTACCTTTGAAGATACTGGTGCTAGGCGTCTCCTTAAAACGCTCAGTACGTACTTCTAAATCATTACCTTCGATAAGTTCCACCCAGCGTTCCTGCAATACAGTTTCAGCGGGAGCATAGACCCAGGTCTTGTTGGGTTTTATCCCCTGGAAATTTTTGGTATAAAAATCTACCAATTCGGGGTAGCTATCCCAGTCACCACCCGCTTCGGGAGCGAACTTATCACCCCACCCGGAACGCACCGGTTCAAACTCTGCGCCATCCAGGTTGAGGGCGGCAAGAGCCTGCATTTTCTCCTCAAGTTTTCCGTGCAGGGCAACGTAGCGGATATCCGCAGGGGTTTCCTCATCGGTATTTTCTTCACGCAGGAACAGAGCAATAGATACCGGAGTCTCGATATCGAAAACAGCTGTTCCCTTGGGTGGGCGCTTACCCTCAGGGGTCACGTTAATAATCCATCCACGGCTGGCGGAACGGCGAATATATTCACGCATCCCTGCGAATCCCGGTCCCTTCAGATAGCCAGATGCGGTAATAAAACAGACCGCACCTGCACGTTTGGATCTATCGGGCTGACCCTCCAAAGCACGGAAAGAATCCTCAAAGACCTTCCAGAAAGCCCAGCGCCAGAAGTAGACGTACAGGTTCTTCAGCACATACTCGAACTTGCCCATGCCGGGGGCACGGAAGTCATCCAGAATAGGGGAGGCAACTTCGGGTGAGCGGAAACCCGACTCCACCCAGCCGCCCATACCCTCCGCCTTATCCTTATACGGCGGATTACCAATGCACACCTGAATGGGCACCTCACGCTTCACCCTAGTTGCCTTATTCGACAGCTGAGAGAGCAGGCGCAGGGTCTGACTGTTCACCGGCTTCTGCTTAGCGTAGGGGTCGCTCAGAGTATCAGCTACATAGAGATTTAGACCGTCCTCAGGAATATCAGCACCCATCTCTTTAAGCGTCTCGTTCAGACGGAGCTCAGCCACGGAGAAAGGACCCGACTGTAGCTCAAAGCCGTACAGGTTCTTTGCCAGACGGTTCAGGGCACGAGTACGTGCAGCGGGAGCGAGGCTCTCCGTCTTCGCCACCCTATGCATCACCGACAGAGGATAGGTGCCGGTACCCATCGCCGGGTCAATCACGGACACACCCTCACTCGCCAGACCGTGTTCCTTGCCCAGGTAGGCACGCAGAGCGTCATCTACCAGGCGCACCATCTGGTCCACCACCTCAACGGGGGTGTAGTAGCTACCAGTTGTCTTACGCTGCTCGGGGTTATAGACCTTCAGGAAGTGCTCATAAAGGTGCAGGTATACGTCTGACTTACCGCTGGAAATATCTGGCCATGACGCAGCGTTCATCACACGCACAATAACAGCCAAAGTGCTATACAAGGAACTTTCCTCATCCAGATGCTCAGTGAGAAGACTCAACGCATTGCCCAGCAGGCCATGCTGAGAACGCAAACGACCCGCCATGGTCGAGAACGTCTCAAGGCTCAGGTCGTGACCTTCTGAGAGAGCAACCACCAGCGAAAACACCACCGTCTGTGCAAAGCTATCGGCAAACTCTTCATTACTGGTACTCGGGGCGAGAGTATCGCGCCAATCCTTACGTAGACCCACCAGCGGGGGAGGAATCACAAAATCTTCCTCGCCCTTCTTCTTAGCTTTCGCCTGATCCGCTTTATAGGTCTTTTCCTGCGCGGAAAGACCCAAAAGCATCTCTTCACGTAGCAAAGCCGCAAGGGGAGCGAGAGTTTCCACCAGCTGTCCAGCGCTCTTAATCGGAGCGGGAACCCAACGCAAAAAGTTGAGGAAGAACGTCGCGAGAGCATCCGGTGCGCTCAGCGTGCCATGGCCGCTAAAAGAACCATGCATATGCACCGCGTCGTACCCGGTGCTTGTCAGCACCGGTTCGCCATAACGGTACAGACGCCATTCGGTGCCGTTGGTGTACAAAAGGTTAGGAAGGTTCCGCAGACGCTGCCACTGCTTATACTCGTGGCTCTTCTTAGTGAAAGAAGCGGGATCAATGTTCTTACCCGGAGCCTTCAGCTCCACGTAACCGGTTAAAACACCATCGACCATGATGGCGTAATCGGGGCGAACCAGACCCTCAGAAACTAGACCCCCCCCCGCGGTTTTCAGCGAGGTTTCACGGACGGTCACAACCTTCATCGAATGCAAAGCGCCAAAGTCCTGCAACAGGGTAGCGACCGGGTTCGTCAGCTGAGCCTCCGGTTCACCATCCCCAACGCGCAGATTCTCCCGCACCTGCCTGCCGAACTCGGCAATTAGTGAGTTGAAATCAGTCACAATACTCTTTCCTTTGCCCCATAATTCGTGGGCACTAAGGTGTTTCTGCCCGCCAAGGATTCTGGCGAACTCCCCTCAAGTCTAACCAAAAATGAGTAGCCCTCATTGCTCAGTGGTCATCGCTCCATCCATGCCGTCGCCCTATCACGCCCGCGGGGTAATGCGCCACAGCCGATTTGCAGACTCCGCTAAAATAGAAAAGGACTTTTTCCGTACCCTAGTTCGCTGCAAAGCGCGAACAGCACAGACTGACCCAAACCCGAGGAGAACCACCCCGTGAGCAGCGGCACCCACACCCCTACCGGCGCAATCAACCGCCGCGGCCCCTTCCGCCCCGGCGAGCGCGTCCAAATCACTGACGAACGCGGCCGCATCACCACCATCACCCTCGCCGAAGGCGGCGAATACCACTCCCACAAGGGCTTCCTCAAGCACGACGACCTCATCGGCGCACCCGAAGGCACCGTCATCGCCAACACTCACGGCATCCTCTACCAGGCGCTGCGCCCCCTCTACAAGGACTTCGTGCTCTCCATGCCGCGCGGCGCAGCCGTCGTCTACCCCAAGGACGCCGCGCAGATTATCGTCAAGGCAGACATCTTCCCCGGCGCACGCGTCGTCGAGGCAGGCGTCGGTTCTGGCGCACTGTCCATCGCCCTGCTGCGTGCAGTCGGCGACTACGGTTGCGTGCACTCCTTCGAACGTCGCGAAGAGTTCGCGGACGTCGCCCGCGGCAACATTGAAACCATGTTCGGTGGCCCCCACCCGGCGTGGAAGCTGAGCATCGGCGACCTGCAGGACACCCTTCCGCAGGTTGAAGAGCCCGGCAGCGTCGACCGCGTCGTACTCGACATGCTCGCACCCTGGGAATGCCTGGACGCTGTAGCGGAGGCGCTCGCACCCGGCGGCGTGCTCATCTGCTACGTTGCGACCGTGACCCAGATGTCCCGCCTGGTTGAGGGCATGCGCCTGGACGGCCGCTTCACCGAACCCGAATGCGACGAAACCATTGTGCGCGGCTGGCACGTGGAGGGCCTGGCGGTCCGCCCCGACCACCGCATGGTTGCACACACCGCGTTCCTGGTCGTGGCTCGTCGCCTGGCTGACGGTGCGGTGCGTCTGGCACCGAAGCGTCGCGCGTCCAAGACTGATTTCTCTGAAGAGGATATGAACGCGTGGATTCCCATGAACGTGGGTGAGCGTGAGGTGACCGATAAGAAGATTCGCCGCGCAGCCCGCGATGCGAAGAACCTTGCCGCTCACGCCGCACGCGCGAACGAGATTGCGCTCGAACAGAACGGTACCGCGCAAAACGACAGCGCAGCAGCTGAGGCGACTGAATCCGCCGAATAATTTGAACCACCTTTGACCTGCGGGGGCACGGGCGTTGCCTGGAGCCCCCGCAGTGCACTCACCAGGCTACTCACTGTGCCCAACCACCCGCATCGAGTAGCCGCCGACAAGGACGAACAGCTAAAGGAGCTACCGTGTCCACCCACGAATCTGCAGATCAGGCAGGAACCCCCCAGTACGGCACCGCCCACAGTGCAGCCAGCGCGGCACCGCACTACTCGGCTGCTTTCGGGTCGACCTCCCTGCCCGGCAGTCAGCCCGTCAGCGCGCAGGAGTATGACGCCGTGCTGCGTCGACTCTCCGCGGCGGAGGCAACCCGCGACAATATGAGCCGACAGATTCGTGGTGCGGGGGAGAAGAACCGCAAGCTCGTTGAAGCAATCACCAGCATGCGCTACCAGGTGGAGCGTCTGCGCGCGTCCCTGTCGCAGAATGTTATGCCGCCGCTGAATTCGGCGATTGTGCTGGCGGTGCATGAGGGCCAGACCATGACCTACGAGCAGGTCGCTGACGATAAGACTCCCGCCGAGATTGACACCTACCTGGATGTTCAGGTGAGCGGGCGCATGATGCGTATTCCCGTGTCCCCGCTCATTGACCTGTCCACGCTGACCCCCGGCATGACCGTGCTGCTCAACGATAAGACCGAGGCGGTCGTTGCCCTAGACACCGAACCCTTCGGTGACGTGGTGACCGTGCGCGAGGTGCTGGATGAGCAGCGCGTGCTGGTTGATACGTCCTCGGGTGCTCAGCAGGTGGCGCGCGTGGCTGGTTCCCTCGACATTGAGCAGCTACGCACCGGTGACGCGGTCACGCTCGACACCCGCACCCGCATGCTGACCTCGCAGGTTCCCGCCTCCCGTTCGCAGGAGCTGGTTCTGGAAGAGATCCCGGACGTCACCTATGAGCAGATTGGTGGCCTGGGCGCGCAGATTGAGCAGATTCGCGACGCGGTGGAGCTGCCGTACCTGCACCCCGAGATTTTTGAGCGCTACCACCTGGCGCCGCCCAAGGGTATTCTGCTGTACGGTCCTCCCGGTAACGGTAAGACCATGATTGCTAAGGCTGTGGCGAACTCCCTGGCGGCTCGTGCAGCTGCGCTGAACCCGGGTTCGGCTACTCGCGGCTATTTCTTGAACATTAAGGGCCCCGAGCTGCTCGATAAGTTCGTCGGTGAGACGGAGCGCCAGATTCGCGATATTTTTGTTGCTGCCCGTGAGAAGGCGGAGGCGGGCCACCCGGTCGTCGTGTTCTTTGACGAGATGGAGTCGCTGTTCCGTATGCGCGGTTCGGGTCGTTCTTCCGATATTGAGACGACCATCGTGCCGCAGCTGCTGGCCGAAATTGACGGTGTGGAGTCGCTGCAGAACGTCATCGTGATTGGCGCGACCAACCGTGAAGACCTCATTGATGCCGCGGTGATGCGCCCGGGCCGACTCGACCTGAAGATCCGCATTAACCGCCCGGACGTCGCCGGTGCGGCAGAGATTTTCGGCCTGTACCTGACCGAGGACCTGCCCCTGGACGCTGCGGAGGTCGCTGCCGCCGGTTCGACCCGCGCCGCCCTGACCGCGATGATTGCGGCGGCGGCAGGTCAGCTGTACGCGCGCACCCCCGCCACGGCGTACGCTGTGGCGACCGTGGATTCTTCCATGGCCGTTGGTTCTGGTGCGAGCGCGAACCTGTCCACGCACACGCTGTACCGCGGCGATTTCGCTTCGGGCGCGGTGATTCGCAACATTGTGGACCGTGCGAAGAAGGCCGCGATTAAGGAGCAGCTGCAGGCGCTGACCGCCGGTGCGGATGCCTCGAGCGTTGGTATTGGTACCCGTCACCTGCTGGAGGCGGTGCGCGCCGAGTTTGAGGATCAGGTGGACTTGCCGCCGCTGCCCGATATTGAGGATGCGCTCACCGTTGCCGGTGTGCGTGGCCGCCTGGTGTCGGTGGAGCCGCCGCGCTAAACCGTGCGCCCGCATGAGCCGGGCGGCGCGAGCCCACTCAACTGTGCGATTAGCCCACACCCCGCGCTTATCCCGCATCAACCCAGCATTACCGCAGGTCCAAAGCCTTTAAATGGTATAGATTTTTTCAGGAGAACCCCATGAACTCCACCCCCAGCTACGGCGTGCACCGCATTATGGGTGCCGAAACCGAGTACGGCGTCATCGCCCCCTCCGCGCCGGGCACCAACCCGACCGTGCTGTCCGCACTGGTGGTCAACACCTACGCCAAGCTCGCCTTCCGCCGCGGCGCCGCCTTCCGCGAGCAGCTGCAGCGCCGCGCCCTGGCGGAGGAGCTGACCGCCGAGCAGGCACGCCAGGCAGAGAACTACTCGACCACCACCCCCGAGGGTCAGTGGCTGGGTGAGTCCGAGTCGCCGCTGCGTGACGCGTTCGGCCAGGTTCAGGACGCCTCCACCGCCCACTCGAGCCAGATGACGCACACCCGCACCGAGCTGACCAGCGAAGACATCGCCCTGGAGATCATGCGTGAGGCGGGCGTTCAGGCACCGGGTGAGCCCGCCGAGCCGCGCAGCGCCCTGGATGCGCTCGCCGGTGTGCACGGCCGCGGTGGTTTCCCGGAGCGTCTGGACTGGGACCGCGTGACCATGAATGCGATTCTGCCTAATGGTGCGCGCCTGTATGTGGATCACGCGCATCCGGAGTATTCGTCGCCGGAGGTTCTGACCCCCGCCGACGCGGTGCTCTATGACGCTGCCGGTGACGCGCTGGCGTACGAGTCGCTGGTGGAGTTGGACAACCACGCGCAGGATTTGCCGCAGGTGAAGCTGTACAAGAACAATACCGATTCGAAGGGCCAGTCGTACGGCGCCCACGAAAACTACCTGATTAGCCGTGATGTTCCGTTTGAGCAGGTTGCGGATGCGCTCCTGCCGTTCTTTGCGACCCGCGCAATTTTTACGGGTGCGGGCCGTGTGGGTATTGGTACGCACGGTGAGGTTCCGGGTTTTCAGATTAGTTCGCGTGCTGATTTCTTTGAGCGCACGATTGGTCTGGAGACCACGATTCGCCGCCCGATTGTGAATACGCGCGATGAGCCGCATGCGGACGAGTCGAAGTACCGCCGCCTGCACGTGATTCCGGCGGATGCGAACATGTCGCACTATTCGAACCTGTTGAAGTTTGGCACGGCGGCGCTGGTGATGAACCTGATTGAGTCGCACAGCGAGCAGGCTCCGGTTCTGCCGGGTGTGCGTCTGTCTGATCCGGTGGCGGCGATGCACGCGGTCAGCCACGATTTGTCGCTGTCGGTTCAGCTGCCGTTGGCGCCGTCTTCGGCGACCTTGCCGAACCCGGTGTCCACGAGCGGTTCTGCGAGTGCCCTGCAGATTCAGCGCGCCTACTATGAGGCCTCCCGCGCGCACGAGGAGTCGAACCCGGCGGGTGTGGATGCCGCGACCGCGCAGATTCTTGATCTGTGGGGCGAGGTTCTGGATGCCCTGGAAACCAACCCGCTCTCGCTGGCGGATCGTCTGGATTGGGTGGCGAAGTATGCGCTGGTGCGCGGCTATGTCGCTCAGGGCGTAGATTATGCGAATCCGAAGTTGAAGGCTCTGGATTTGCAGTACGCTGATATTGACCCGTCGAAGAGCCTGTATCACCGTCTGGTGGCGCGTGGCCGTATGCGCACGCTGTTCTCTGCGGAGCAGATTGAGCGTGCGACGACTGAGCCGCCGCGTGAGACGCGCGCGTTTTTGCGTGGCACGTTGATGGCGCGTTGGCCGGAGGAGATTCTGGGTATTAACTGGGATACGGTATCCTGCCGCGGCAGGTATTCGAAGGATTTGACTCGTTTTACGATGATGGAGCCGACCCGCTACGGTGCCGCCGAGGTGGAACCGCTGCTGGATGAGGTGAACCATTCGGATGAGCTGCTGAACCGCCTGCGCTAGTACGCTAGTGGCACCTCACCATCCCTAAACCCACATCAACTCACATTCTTCCCCGGGGCGAATACCCCCATTCGGAAGAGTAAAAACCACATAACCCACAGGTAGGGTGCAGGAGAATCTGGGTACCAAAACCCTTACACCCCGCACCCGACCCCACTCAAAACTTATTTGTCCACAACCGCAAACCCCTTGAGGAGAGAACCATGAGCCGCGAACGCATTAACGCGCAGCAGACCGAAACCACCGCAGCCGAGCAGGAGCAGGAACTGACCCTAGCCGCCTCCCACGTTGTCTCTGACGTGAGCGAGGTCGACGACCTGCTCGACGAAATTGACGGCCTGCTCGCTGAGAACGCTGAAGACTTCGTCACCGGCTTCGTCCAGAAGGGCGGCGAGTAACCGGCGCACCTGCGCGCCGGGTCAGCATCATGGAACACCGTATTTTCGGCATTGAAAGCGAATTCGGGCTCAGCTACGTCCCGCACGGGCTCGGTCGGCTGAGCATCGAAGAGTCCGCCGCCGCCCTTTTCAAGCCCGTCCTGGATCAGTGGCGTTCAACGAACGTCTTCCTGCCCAACGGCGGCAGGCTCTACCTTGACGTGGGTTCGCACCCCGAGTACGCCTCCGCCGAGTGCGGCAGCATTGATGAGCTGCTCGCGCAGGAACGCGCCGGTGAGCTGCTGTTCGCTGACCTGGCGCGTACCGCCCGCAAGCGCCTGCTCGCCGGTTCGGAGGGTCGCCCCCTCGACGGTGAGCTGTACCTGTTCAAGAACAACGTGGACTCGGCGGGCAACTCCTACGGTAGCCACGAGAACTACCTGATTAGCCGCAAGCTGCAGTTTAACGACCTGATTAAGCAGCTCGTGCCGTTCCTGGTGACCCGCCAGATTCTGGTGGGCGCCGGCAAGACTCACCCGCAGGGCGGCCCGGTGCCCGGTTCGACCGACCCGGCGTCCAGCACGGGTGTGCCCTCGTACTCGTTCTCGCAGCGTGCTGACCACATTTGGGAGGCGGCGTCCACCTCGACCTCCCGCGCTCGCCCGCTCATTAACACTCGCGATGAGCCGCACGCGGACGCTTCGAAGTTCCGCCGCATGCACGTTATTAATGGCGACTCGAACATGGCGGAGCCGACGACCCTGCTGAAGATTGCCAGCACCGACCTGGTGCTGCGCATGCTGGAGGATCGCTTCCCGGTCACGAGCCTGGATATTGTGTCCGTCCCGGCGGCTCTGCGCGCCATCAGCCACGACCTGACCGGCACCGCAACCTTCGAAACCACGGACGGTAAGCACTACACGGCGTTGAGCGTTCAGCGTCACTACCTGGATGCGGCACGCCAGTACGTGCAGCAGTACGGCGCGCACCACCGTCACGTGGAATACGCCCTGGACCTGTGGCAACGCACCCTGGACGCTATCGAGTCCGGCGACTACAGCAGCATCGATACTGAGATTGACTGGGCGATTAAGAAGAAGCTCCTGGACGCGTACATTGCCCGCGCCCGCGCGGCTGGTCAGCCTGCCGATTATGCGAGTGCCCGCATCCGTCAGCTGGATTTGGCGTACCACGACATCGACCCGGACCGTAGCGTCTTCCACGCGCTGGTTCGTCGCGGTGCGGTCAAGCGCATCCTGCCTGAAGGTGCTGCGGAGGCGGCGAAGACTCAGCCGCCGAACACTCGCGCTCTGCAGCGTTCGCGTTTCATTAATGCGGCGGTTGCGGCGGGGGAGCAGTTCACCGTGGATTGGGTGCATTTGAAGCTCAACGCCTACCCGCAGCACACGCTGGTGTGTAAGGACCCGTTTGCTACCGGCAGCGAGGAGCTTGAGGAGGTGCTGAGCCTGTTGGCGTCTAAGGCGCGTCAGCATCAGGAGGCGGCATTCCCGCCGCCCTGCTAAACAGCGCTGTTAGACGGCACCCCTAAACAGCACCGCTAGAAACGCTCTGATGAGGGGAAACCCGCCGGCGGTCGGGGTTGTCAACCTTCGGGAACACCTCGGCCGCGACACAGCCTGAACACAGCTACGTGCCGTAGCATAAAACAGCTAAACCTATACCTGTAAACTGTTCTGTGGCACACGGGCATTCACACGCCCCACTCTCACAGAAAACCCCAGAGGATAACACTATGACCAAACGCTCTAAGCTCACTATTTTCGGTGCCAGCGCGGCAGCTCTCGCGCTCGCACTGTCTGCATGTGGCGCACAGTCTAATAATGGCGACCTGTCTAAGGTGCAGTACACCTTGAAGAACGCGACCGCTGAGCCGGAGGCGTCTTTCGCGACTCCCTTCGCCGCTTCTAGCCCCTCCGCGTACGTGATTGAGGAAGGTAACGGCGACTCCATCAACGATGGTGACTACGTGCTCGTTGAGGCTGCCGTATTCAACGGCACCGACGGCAAGCTCAACGGTTCCACTTACTCCAGCGAGCCGATTCTGCTGCCGATTAACGATCAGCTGAAGCAGGCTGCACCGCAGGTGTACGAAACCCTGAAGAAGATTAAGGTTGGCGGTTCTTTCTCGTACACCACCAACGTTCTGCAGCAGCGCAGCACCGCGGGCGTGACCACTACGACCGCTTCGCCCGGTGCCGCAACTAACGTTGAGGTGTACACCGTAAAGACGAAGCTGCCCAAGTACGCAACCGGTAAGGCTGTCGAGGCTGACCCGTCGCTGCCGTCCTTCACTCTGGATGAGTCCACCGGCAAGGCTGAGATTAAGCTGCCCGATAATAAGCCTGAGGTCACCGAGCTGACCGCTAAGACCCTCGTTGAGGGCGAGGGCCCCGAGGTCAAGGAAACCGACACCGTGTACGTGCGCTACATTGGCGTGCAGTACTCCGACGGTAAGGTTGTCGACGGCAACTACGACGCCGCCACCCCGATGGGCATCTCCCTGCAGGGCGTTATCAAAGGCTGGACTCAGGGTCTGAAGGGTAAGAAGGTCGGCTCCCGCGTTGAGCTGGTCATCCCGGCGGACCTGGCGTACGGTAACGACACCGGCGGTTCCAAGCCTTCGGGTACTCTGGTGTTCGTGGTTGATATTCTGGGTGCGGAGGAGAACCCGCAGACCCTGCAGCGTGCCCAGGCGGCTTCTAGCGCGGCTGCTGCGGAGGCGAGCGCCTCGGCAACCGCAACCCCGGCGGCTACCGCTTCGGCTACCGCGCAGTAGCCCACATTTTTATACCGCGCTCGCCGCTTATATGACGTAGGCGGCGGGCGCACCCACTATTTCGATTCATTTCGAACCAATCAAAGGAGACACCCATGTCTTTCGGTCAGCGTAACCTCGACCGCGAAAAGCCCGAAATCGATTTCCCCGAGGGCGACGCCCCCACCGAGCTGGTCATCACCGACCTGATCGAGGGTGCAGGCGCTGAGGTTGTTCCCGGCTCCCGCGTGCTCACCCACTACGTTGGTGTGGCATTCTCCACCGGTGAAGAGTTTGACGCGTCCTGGAACCGCGGTGAGCCGCTGCCGTTCCAGGTGGGCGTTGGCCAGGTTATCCGCGGCTGGGATGAGGGTCTGCTCGGCATGAAGGTCGGCGGCCGTCGTCGCCTGGAGATTCCCGCCGACATGGCGTACGGTGACCGCGGCGCAGGTTCGGTCATTAAGCCCGGCGAGGCCCTGATTTTCGTGGTGGACCTGCTGGACGTCCGCTAAGGACTAGCCGGTAAGGTTCTCGCGTTTTTCGCGCTTCTCACGTAAGACGCGCAGAGACGCGTAGCCCGGTGCTTTCTCCCGATTGTGGGAGGGGCACCGGGCTTTTTTGTGCCCGCACCCGCGCGTTCCTCCCGCCGCCCCGCACACTGAGTAAGTGCCGCGGAACACACACGGTATGATTGAACCATGTCCACCGCAGCTCAGCTTTACATGACTCTTCACCGCCTCGCCACCGCCGCCGAGGCACCCGACACCGCAACCCGAACCCAGGGCATCAGCCGCAACGAGCTACTGACCCTGCTCGGTGTCAAGACGCGCGCGAACGGCTCCCTCAGCGAGTCGCAGGAACGCGCCTTTGAGCGAGCCAAGCAGACCCTGCGTGATGCCGGCGCGCGCATCACCCACGTGACCACAGATCTGGGGGAGCGCTACCGCCTCGAAACCAGCAACGCCGCTAAGCTGCCCGCCTGGAACCCCACTGCCGAGGAGTTCCGCCTCATCAACACCATCCTGCGCGGCTGGGAAGGCACCGAGCTGCAGGATGATGCCTACCGCATCCTGCGTAAGATTGCGCTGACCAGCGAGAACCTCACCGATGAGGCGCTCGCCGCTGCGAAGATTCTGGAGCCGAAGACCGGCAAGCGTCAGCGTGCGAAGAACCTGTACGCCTACCGTGAGCCCCTTCAGCGCATTTACTTTAGCGATAACCCGCACCTGAACGAGCTGTTTACCGCCTATGCGGAGCGTAAGACGGTCACGTTCACCTATCAGACGGCTGCCGGTGCGACCCGCGTACAGGAGAAGGTCAGTGTTGCCGGTATCGGTTACCGTTACGGCACCTGGTATTTTGTCGGCTACTACACTGAGAGCGCGGAGCGTAAGGAGTACACGTTCCGTGCCAGCCGTATTCAGAAGCTCACGATGCTTTCACGTATCGATTCGACCCCCATCAATGCGACGTTTAAAGCCAAGAACTGGCTTGAGGACATTGAGGGCTACGAAGAGAGCCTGATTGTTGCCGAGGTCAGCGCCGATTCTACGCTGTCGGAGCCCTTCACCGTGCCCTCATACGGCACGATTGATAGTGCTGTGGCGGCGACCAGCTACAGCTGCGTGATCGAGCCGCCCGAGGAATCGGAGGCTGCATCTACCCGCCAGCGTGACAGTTACGCCGCCCAGCAGCAGCTGTTGCGCACCCTCACCGACCTGCACAGCGGCGCAGTTGAAGACCCCGGCACCTGGGCAGATATCAACCAGCGCAACCGCAACAACTCCCTTGACGATCTTGTGGATTTGCTTCTGGGTCTGCACCGTGCCGACCGCTGGGCGAGCGCCCACGACGAGGAGCCCATGCCGTTGAACCAGCTCAACGCCCTCTACAGCGTGGACACCGACAAGAACCGTGCCCTCGGCAAAACTATTGCCGAGATTTTCGCGCTGGTAGACACCGTACCCTTCGACTCTGACCCCAAGGACCCGGACGCACTCAAGCCCACCTACATTAACCTGCTGCCGGACTTTGACGGCGCCACCCCGAACACGCTACTGAACTACGCCCGTCTCACCGACACTGAGCTCGCCATCCTCGTTTTCACCCTCTCTGCCGCAGATATTCTGCACCCGGCTGATGCGCGCCTAGGCAGTATCCGTGCGGCGCTCGCCGCCGCGTACCCGAACGCGCCCTTCTATGCGCAGCACCTGTGCTTCGCCCCGCAGGAGCCCCTACTGCAGGAGGCGACTGCCGCCCTGAGCAGCGGCAACGCCGTGACCATTGGTTACGGTGAGCGTGCCGCGGACCGCCTGGTGGACCCGTATGCGTTGGTGCTGCACCGCGACCACATGTATCTGCATGCGTGGTGCCGTACCGCTGAGGAACGCTACTATGCCGCGCGCGGTGAAGAGGTGCCCGAGTATGTGCCCGAGGCTTTTGCTCACCCCACCACCGGCGAGGCAGAGAACAGCGAAGTTGCAGACAGCGAGGCGGCGGACAATGAGGCAGGGGAGAAGACCCCCACTTTCTGGCGTAACTTCCGCCTCACCCGCATCAACCACATTCAGGAGGCGGGCGCGGGTCGTACCCACCCGGTCACCGGAGACACCGTCCCGCATTGGCACGCGCAGCAGCACAGCACTCAGACCAACCCGTTCGCTGAGTTGCGGATTCACCCGACCGAGCACATTCCCAGCGGTGAGCCGCTTGATACTCTCACCGCAACGTACATGCGTCGAAGCACCCACCACGTGAAGAAGGCTTCACGCACCCAGTACGTGCGCATCCACTACTACAACAACGCCCACGGCGCTGGCGATAAGAACATCCTCGACACCGTCATCGCGCACCGAGGTGCCCTCGAACTTGTCGGTCCCGCGCACCTGCGTGCGGCGTTGCTTGACCAGTTGCAAACCCTCAATGCGAGTAGCCGCAGTGGTGTGCCTGCAGGTGTGCCCGCAGAAAAATAGAACTTCACCCACTAGTAAAAACACCCTAAAAACCCTTCCAAGGGGCCAAAACATTAACCTAAAACTTGTATAATGGTGCTCATGTCTTGGTGGTTCTGGATTTTGCTATGGGGCGCGCTCATCATCTGCTCGCTCCTCTATTTGGCATGGTTCACCTACAAAGCACTCACTCGCGGTTTCACACTCCTTGACGAAACCGTAACCTGGGTCGAGTCAATCGAGGGACAATTCGACGCAGCGCAAGCGAACGCAAGCCGAAAACTCCCGCGAGACACCACCCTCGGGGTATTCACACCCATCACTGAGGCATACAATAACTACGAACAAGGTAAGCAGACACGCAGGTCTGAGCGGATCAAGCGACGGGTCTCCCGACGAGATCGACTCGGCCAACCTCAAAACATCGGAGACCTGCTCTAACCAGAAAGGCACACCATGGGCCAGATTTTCAGCCACCCCGCGACCATCATTGTCGTTATCCTCCTTATCGTCCTGCTCTTCGGCGCACCCAAGCTGCCCGGCATGGCACGCAGCCTCGGCCAGTCCATGCGCATCTTCAAGACCGAAGTTGAGGGTCTGAAGAACGACTCCAAGAAGGACCCCCGCGAGAAGGACGGCGAAGAGGTCGTCACCGCTGAGGTCGTAGACAACGGCAAGGACGGCAAGACCGAAACCAAGTAACGGTCCCGCCACCGATGCACCAAACCCGTGCCAGCCCACCGGCCGGCACGGGTTTTGCGGCACCACCCCATAAACACCCCACCAGACCCCCTCAGCCGAATCACACACGGCACCGACACCCAGAGGACACCACGTGGCAACACCCGACCAGGACGTGCGCAACCGCAAAATCAATCCTGAAGCACGCATGGAACTCAAGGAACACCTGCGCGAATTCCGCGACCGCCTCATCAAAGCGGCTATCGCAACCATCATCGCAGCCATCATCGGTACGGTCTTCCTCTACCAGCCTTTCATCGAAATGATCTCTGCACCCCTGCAGCAGATCAACGCAGAAACCGGCCGCAACGCAAACCTGAACTACGGTAGCGTCGCATCTCCTTTCGACCAGCTGCTGAAGGTCGGTATGTACATCGGCCTGGTGATCGCCTCTCCCGTCTGGCTCTACCAGGCACTGCGATTCCTGCTGCCGGCACTGCACACCAAGGAGAAGAAGTATCTCTTCGGCTTCCTCACCGCATCTATTTTCGCGTTTGCCTGCGGTGTCGCCATTTCGTACTTCACCCTCCCCGGCGTGGTCTACGCGCTGCTGAAGTTCACCCCCGTCAACGAAAGTAACTACATTGATGCGGGCGTGTACATCTCCTTCATCCTGAAGTTCGTTGTTACGTTCTCCTGCGCGTTCATCATCCCGGTGATCCTGGTCGGCATTAACATGCTCGGCCTCATCCGAGGCAAGACCATCCTGAAGTCCTGGCGTTGGGTTGTCGTGCTCGTTGCAGTGATTGCAGCGCTGACCGCACCCGGTAGCGACATCATGATGATGTTCGTGCTCATGGCGCCGCTGCTGATTTTCTTCTTCGCAGCGATCGGCATCTGCATGATCAACGACAAGCGCCGCGACCGCAAGCTTGCCAAGCTGGCACAGGGGTCGGATGAAGCAAGCCTGAACACCGCAACCAGCAGTGAAGACCTGGCGAAGATGGGTTACTTCGAGGAAGAGAAGACTTCCTAACTAAATAGTTCGCATTGAGCGACGTAGCCGCAAGGGGCGGGGTACAGAGAACCTGTATCCCGCCCCTTTCGCATGCCCAGACATACCCAGATTAGAGTGCCCAGATTCGCATGCCGGGAAAGCTTCTAACGTCGGCTCGCACGGCACCTCCATAGCGAGATTCACAGGGAGCGTTATACCGCGCCGGATGCGCTCGCTGTTCGCCCATACCGGATTAGTGCCCGTGCAGGATGCTTTCTGGAGGCTCGCGGCGGGCGAACCGTTACACTGGACATACTATGAGCAAGCACCACGCACAGTCCGACGCACACACTTCTAACGCTTCTAACGCACAGACCCCGGCGGAGCGCACCGACTACGCTGCCGCCTACGCCGCATCCCGAGAACGCGCCGCCTACGCGAAGACCGCCCTGGGGGCTTTTGAAGCGTCCCTGGATTTTCCGCTGGATGATTTTCAGCGTCAGGCGTGTGCCGCCGTGGAGGCGGACCGTTCCGTCCTGGTTGCCGCGCCTACGGGTGCGGGTAAGACCATTGTGGGCGAGTTCGGTATTTACC
The DNA here is from genome assembly GCF_019334805.1 of Rothia mucilaginosa. NCBI lineage: Bacteria > Bacillati > Actinomycetota > Actinomycetes > Micrococcales > Micrococcaceae > Rothia > Rothia mucilaginosa. The sequence goes on from NZ_CP079822.1 coordinate 67,768, forward strand.
TGGCGCTGCGCCGCGGCATGAAGGCGTTCTACACGACCCCCATTAAGGCGCTGAGCAACCAGAAGTACCACGACTTCGTGCGCGCGTACGGTGAGGATTACGTGGGTCTGCTGACCGGCGATACGAGCATTAACACGGAAGCACCCGTGGTCGTGATGACCACCGAGGTGCTGCGCAACATGCTCTACGCTAACTCGACCACGCTGACCGGCCTGGGCTACGTGGTGATGGATGAGGTGCACTACCTGGCGGACCGTTTCCGTGGCGCAGTGTGGGAAGAGGCGATTATTCACCTTCCCGAGCATGTGAACGTCATTTCCCTGTCGGCTACGGTGTCGAACGTTGAGGAGTTCGGCGCGTGGCTGGATACGGTGCGCGGCGGCACGGACATTATTGTTTCGGAGCACCGCCCGGTGCCGCTGTGGCAGCACATGATGGTCGGTCACCGCGTGGTGGACCTGTTCGTACCCGAAGACAACTCCGCGCAGGGCAAAAACCACACCCAGGGCAAGAACCAGGAGCCGGAGGAGAAGCTCTCCCGCAAGCAGGCGAAGAAGGCACAGAAGGCTAAGCATCGCGGCGCAACCGTGGAGGCGGGCGCCAACCCTCTGCTTGCCGGTCTGCGCCTGAACCCGCAGCTGAAGGCGCTACGCCCCGGCTTCCGTTCGAGCCCGGGCCGTGGACGCTACGGCGGCAAGCGTGAACGTTTCCGTCACCGCCGTGAAGGCTGGCTCAATGAGACGTTCAGCAGCGGCGAGCGCGGCCGCTCGAACCGTCGTGACCGTTTCAGCAACGATCGTTTCAGTAACGACCGGGACTTTGATGCGCGCGGTGAGCAGAAGCCTCTGCGCCCGCAGCGCATTACCCGCCCGGAGATGGTGCGCGCCCTCGACAAACAGGGCCTGCTGCCCGCAATCTGCTTTATCTTCTCCCGTGCCGGTTGCGACGGCGCGGTCAGCCACTGCGTATCCGCCGATATTACGCTGACCACCCCCGAACAGCAGCAGACCATCCGCGCCTACATTGCGGAAGCGACCGCTCACCTGGACACCCGCGACCTGAACACCCTCGGCTACTACGAATGGCGTGACGGCCTGATTCGCGGTATCGCCGCGCACCACGCCGGCCTACTACCCCTATTCAAGGAGGTCGTCGAAACCCTCTTCGCCCAGGGCCTCATCAAGCTGGTCTTCGCCACCGAAACCCTCGCACTGGGCATCAACATGCCCGCCCGCACCGTCATCCTGGAAAAGCTCACCAAGTACAACGGCGAATCCCACGTGGACATCACCCCCGGCGAGTACACCCAGCTAACCGGACGCGCAGGCCGCCGCGGCATCGACATCGAAGGCCACGCCGTCGTCATGTGGCGCCCCGGCATGTCCCCAGAACACGTGGCAACCCTCGCCTCAACCCGCACCTACCCGCTGAACTCCTCATTCCGCCCCACCTACAACATGGCGGCAAACCTCATCGCCTCCTACGGCGCCGAACGCACCCGCAAAATCCTGGAATCCTCCTTCGCACAGTTCCAAGCAGACAAATCGGTCGTCGGCGTCGCCTCCCGCGTACGCAAAAACGAAAGCGCCCTAGAAGGCTACCGCGAAGCAATGGCATGCCACCTGGGCGACTTCACCGAATACGTCCAGCTCAGCCGCCACATCGCCGAACTGGAAAAGAAAGCGTCCAAGAGCAACGAACGCCACGCCCGCGCGCAGGCACACCACAGCATCCAGCAGCTACTACCCGGCGACATCATCTACATTCCGCACGGCCGCTCCCGCGGCTACGCAGTCGTCATCACCCGCTCCGACTCGCACGCCGACCCGCGCATCGGCATCGTCACCGAGGACGCGCACCAGCGCACCGCCTCAACCCGCGATTTCGAAGGCGCCGTCGAACCGGTCTCACGCATCAAAATCCCCAAGCGCCTAAGCCTCAAAACCCCCAAGGAACGCCGCGACACGGCAAGCCGCATGCGCCAGGCACTCTACGACGGCCGCGCCCCGCGTGCGCTCGCACAGCAGAACATCCCTGCTCGTCAGAACAGCATTGACGCACAGCTGGAGGCTCTGCAGGCTCAGCTGCGTAACCACCCGTGCCACGGCTGCTCCGACCGTGCAAACCACATGCGTTGGGCTGAGCGCTGGCAGAAGCTCAACTCCGAGACGGAAGGGTTGCGCCGTCAGATTGCCCGCCGCACCAACACGATCGCGCAGGTCTTCAACCGCATTGCGCGTCTGCTGGAAAGCTACGGCTACGTCGAACGCACCGAGGATAACGAACTATCGCTAACCACCGGCGGACAGGCTCTACGCCGCATCTACGGCGAGCGTGACCTACTGACCGCCCTGTGCCTGGACGCGCACTTCCTCGACGGACTGGAACCCGCCGCCATCGCGGCAACCGTTGCCGCGCTGACCTACCAGGGCAAGCGCGACGCGGTGGAATACCTGGCTCACTACCCGCACCCGTCCCTGCGCGCACCCATCGCGACGATTACGCAGCGCCTCGCCGACCTGAACGCAGCCGAGGAACAGTTCAAGGTCAACCCGACCCCGGCATGCGACTTCGGCCTGGTCGAACCCATGTACGCGTGGGCGAACGGTGCGCACCTCGCAAAGGCAATCGAGGACACCGGCCTTGCCGCCGGCGACTTCGTGCGCTGGGCAAAGCAGGTACTGGACGCCCTGGACCAGATTGCGCACATCCGCTCGCTGGACCCGGTCATTCGCGCCCGCTGTGAAGAGGCGATTGAGGCGGTCCGCCGCGGCGTGGTCGCACTGGACGTCTAACCCGCGCCTTAGTGCGACACCGTATATAGTGCAACACCATGCCCGACCGGTTCGGGCTACCACCCCCGCCACTTGTGTATCGTTCCGCCTCATCCCGCCTCATCGTGGGCACGTCATCTAAGGACGAACGAACTACCGCAGGTAGCGGGGGTGCTTCTATACTCAAATAAGATGCTCAGCTCAGCTACGCGAGCACAATTGAAGTGCCCGCCCTCATGCGCCTCGGCGCGCCTCAAAGGTGAAAGGATTCTAATGTCTACCCGTATTTTTGTAGATGGTAGCGTGTACAGCCCGGTCGACCCGTACGCAACCGCAATGCTGGTCGAGGACGGTGCGGTCCGCTGGGTTGGTTCCGATTCAGGCGCGCGTTCAATTGCCGACGAATCAGCCACCATCACCGAACTCGAAGGCGCCCTGCTAACCCCCGCCTTTGCGCGCGCACTGGCACCGGTAGCAGGCAAAGAAGCACCCGAAATCCTCGACTACCTGCAGGCATACCGCGCAGCCGGCTACCACACCCACACCCTCCTCGCCGGCATGGAAGACGTACCCGACCTCGTCTCCGCACTCAGCTACTACACCGCCGAACATGGCACACCCGACATCCGCCTCATCCTCAACGCCACCGGCGTAGAAACCGATGAATTGATCAGCGCCATCAAGGCACTACGCCCCCTCACCGAAGGCAAACGCGCCGTCAAGGGCCTGCAGCTGGTCGGCATCTTCGTCGCACCCACCGAAGCCCCCGCAGCAGCACAGGTAGCCGAAGACGCCGCACTCCTGCTCTCCATCGACGCATCCACCGGCTTCACCACCGCAGCCGATGCCGCACTCGCCGTACGCGAAAACCGCCCCTGGCTGCCCATCCGCCTCGACGCGGCAATCAGCACCCCGCAAGACCCCATCACCGACGAATACCTCACCAAACTGGCAGAAGCACGCATCAACCTGGGCCTGAGCGTCTGCGAACCCGAAGAAGACGAAGAAGCCAACGACACCGTCCAGGCACTCCTCGCACACGCCGGGGGAGAAGCACGCGAAACCGTAGCCTCCGTAGCACGCCGCGCGAACGCAACCGGCACCTCCATCGCCCTCGGATCCGACACCCAACTCTACGCACCCGGCGCCTGGTCCCTCATCCGCGAACTCGTCAACGACGAACACGGCATCTCCGCACGCAGCGCCTTCGCCGCCCTCACTCGCGGCGTATACCGCCTCGCACACGAAGACAACCCCTTCACCGGCCAACTCACCCCCGACACCCCCGCATACGTAGCACAATGGCGCGTCGAAGCCCTCATGGTCCAAGCACCCGACTCCCGCGTAGCATCGTGGAGCACCGACCCCCGCGCTCGCATTCCGTTGCTTCCGGCGCTGGAGGAGGATTCGACTCTGCCCGTCCTGGAATCTATTTACACTGAAAGTAACTAATTTTTTAGCTTGTCAACACCTTTTTAGGCGGTTTAGGAGCAGTGGAGGCCGCCAATGGTTCAGTTGCTCAAATATTTACCCGGTATACTGGATACCTACACTGCCTGTTTTATATACACCTGTGAGGGAGTAATATGCGCGTTCTAACTGTCATCCCGACGTATAACGAGAAGGAGAACCTGCCCATCGTGGTAGAGCGTCTTCGCAAGGCAGCTCCCGAGGTGGACATTCTCGTGGTGGATGATAACAGCCCCGACGGTACCGGTCAGATTGCTGATGAGCTGTCGGCTAAGGATTCCCAGATTCACGTTCTGCACCGCACCGTTAAGGACGGCCTGGGCGGCGCATACCTCGCTGGCTTCGATTGGGGCCTTGAGGCAGGCTACGACGTTCTGATTGAGATGGACGCTGACTGCTCGCACCAGCCTGAGCAGCTTCCTTCTCTGGTTCGTGCTGTGGAGGCGGGCGCTGACCTGGCTATTGGTTCGCGTTACGTTCCCGGTGGCAAGACCAAGAACTGGCCGGCTCACCGCCAGGTTCTCTCGCGCGGCGCTAACCTGTACACCCGCCTGATTCTGGGCACCTCCATTAAGGACATTACCGCTGGTTTCCGTGCGTACCGTCGTGACGCTCTGCAGCGCCTGAACCTTGAGGGCATCGACTCGAAGGGCTACGTGTTCCAGGTTGATCTGGCGTGGCGTTCTGAGCAGGCTGGCCTGAAGATTGTTGAGGTTCCGATTACCTTCGTTGAGCGTGAGATTGGCGCTTCGAAGATGGACGGCAACATTATCTTTGACTCCATGTCTAAGGTGACTCGCTGGGGTATGGCTAACCGCATTCAGAAGCTGAAGAAGGCTCTGGGCAAGTAAGCCCGGTAGCTTTTTGCGCAGACGCTTCTCGCGCCTGAGCTTTAAACGAAAGACCGGGGCGGATACATAACGTATCCGCCCCGGTCTTTTTATGCTGTCTGTAGCGCTCTTTCCTGGCTCATGTACCGACGGAACCAGCGCCAAAACAAGAAGCCCGCTAAGAGCACGAGTGGTGCTTAGCGGGCCCTTCTTACAGCGCGGGCTTCTACAGCGTTTCTACGGCGCCTCTACGGCGCTTTTAGAGCGCGTAGTGCTTGCGGTAGTATTCTAGGCGGTCTTCCAGAGTCTTTTCCAGCTCTTCGATGCTGCGGCGTTCCATGAGCATATCCCAGTGGGTACGTGCGGGCTTCTCTTCTTCGGCGTCTGCGGTGGAGTCGCCGTTGACGAGGTATGCTTCCTTGCCGGACTTTGCGGTCCATACCGAGGGGATTTCTGCTTCTGCCGCGAAGGTCACGAAAACGCGGTCACCGTCTGCGGTACGGTATTCGACGCGCTGGCGGGGCGCGGGCTGTACGTTCGATTCGGTTTCCATCGACTGGGAACCCAGGCGCATACCGCGCAGGCTACGATCGCTCATTTTTCCTCCAGTGTCGTCGGGTGCGCTCTTTGGCGCTTTAGGCATAACGTTGGGCGGGGGAGAACTATTCCCTCGAACGTTTACAAAACATCCATTATATCGGTAATAGTCTCCACCCGCCCAGCGTGGTGGTGTTTATTCGGCGTGATTTTTGGTGATTCACGCCTTTTTATGCGTTAGATTTCGCGTTTAGCCGTTGATGCCGTAGCTTCCGGGTGCCTGCGGTGCGCTCTTGGGTGCCTGTGCTGCGGGCTTCTTCGGTGCGTCTGCCAGGTCGGATGCGGGCAGGGTGCCGAATGCGTTGCCCAGGCCGCGCAGTGCATCGCCGAGTTCGGTCGGGATGAACCAGAGCTTGTTGGCGTCGCCTTCGGCGAGCTTGGGCAGGGTCTGCAGGTACTGGTAGGTGAGCAGCTGCTGGCTGGGGTTGGATTCGTGGATTGCTGCGAAGACCTTCTGCACGGCTTCGGCTTCACCGTTTGCGCGCAGGATTGCAGATTGTGCGTCACCTTCTGCACGAAGGATTTGCGCCTGCTTTTCACCCTCTGCACGCAGGATTGCGGCGCGGGATTCACCTTCTGCGGTCAGAATGTCGGACTGCTTCTGGCCTTCTGCGGTGAGGATTGCGGCGCGACGGTCACGCTCTGCACGCATCTGCTTCTCCATGGAGTCCTGGATGGATACCGGGGGCTGGATTTCCTTGATGTCCACGCGGGAGACGCGCAGGCCCCAGCGGCCGGTGGTGGAGTCGAGTACGCCTCGCAGTTCAGCGTTGATCTGGTCGCGGGAGGTGAGGGTCTGCTCCAGGTTCAGGCCACCGACGACGTTACGCAGGGTTGCGCTGGTCAGCTCGTCCACGGCGCGAATGTAGTTGGTGATTTCGTAGGTTGCCGAGCGCGGGTCGGTGACCTGGAAGTACACGACGGTGTCGATACCGACCACGAGGTTATCTTCGGTAATCACTGACTGCGAGGGGAAGGAAACGACCTGTTCACGCAGGTCGATGAGGGGCAGCACGCGGTCAACTACGGGGATGACGATGTGCAGGCCGGGGTTGAGGACGGCGTGGAACTTACCCAGTCGTTCGACGATGCCGGCTCGTCCCTGCGGGATGACGCGCACGGTCTTTGCGAGCATCGTCAGCACGAAGAGGATGAGTAGGACCGTCAGAATAAGGCTGATAGGCATTGTTTCTCCTTATCGGTGAGTTATATGGTGTGTTTTAGGGTATCTGAACCTGCTTCTAGAGCCGGTATTCAGATGGGTCTTAGTTGTTGCTCTTAGTTGTGGGGGAGAGGCTCTACGATTGCGGTAGCACCCTCAATGGCTCGTACCCTCGCGTGTGATCCTGCAACGAGCGTTCCGGAGGCGGTGCGTGCCGTCCAGGTGTCGCCAGCTAGTACCACCAAACCGGTTTCACTAGTCACATCTTGAGTGATGCGCACCTCAGCACCAATAAGTGCTTCAGCATTAGTGACAGCTCCGGTGGCTGTTTTATTGAGTTTCTTCAGCAGCGGCGGGCGCAGACCAAGAACCAAAATTAGGCAGATCACCACGAAAATAACGGTTCGAATCAGCATGTTATCCACGAAGGGCGATATTGCTGCGGTGACGCCTGCGCTGATCGCCAGCATGAGAAAGAACAGGTCGAGGCTGAGCATTTCTATGACGGCGAAAACGAGAGCGAGTGCAACCCAGAGCGTCCAGGGTGTCTCAAAGAGCCAATCCACGAGTTTTCTCCTTTGATGTACATCAACCGGCGTGGTTGACGTTGGATCTGCACACGAGGCGACGACACCTTCGTGATGCGGGGTATATCCATTATTTCAGGTGGATTGAGTACTGGCGACGGTTCTGGTGACCGAGTGAGGTTAATACATGAACTGTTAAGACTTTATTTAGATATGGGGAATCTTGGGTTCATTCTAGACCTCCCTAAAAAGCCGATAATATACATTATGTAAAGTAGACCTATTTTTCACTACCCCACCGGCTGCTCACCCGTGCTTTCTACGCTCAGGCTGGCACGAATCAAACCTGTGCGCTCCTTGCAGTGCGAGTACACTGTTCCATCCGCTATTCTGCGCTCCGTGCGCCTCGCGTCTTCCTCGGCGCTCAGCCGCACGCTCACATGCCCCGAACCTTCGGGCTCCTCAACGCCTCCAGTTAAACGACAAACACCCGAGACGAGCTCACACCGTTCGGTGCGCCTATCTCGGGTGCCTGTCATCAGCTACTGCGCTTCTTTATTTTGGGGCTTCTTTATTCTGCGTGCTTTTCGCTGAACTCTACCCATGCGTTGAGCACACGCTCCGCTGCACCGGACGCAATGGATTCGCGCGCATCAGCCAAAGCCTGAGTGAACCGGGTTTCAAAGCTTTCGCCGTTGGTCGGGCGGTACGCCACCAGGCCTGCGGCTGCGTTCATCACCACAGCGTCGTGAATAGCGCGTAGCGGGCTCTTCGGGGCCTCGCCCTCCCCCGCCAAAATTGCACGGAAAACGCCCGCGTTGTACTCGGCGTCGCCGCCACGCAACTGCTCCAGCGGCGCGTTCTGCAGACCGTACTCGGTCGGGTCAAAGCGGTACTCGGTCAGTTCGCCGTCTACAGCCTCCCACAGGCGGCTCGTGGTGGCGATGGTCAGCTCGTCCAGACCGTCATCACCGCGGAAAATCAGGGCGTGATCGCCGCGCTCCGCGAAGACGTGAGCCATCTTCTCAGCCATGACCGGGTTAGCAACGCCGATAGCCGAGGACTTCACGCGAGCCGGGTTTGTCATGGGGCCCAGGTAGTTGAACGCGGTCGGAATGCCCAGCAGGCGGCGGGTCGGGCCCACGTGGCGCATTGCCGGGTGGAAAGTCATCGCAAACAGGAACGTGATGCCAGTCTCGCGAGCGCATTCGGCGACTGCGGGAATGGGCATGTCGAGGCGGATTCCGAGGGCTTCGAGGACGTCTGCGGAGCCGGATTTGGAGGTGGAGGCGCGGTTGCCGTGTTTGACGACGGTGGCGCCGGTGCCTGCGATGACGAGGGCTGCCATGGTGGAGATGTTGACGGTGTTTTGCTGGTCGCCGCCGGTGCCGACGATGTCTACGGCGTGGGGGTCGATGTCGACGGTTTCGGCTTTGGCGATCATGCCGGCTGCGAGTGCGCCGAGTTCTTCGGGGGTTTCGCCTTTGGAGTGGAGGGCGGTGAGGAAGGATGCGAGGATCGGCTGTTCGGTTTGACCGGTCATGATTTGGTCCATTGCCCAGGCGACTTCGGTGTCGGTGAGGTTTTGGTGTTTGACGAGCTGGTTGAGGATGTATTTCCAGGTGATTTCGTGCGTAGTCATGTGTTAAGTGTAAAACCCCCGCCGCGTATCTGCATGGTTGGGTGCAGTATGCGAGACGGGGGTTTGTTAGGTGTGTTGCGCTTTAGTGGCGCGTGGTGGGTGCCTTCGGTTTAGTGGAAGGAGTCACCGCATGCGCAGGAGCCTGCTGCGTTGGGGTTGTCGATGGAGAAGCCCTGCTTTTCGATGGTGTCTTCGAAGTCGATGGTGGAGCCTTCGAGGTAGGGTGCGCTCATCTTGTCGACGATGACTTCTACGCCATCGAAGTTGCGGACTGCGTCGCCGTCGAGGACGCGCTCGTCGAAGTAGAGCTGGTAGATGAGGCCGGAGCAGCCGCCAGGCTGGACGGCGATGCGTAGGCGCAGGTCGGTGCGGCCTTCCTGTTCGAGGAGGGTGCGGACCTTGGTCTGTGCTACTTCGGTGAGGTTGACGCCGTGGGTCGGCAGTTCGGTGGTGGTTTCACTCATTGGTGTTGTCCTTTTGTTTGGTTGGTTGCCCGTGTGCGCCGCGTGTGGGTGCGTGTGGGCGTTTTAGCCTTCACGATACGCGCCCGGGTGTTTGATGTACAACCTAGGGTGTGCATAGTTCGCCGGGGGCGTGAGTTTTGGTGTGGGGGCTTGACATGTAATTCTGCTTCTAGGATACCGAAAAAGTGGGGGTTGGGGTTTGTGACCCTTCTCCCCCACTTTTTGTGGATGTTTCTAGCGAGCGCCGAGTGCGCTGAGCAGCAGCGCCTCCGCGAGGATTGCGTTCTTGAAGTCCGGGATGTAGAGGGACTCGTTGGCGCTGTGTGCGCGGGTGTCGGGGTCTTCTACGCCGGTGACGAGGATCTGTGCCTGCGGGAAGACGTCTTTCAGGTCGGAGATGAACGGGATGGAGCCGCCCATGCCGGTCTGTACGGGTTCGACGTCCCATGCGGCGCGCATTGCGTCGAGGGCGGTCTGTGCGCCGTCTGCGTCGACTTCGGTGGCGAAGGGCATGCCGGAGTCAACGGCGGTGTAGTTCGCCTGTGCGCCGTGGGGTGCGTGTGCCTTGATGTGTTCGGCGAGTGCGCGGTGTGCGTTTTCGGGGTTGTCGCCGGGTGCTAGGCGGGTGCTGATGCGTGCGCGGGATACGACGGCGAGGGTGTTGGAGGAGGTTGCGATGGAGGGGATGTCCATGCCGATGACGGAGATTGCTGGCTGGGTCCACAGGCGGGAGGCGACGCTACCGGTGCCTGCCAGGGGTACGGTGTCGAGGATGCCGGAGTCGTTGCGGAAGTCTGCTTCGGCGTATTCGAGTTCGGGTTCGGGGGCGCGGTGCAGGCCTTCGACGGCTACGGCGCCGGTGGCGTCGTGCAGGGTGGCGATGAGCTGTGCCATGAGGGTGTGTGCGTCGAGCATGGGGCCGCCGAACATACCGGAGTGGATGGCGTGGTTGCCGACGCGCACCTCGATGTCGCCGGATGCGACGCCGCGCAGGCTGGTGGTCAGTGCGGGTACGCCGGCGCGCCAGTTGGCGGAGTCTGCGACGACAATGTAGTCGGCGGACAGTTCCTCACGGTAGGTGTTGAGGAAGGAGACGAAGGAGGGCGAGCCTGCCTCCTCTTCGCCTTCGATGAAGAGCTTCACGCCGAGCTTGAAGTCCTCGCCGAGAGTTTCGTTGAGGGCTGCGAGCGCGGCGAGGTGCACGAGGATGCCTGCCTTGTCGTCTGCTGCGCCGCGTCCGTAGAGGCGGTCGCCCTTGCGGGTTGCGACGAAGGGGTCGGTGTCCCACAGGTCGAGGTCGCCGGCGGGCTGTACGTCGTGGTGGGCGTAGAGCAGGATGGTCGGGTAGCCTTCTGCGGCGGGGCGGGAGGCGATGACGGCGGGCATGCCCTGCTTTTCGGTGCCGTCGGCGGTGGTGTAGGTGGCGCGTTCGATGCGTACGTTGTCGAAGCCTGCCTTGGTTGCGAGCGCGGCGACTGCCTCGGCGCTACGGTCTACCTGGGTGAGGTCGTGCGATTCCCAGGCGATGGAGGGAATGGCGACGAGCTCGGTGAGGGTCTGCAGGGTTGCTTCGAAGTTTTTGGTGACGGCGGCGCTGAGGGCGCTGTGGTGGGTGAATTCAGTAGTCATGTTTCTACCTTACCCCCACCTTGACCCTGCCTTGGCCCTAACCGCCGGGTGGTTAGGGTTGTTTCAGTTACTGGTGTGGGCTTGTGGGGGCGGGTTTGGTGTGTGCCGTTCGGGTATGATGGGAGGGTGTTTGGTCGTAAGAAAGAGAAGGCTGAAGCGGAAGCTGTTCAGCCGCAGGTTGTAGAGGAGCCTCAGGCTCCGGTTAATCCGAAGTTCACCCCGAAGAAGGGCCGTCCTACTCCTTCGCGTAAGGAGCAGCAGGCGGCTCGTCGTCAGCCTCTGGTTGTTAATGACCGTAAGGAGGCAAAGGCTCGTGAACGTGAGGCGATGGCGAAGGCTCGTGAGCGTCAGAATGATGCGTTGATGGGTGGCGATCAGCGTTACCTGCCCGCCGTGGACCGTGGTGCGCAGCGCCGTTATATCCGTGATTATGTGGATGCGCGCCGTAACCTTGGCGATTTCATGCTGGCTGTGCTGCTGGTTCTGCTCATTGGTGGCTGGATTGCTCAGGGTGTGTCTGGTACGTCTTCTGCGGCGGCGCCGATTTATTACGGTTCCGTGTACGCAATGTATGCGCTGATGATCCTGTGGGTTGTTGACTACTTCATTTTGTGGCGCAGCCTGAAGAAGAAGCTGATTGCTAAGTTCGGTGAGGTTCAGCGCGGTTCTGGCATGTATGCGTTTAACCGTATGATGATGATTCGTCGTATGCGCCGCCCGGTTCCGATGGTGAAGTACGGCGAGTACCCGCGCTAAGTCGTTTGCGCCTTATAGGTGCTTGGGGAGAGGTCCTGAAGGTTCAGGCCTCTCCCCTATTTTTATGTTCTTACGCGAAACACATGTGGCTTCTGGGTGAATGTATCGAGGTTAGACGCCGGTACGGTTAGGCTTCGATTCGGGAGTAGAGGATCTGCCACCTGCCGTCGCGGTGTTCGAGGGCGAATGTGTAGATTTCTTCTTCCTTGTCGCTGCTCCAGGTTTCTTGGCGGCCGTCGGGTTCTACCTCGGTTTGTTTGTCCCATTCGTGGTTGGTTTCCAGGTAGTAGGTTTGATGGTCGTCGGTCCTGGGTATACCGGCGGGTTCGAAGTGTTGAATGCCGTCGATGACCCATCCGCCGCGCTGGTAGAGCGCTTCTATTTCCCGGTAGATTTTGAGTTCTCCGTCGTTTGATGAGGAGAGGAATTCGCGGGCTTTGCTGTAGTCGCCGGTTTGGACGCCGTAGTTGACCCATTGGTTCCAGGCGTCCATGGTTTTGAGGATGCCCTCCGGGGTCTTTGCGCGGTATCCGTTTTCGGGGGCGTTGGGTTTGGGGACGTTTTGGGCGGGGCCTTTGGCGTCTGCTTTGCGGTATTCGCCGTTACTTGCGTTGTTGCCGGCGCTACTGCCTGAGCTGCTGCTGGTGGCAGAGGTGCCGGAGGCGGTGGATCCGTCTCCTGCAGTTGTGATGTCGTGCGGCACGCAGGCGGCGAGTAGGGTGCTGAGGCTGATGAGGGTGCCTCCGGTCAGTATTGAGCGGCGGTTCAGCATGTTGGGGTTCATGGTCAGTCCTCCACATCGTTGTAGTGCATGATCTCCCACTTATCTCCATTATGCGCGAGCGCGCACTGGGAACCCGTCATTGTTCCTACCCTCCGGGCGGGTGCGGTCTATCTTGCGGAAAGATTACGAGGGCTTTACTTTGGTTGTTGCTTCAATGAGCCAGCGCTCGCCATTATGACGCAACTTAAAATCCCACATATTATTGGTATCTTCACTATTTTCATGGTTTTCCCAGCTGCCGTCAGGCTCAACATACATTGCGTAAGTCCACTGTCGGTATGCGCGCCAAATATAGGTTTCACCATCCTCGGACCACGGTGCACCGTTAGCAATAAAATTATGGGTTCCAGCTACAACCCAGCCACCTCGTTGATACAGGGAAGAAATCTTTTTATAGAAATCAATCTCTGATGTAAAGGATGGACTCAAAAATTTGATGGTTTCTTCGTAGTCTCCAGTTTGAATTGAATAATTTTCATGCAGGATCCATGCTCGAATGGTCTTTTCCAAACCAGAAATCGACTTCTCGCGGTAGCCCTCCTCAGGTGCCGCAGGCTTCGGAACGTTCTGGGCGGGCCCCTTCGAATCCGCAGGGCGGTACTCGCCGTCGGGCGCCTTGGAGCCGCCCGAATAGCCGCGAACAGTAGACGGAGTAGCGCTCGCCGAAGGTGACTCCGATGCCGCCGCAGACGCAGAAGCGGTCTCGCTCGACGCAGCGGAAGTTGTGGCTGCCACCTCGTTATTAGCCTGCTGACCACACGCCGCAAGCAGACCGGATACACCAAACAACGTAATGCCGCCCAACAACACGCGGCGATTAAGAACAAAAGAAGACACAGAAATTCCTATCCTCAAAATACAAAACTCTAGAATTTTGAAATGCACTAATTCTCAGCGCATTATCCATCTACCTGTTCGCAGCCAACAATCTTCCAGGAAGAATCGGAGTACTTAAACTCAAATTTCCATGTATCGTTATCTTTCTGGATATTGACATCTCTGTGCCACTCGCCAGTAGGCTCCACAAGAGTTATATAATTCCACTCGCGATATGCCTTCCAAAAATAGGTTTCCCCATCTTCCGTCCATGGCTTTGTATGAGCGGTGTAGTTATCTATGCCATCAATAATCCACCCGCCCGCTTATACAAATCTTCAAAACTCTTATACCCTTCCAGCTCCTCCGTAAAATCATTGGAAATATACTTTCGGGATTCCGTAAAATCGCCTACCTGAATTCCATAATTAGTCCATTTAACCCAAGCGTCCATCGTCTTACGGATACCTTCAATAGACTTCTCGCGGTAGCCCTCTTCAGGAGCGTTAGGCTTCGGCACATTCTGAGCAGGACCCTTACCGTCCGCAGGGCGATACTCCCCATCCGGCACCTTGGAACCGCCCGAGTAGCCTCGAACAGTAAACGGAGTAGCACTAGCCGAAGGTGACTCAGAAGCCGAAGCCGTTTCGCTCGGCGCTGCGGATGCGGTGGCTGCCGCCTCGTTATTAGCCTGCTGGCCACACGCCGCAAGCAGGGCCCCCAGGCCCACAAGTGCGCCGCTACCCAACAGGGTACGGCGAGGAATTTGGGTGTGGTAAAGGAAGGTACGAGGCTCCATGAGGGTGCGCTCCTATCGTCGGTGATGGTGTGTATGCACTTGTCAGGCTGGTAAAAATGGTCGTTACTTGACCGCCGGAAGAACCCAGCCGCGCAACGTACCCAGCAGGCGCAACAATGCACCACGGGACGCTACATATAAAACCCTACCGCATCTTTACAGTCGTTTGCTTTGCAATGAGTGTAATAGCAACGAATCGTCACTATTCGAACAATTCAATGCTTTATACGTCAAATAACTATGCATGCTCAGAAGCCACATGTGGCTTTTCGGCGGAATAGAGGGCACACAAAAAAGGGGCACCGCCTCCACCCCCAACGGGTAGAGAACGGTGCCCCCTTTCAGCACGCAGAGTCAACACGCCAAGTCAGCGCGCCGGGGAGCATAACGCTCCCGCCTGCAAATCTTCTAGCGGCGAGCGCGGCGCAGCTTCACCAGGCCACGGTTAATGTGTGCCGCCCAGAGCGGACCCTCATACAGGAACGCGGTGTAGCCCTGCACCAGGTCAGCGCCAGCGTCCAGGCGCTCCTGCACATCCTCAGCGGTGGTCACGCCGCCAACGGAGATGATGGCGAGGTCGTCGCTAATTTCACGCTTGAGCAGGCGCAGCACCTCAAGGGAGCGGGGCTTCAGCGGCGCACCGGAGAGGCCGCCGGCACCGATTTCCTTGACCTTGGTCATGTCGCTGGTCAGACCCAGGCCATCGCGGGCGATGGTGGTGTTCGTGGCGATGATGCCGTCCAGCTTCAGTTCCTTAGCCAGGGCTGCCACCTCGATAACGTCCTCATCGACCAGGTCCGGCGCAATCTTCACAGTCAGCGGTACGTGGCGGTTGGGGCATACGCGGTCTGCCTCTTCACGCACGGCAGCCAGCAGCGGGCGCAGCGACTCGATAGCCTGCAGGGTGCGCAGACCCGGAGTGTTCGGGGAGGAGACGTTGACGACCAGGTAGTCTGCCTGCGGTGCCAGGGTGCGGGTAGAGATCAGGTAGTCCTCGATAGCGTTCTCGAGCTCAACGACCTTGGTCTTGCCGATGTTCACGCCGATAACCGGGCGTACGGCGCCGCGGTATTCGGTTTCGAGGTCTGCGCGGGCGGCGGCAACGCGCGGGCCTGCCGCTGCGGCACCGTCGTTGTTGAAGCCCATGCGGTTGATGACCGCCTTATCTTCCACGAGGCGGAAGAGGCGCGGCTGCGGGTTGCCGGGCTGCGCCTGACCGGTGATGGTGCCGATCTCGACGTGGCCGAAGCCAATACCAGCCAGCGCGGCAATGCCCTTACCGCCCTTGTCGAAGCCTGCAGCCAGGCCGAACGGCGAGGGGAAAGTAATGCCCATGACGGTGGTTGCCAGTTCGGGGGCGGGCTGGAAGTACTTGCGCAGCGCGCGGGTGATGCCGACGTTGCGCAGGGTCTGAACGCCCCAGAAGCCGACGTGGTGTGCCTTCTCGGGGTCCATGCCCTTGAAGAAGATGTTGAAGAAGGTCGGGTAGATGCGCATTTGTTCTCCCTAGTGTTGGAGGGTGTGGGTGGTTTATGGGGCTATGAGCCTTAGCGTGCCGGGTCTGTATGCCAGGGGCTACTTGTCGTTGGCGACGGCATCGACAGCGCCACCGTAGCGGCGGTCGCGGCGCGCGTACTCTTCGACAGCTTCCCAGAGGGTGCGGCGGTCAACGTCGGGCCAGAGCACGTTCATGAAGACCATCTCGGCGTAGGCGCTCTGCCAGAGCAAAAAGTTCGAGATGCGCTGCTCGCCGGAGGAACGCAGGAACAGGTCAACGTCCGGCAGGTCAGGCTCATCCAGGTACTTCTGGATGGTCTTTTCGGTAATGTTGCCGGGCTTGAGCTTGCCCGCCACAGCGTCCGCCGCGATAGCGGCCGCCGCGTCGGCGATTTCTGCGCGGCCGCCGTAGTTCACGCACATGGTGAGAGTGCAGACAGTGTTGTCGATGGTTTCACGCTCGCAGTGTTCGAGCTCTTCGATGACGTTCTTCCACAGCTTGGGTCGGCGGCCAGCCCAGCGGATGCGCACACCCCAGGTCTTGAGGGTCGCCAGCTGGCGCTGCAGCACCTCGGTGGAGAAACGCATAATGAACGCCACTTCGCTGGGTGAGCGCTTCCAGTTTTCGGTGGAGAACGCGTAGGCGGTCACGTACGGGATGCCCATTTCGATAGCGCCCGCGACAACGTCCAGCAGTGCAGCCTCACCGGCGCGGTGACCCTCGGTGCGGGGCAGGCCGCGTTCGTTCGCCCAGCGTCCGTTACCATCCATCACGACGGCGACGTGCTGCGGAATGAACTTCTTCGGAATCGGCGGAGGGGTTGCCCCGGTGGGGTGCGCGGGCGGGGGTACGGGCTGGGTGCGTGCCATGTGTGCCTTTCTTCCCTGGCGGGGTTCTCCCCCGGGGTCGTTTGCCTAGATATACGCCAGAAATAAACGCTGGCGTGCTGTTAGCTATTTTACCGTGACACAGCGCGCATGGGTGGGTGCTTCGGGGGTTATTTTGCGTCCTGGTTGGCCCATGTTTGACGCGCCGGCGTGCATCTTTTACGAGGCAGGAATTTCTGCTTCGAGGGCGCTCGCCGTTTTCAGGGGGTGTTCGAGCAGGTTTTGGGTGGTTTTCAGGTAGAGTCCCAGAATTTTGGAGGCGACCGGTACCGGTGCTGCGTCAATAGTTGCCCAGGCGCGCGGATCCGCCGATGCGGTAGCGAGCGCATAGCCGAGCTCTTCGGCATGCAGACCGGTTAGGGGCGTGTCGGTGGCGGGTGCGCATTGGGGGCAGAGAACCGTGTGGTGCCCGTAGGTGTGGGCGGTGTGGAAGGCAATGTACCTGCCGCTTCCGCTTGTAGCGACGGGGGTGCTACTGTCTGCCCCGTTATCGCCCCGGCTATCGGTGCTGACAAGCGGGTTGCCGCATCGAGTGCAGTTCTCACCGATGAGCGGCCAGCCGGCGGCGTTCATGCTGCGCGCCAGATAGCGGGTCAGAATCCTCTGCGGCACATGCTGCCCATGCGCGAGCGCGGCAAGCGCCCCATGGGTGAGAGTGTAAATATCGGAGGTGCTATCGGTGTCTTTGGTGAGTGCTTCTGCCAGTTCGGCGATGGTGGAGGCGCACGTGTACGCATCGTAGTTAGCCATAATCGGTGCGGTGTAGGCGTGCAGGGTTACCGCCTGGGTAATGGTGTGCAGATTAGTACGACCGCGGCTGAAGGACAGGTCGGTGTGCATGAACGGTTCGAGTCGCCCGCCGAATTTGGAGGTGGGTTTGCGTACGGCTTTGGCGACGGCGTGGGTGATTCCGTTATCGCGGGTGAGCATGATGATGATGCGGTCGGTTTCGCCGAGTTTTTGGGTGCGGAGGATGAGGGCGGCATCGCGCCAGGTGCGGGGTTCGCTCACGGGTGTCTCCGTTCTCGGTGCATGCTCGGTGGGTATCGGGTGGGCAGGTATGGCTCGACCCCTGCCTCGTTACCCCGCTTAGGGGGTACCGGTCAGGGGTCGGTCCGTAACGTATGGGCGAGGCGCTATTTAGTCCTCGTACTCGATATCGTCGTCGTCTTCATCTTCTTCGTCATCGAGCAGTTCGTCGAGGTCGTCCTCGTCTTCGTCACCGTAGACACTCAAGGGGGTGACCTCGTTGTAGGCTTCGAAGAGGGAATCTTCGTAGGCTTCGAAGGCGTTGGCGATTTCTACGTACGCCTCATCGACGGCGGGGTCGTGCTCGCCGGTTCGGTTTACGACGGCGGTCAGGTGCGCCTCCAGCGCGTCAAGGAGGCGGGTGAGTTCGGTGCGAGGATCAATGCTCATGCCATTATTCTACTACCTACGCGCCTGTGGTGTGCGCCGGGCGGTCATACAGCGGTTTAAATGCGGAACTATGAACGGGCGTGACAGGTCAACCGGCAGTTATATTCGGGGCGGCGAAGAGAGCCACAAAGTCAGAGCGGTAAAGCCAGGTTGGTCACGCGAAGCAGCACGCGGCGCATCAAGCCCCGCATAAAAGACCTTACAGACACAGCGAACCCGCCGTCCCCGAATCCCCCACTCCTCAAGGGAGCAGGTGCCGGGTGCGGCGGGTTCTTCTGTCGGTTAGCTCAGCTCTACGCTGCGCCTACTGAATGTTTGCTTCTTACGGGTTGAGCCCGAGAGAATTAGAAGCCGGGTTTTTAGAAGCCGAGGGAAGCTGCGGCTGCGCGGATTGCCTCAGCGGATGCCTTCAGCTGTGCCAGCTCAGCCTCGTTCATGGGGACCTCGAGCACGCGCTGGATGCCCTCACGGTTCACGATAGTGGGCAGGGACAGTGCAACGTCCTTGAAGCCGTACAGCTCGCCTGCAATGGTGGTGGAGACGGGCAACACCGCGTTCTGGCCGCCGAGGAATGCCTCAGCGATACGTGCACCGGAGATACCGATTGCGTAGTTGGTGGAACCCTTGCCCTCGATAACCTTGTATGCTGCGCGCATAGCTTCGGTTGCGAGCTCTGCACGGACCTCTTCGGTGAAGACAGGCTTGCCGTCCTGCTCCCACTCGGTCAGGGGAACCATGCCGATGTTTGCTGCGGACCAGACGGGGAACTCGGAGTCGCCGTGCTCACCAACAACGTTTGCGTGAACGCTCTTGATGGAGACGCCAGCCTTGTTAGCAATCAGCCAACGCAGGCGGGAGGAGTCCAGAACGGTACCGGAGGACAGCACGCGGTTTGCGGGCAGGCCGGTGATCTTCTGAGCCACAACGGTGAGAACGTCACAGGGGTTGGTGACGAGCATGATGATTGCGTTGGGTGCTACGGACAGGATGTTCGGCAGCAGCTTCTCGAGGATTGCGACGTTTGCGCCTGCCAGTTCGAGGCGGGGCTGGCCGGGCTTCTGGCGAGCACCAGCGGTGATGATGACCATGTCGCAGTCGCGCAGCAGTTCGATGTCGTCGCCACCGGTTACGGTTGCTTCGTGTGCGAACATTGCGCCGTGTGCGATGTCCAGTGCTTCAGCGTGTGCGCGCTTGCCGTCGATGTCGTACAGGACGATTTCGTCTGCGGAGCCGCGGACCATAGCTGCGTATGCGGTTGCGCTACCGACGCCGCCTGCACCGATGACGCCGAGCTTGGTGGGGTTGTTGACACCGTTCATTGCTGTATGCCCTCTTTCGTGAGAGTTATCCGTGTGGTGCGAGAGGATTCTCGCGGGGTTTATGTGGAAGCGGGTGTGTGCCTCGGGGGTGAATTTCCTGAGCGTGGGCGTTCTTCCCGGTGGGCTCGCTCCGTTACTTTCTATTATGCCGCAGATTTTGCGTTTTGTGTTGGATTATTTTGCTTTTTTCGATGGGTGCTGGTGACTTTATGGGCTATAAGGGGTGTTTTTCACTCATAAAACCAAATAATGACGTTCTGACCTTTTGAGCAAGCTCACATGTCGCTAAAGTAGCCCTCAACATCCACGGCACCGCCGGAAGCCTCAAAATCGGCACGAACCGCATCCGCCAACTCGTCGTCAATCAGGAAATCCAAAGCCACAGAAGCCAAACCGAACGACGCATCCAGGGCAGCATCAACCGCCGCCGGAGTGTCCGCACAGTGCGCGAACTCCACCGTGTGCATACCGGTACCTTCGGGCGCAATCTGAATCAGCGGGTGAATACCGGGCACGCGCAGGCTCACATTACCGAAATCAGTAGAAGCCGCCAGGGTGTCACTGACCGTGCCAGGCGGGTACGGGTGGCGACCCACCGAACGCTGAGCCGAAACCCAACGCTTCAACAGCGGACGGTTCGTGCGCACTGGCATGGTCATCGGCGAAGAATCCCACGTCACCTCCGCACTCACACCAGCCATGAGCGCCGCACCGCGCAGCACCTCCTCAACCCGTCGCGACAGCGCACGCAAAGTCGGCGCGTGCTTAGAACGGATATTAATGTGCAGGCTCGCGGAGGCAGGAATCAGGTTCGGGGCGTCCCCACCGTGGTCAATAATCGCGTGAATACGGTCAGAACCGGGAATCTGCTGACGCAACAAACCCAAACCCTGATACGCCAGGTTCGCCGCGTCCAGGGCGTTACGACCCATAAACGGGTGCGAGGAAGCATGCGCGCTCACGCCCGTGTAGGTCACGCGACATTCACGGCGACCCAACCACGCCTGATCAGCCACATCGATAAAGTAGGGGTGCACCATAATGGCGGCATCCACCCGCTCGAACGCGCCGGCGCGCGCCATCAGCTCCTTACCGGCTTCAGATTCTTCGGCGGGCGTGCCGTAGTAGAGAACCCTGCCGCTGAACGCCTCGGGGCCGGTGGCGAGCGCATCTGCCAAAGCAAGGAAAGCGCCCAGCCCGGATACCGCAATGACGTTGTGGCCGCAGCCGTGACCGATGCCCGGCAGCGCGTCATATTCGGAGAGAATCGCGATGGTGCGATGCTTGGCGGGGTCGTAGTCGGCGCTGGTGAGCTCCATCTTGAACGCGGTATCCAGACCGAAGGCGGGGTACTCGATACTGAGGTTCGGGTGGGCCTCGCGGACCGCATTAACGAGCGTGCGGGAGGCGAAGTACTCCTCGTAGGCGGTCTCAGGATGCGCGTGAATCGCCTTGAGAATTGCGGTCAGGGAGTCCGCGCGGGTGGCAACGGATTCGGCGAGGTCGCGGCGAATATGCGCCAGCCCGCTGTCTTCGTCGAGGTGGTGACCCTTTCCATGTCCCTGGCGCTCGCCGTGGCTACGTTCCTGCTCGGGATGCGTGTGCCCGCGCTTGCGGCGGTGCTCAGCGGCACGCTTACGCTGCTCGGTTTCGAGGGCAAGGATCTCGGAGTACTCGCTACCGCGCACGCAATCAGCGTCGGGTGCGTCGTAGTGGCGGGTTGTTGCGGCGGGTCGGTTCGGTGCCGTTCGATCGGAGCTGTCAGAAGTGGGCTGGGTGTGGGCGGCGGTGCCCTGTGCGTTCGCGTCAGTCATGCTTCTACGCTACCGTCTGCGCTCGCCGGGCGCTAGATGTTCGGGCGTGATGGAGTCGAAAACACCCAAAAAGAAATTTGTGTCACATAAAAGAAATTTTGTATATATCCTAGGAATCTTTGATTCATAGGAGTAGCATTAAGCACATGGGAGCGGCAATCCAGCCGCACCCGTCACCATCTGGCGCTAGCGATGCGAATGCCGGCAGGACAGTTCACAACCGGTCCAGACCATGTCGTTTGGGCCTCTGCCATTACCGTGACAGACCCATGGATGCGAACCGTACCGGCAAGCACACACCGCAGTAAGCGCCACAACCACGCTAAGGAGCTCCATCCCATGAAGGCAGCACGCTTCTACGACCGCCACGACATCCGCATTGAAGACATCCCCGCACCCGAAGCCGCTGCGGGCGAGGTTCTGGTCAAGGTCGCCTGGTGCGGCATTTGCGGTACCGACCTGCACGAATACCTCGACGGCCCCATCTTCTGCCCCCAGCACGGTCACCCCCACCCCATTTCTGGTGAGGACTCCCCCGTCACCCTCGGTCACGAATTCTCCGGTGTTGTTGAGGCACTGGGCGAAGGCGTAGACGACCTTGAGGTTGGCGACCACGTTGTTGTCGAGCCCTACATCATTCGCGATGACGTTTACACCGGCCCCGACTCCAAGGACTACCACCTTTCCAAGGACATGAACTTCATCGGCCTGGCAGGTCGCGGTGGCGGTCTGTCCGAGAAGGTTGCTGTCAAGCGCCGCTGGGTTCACAAGATCCCCAACACCATTCCCCTGGACGAGGCTGCACTGATTGAGCCCCTGAGCGTTGGCTACCACGCTGTTGAGCGTGCAGGCGAGTTCGAAGAGGGCGCATTTGCACTGGTGACCGGTGCTGGCCCCATCGGTCTGCTGACCTCCGCAGTTCTGAAGGCTAAGGGTGCTAAGGTCATCATCTCTGAGCTGTCCCCGCTGCGCCGCCAGAAGGCTCTGGACTCCGGTGTTGCTGACTACGCTTTCTCCCCCGCTGAGGTTGACGTTCTGGCTGAGATTCACAAGCTGACCGACGGCCGTGGCGCTGATATCGCGTTCGAGTGCACCTCCGTTCAGCCCGCACTGGACCTGATCCTGGATGCTCTCAAGCCCACCGGTAAGGTTGTCATCGTCTCCATTTGGGGCAAGCCCGCTTCCCTGGATGTTCAGAAGGTTGTGCTCAAGGAGCTCGATATCCGCGGTACCATCGGATACGTGAACTCCCACCCGGAGACCATCAAGCTCGTTGAGTCCGGCAAGATTGACCTGAAGCCCTTCATCACCGGCAAGATTGCTGTGGAAGACCTGATTGACAAGGGCTTCGACACCCTGATCAACCACAACGAGACCGCTGTGAAGATTCTGGTCACCACCGACCCGGAGCGTCTGGCTGAGTAATTCTCTGAGTGCTGAGTAATTCAGTTTCAGCTGATGCAGCTGTTCTTCTAGCTTCCTTAGCGTAGCTAGTGTGGGGTGAGGTTCCTTTCGAGGAGCCTCACCCCACTACTTTTTTGTGCGTTTTTTACCGGGCATATTTTACCGGGCATACAAAAATCCCCGGTTCCGAAGAACCGGGGATTATCTGTGCGCGAGGGGGGACTTGAACCCCCACCCTCTAATACGAGGACTAGCACCTCAAGCTAGCGCGTCTGCCTATTCCGCCACCCGCGCAGGTGACTTTCGAACGTTTTCCTTTCGGTGCCGTTCGAAGCAACACGTAATACTATACGGGCTTTCTGAGCACTCCGCAAATCGAAAGAGCATGTTCTGTGTCACACATTCGAGGTTGGTTAGTTCCCCACACCCCGGGTAATCTTCTCGCACCTTGAGTAATATGACCGGCACGCCCGTTCAACTGCCATATTTTCGGTCATTACGACTAGAATAAAGAGCATGAATAATGAGAACCTCTCCCGCGAAGAAGCCGCAGAACGTTCGGCTCTCATCAGTGTCGACACCTACGACGTGCATGTCGACCTGACTAACGCCAAGGACCCCGAATTCGAGTCCTACCCCACCGTCACCACCGTCCGATTCTCCTGCAACACCCCCGGCGCAGAAACCTTCATCGACTACATCCACCACAGCGTCGACTCCGTTAAGCTCAACGGCACCGAGCTGACCCTGGCTGATGTCGTCGACGGCGCACGCATCACCCTGCCCAACCTGCAGGCAGAAAACGTGCTCACCATCCACGGTCGCTCCTACTACTCCCGCTCCGGCGAAGGTATGCACCGCTACTTCGACCCCTCCGACGGTCGCGTGTACCTGTACACCCAGTACGAGCCCTCCGACTGCCGCCGAGTCTTCCCGAACTTCGAGCAGCCCGACCTGAAGGCAGTCTTCAACTTCCGCATCACCGCACCCAAGGACTGGGTCGTCAGCTCCAACGGCGTACTCGAAAGCCAGGTCGTAGACCCCACCGACGACTCCATCACCAAGCGAGTCTTCTCCCCCACCGCAAAGATCTCCACCTACATCACCGCAATCGTTGCCGGCGAATACTTCACCGCAACCACCACCTACAAGCCCAAGAGCAAGGTCAACAGCGGCGACATCCCCCTGGTCGCATACTGCCGCCAGTCCCTCAAGCCGCACTTCGACTACGACCACATCTTCATGGTCACCAAAAACGGCCTGGACTTCTTCCAGGACCTCTTCGACTACCCCTACCCGTACCCCAAGTACGAGCAGGCATTCGTGCCCGAATACAACATCGGCGCAATGGAGAACCCCGGCCTGGTCACCTTCACCGAAGACTACATCTTCGTCTCCGGCGCAACCGAGGACGACCTCGAAGGCCGCACCAACACCATCTGCCACGAAATGGCGCACATGTGGTTCGGCGACCTCGTCACCATGAAGTGGTGGGACGATCTGTGGCTCAAGGAATCCTTCGCAGACTTCATGGGCACCCTCGGCGCTAAGGAAGCTAACCACTTTGAGGATGCGTGGGTCACCTTCGCGAACAACCGCAAGGCATGGGCATACATGCAGGACCAGCTGCCCACCACCCACCCCATCGTCGCTGACATCCCCCACCTGGAAGCAGCATCGCAGAACTTCGACGGCATCACCTACGCAAAGGGCGCATCCGTGCTCAAGCAGCTGGTCGCCTACGTCGGTTTCGACACCTTCATCGAAGCAGCACGCGTGTACTTCAAGCGTTTCGAGTGGGGCAACACCTCCCTGAACGACTTCCTGCAGGTACTCAACGAGGTGTCCGGCCGCGACATGCAAGCATGGGCTAACGCATGGCTGCAGACCTCCGGCGTGTCCGCACTGGGCACCAAGCGCGTCTACGGCGAAGACGGTCAGCTTACCGACCTGATCCTCACCCAGGAACTGCCCGCACAGCAGCCCGCAGGTCTGGGCCGCCCCCACGTGGCAAAGCTGGAAACCTTCGCACTGACCGACGGCAAGCTCACCTCCACCGGTCTGCTCTCCCTCGAGTACCCGGCAGAGCCCGTCTCCGAGCACCGCGTGGAGCTCACCGATGAGCAGAAGAAGCTCGTTGGCGAAGCTGACCTGCTCATGCTCAACGCAGAAGACCACACCTACGCCAAGGTCGCCCTGACCGACGAAGACGGCCTGCAGGCAGCTATCGAAGGTGTCTCCACCCTCGAATCCGCACTCTCCCGCGGCCTCATCTGGGGCTCCCTCTGGGAGAACGTGCGCGATGCACGCCTGCCCGTCACCACCTACGTCGACGCAGTCGTACGCAACGTCTCCAAGGAACCGAGCGCATCCCTGCTGGGCACCATGGTCAACAACGCACAGGTCGCTATCGCAACCTTCTCCGCACCCACCGGCCGCGAGCGCCTCTACGACGCTCTCTATGACGCATTCGCAGCCGCACTGGCACAGGCTAAGCCCGGCTCCGACGAGCAGCTGATTCTGCTGCGCGCCCTGATTTCGGTCTCCACCAACGCGACCAAGGGTGAAGAGCTCTGCCGCGATATTGCCCGCGGTGCTTTCGAAGACACCACCGGCGATATTGCTGACGCAACCGGCATTCCTTACGACCAGAACCTGGGTTGGAGTGCACTGGGTGCGCTCGCAAGCCGCGACCTGGTGACCGTTGAGGATCTGGACCGTGCGGCTAAGTACAGCCCCTCCTCGATTTCTTCGAATGGTTACGCGTACGCGATTGCTGCTCTGCCCTCTGCTGAGCGTAAGGCTGCCGCGTACAAGACCATCATGGAAGACGAGTCGCTGTCGAACGACGCTCTGGCCTCGACCATTAACGGTTTTGCTCGTGGCCCGGTTGAGCTGCGTGAGTCCTACTACGACTCCTACTTTGAGGCTCTGTTGCCTCTCTGGGCGTCTCGTTCGATTGGTATGGCGACCCGCATTGTACGTGGCCTGTACCCGAAGGCTCCGTACAACACCGGCTCCACCGAGGGTCTGGGTGTTGAGGGCAACCCCTCCGTGGCGCTGGCTCAGCGTTGGCTGGAGGCGAACCCCGAGGCTCCTTCGGCTCTGCGTCGTCTGGTTCTGGAGGCTCAGGACCACGGCCACCGTTCGATTGTGGCTCAGAAGTTCAACGCTTCCCTGCAGAACTAAGCTGCATGGTTTGAGTAGCTGAGGCGGGGTGTGGACCGGTGCCTAGACTAGGTTCCGATCTCCCCCGCCAGGTTCTCAAACTGATTGATGTAGACCGCCGCTTGGCACTTACCCGGTTGTGAACCGGGTGGTGTCGAGCGGTGGTCTTTTTCGCGGCTTTCTCAGCCGAAATTTTTGTTTCGGGAGGCTCCACGCGGAGGGTTCGCGGCCCTTTAGTGCGGCGACGTGAGCCATCGTTACCGGGGCTGATTCCCCCAAACGCAAAACTATATGCACCCGGTGCTAAAAGACAGATAAATGTCACCCGTTTTTGTGAGCTGTCCGCTCTGAAAGCATGAGAGAATAGACTAGGTATCCGCTCGCTTAGACATATCAGAAGGAGTTTTCAGTGGTCGATTACGCACTCGGTGACCGCGGTAGCGTTGACATCGTCACCGATGATTACTACGAAGCAGAAACCCTCCAAATTTTCGAGGAACTGCACATCGACCGTGAACGGATCTGGTACGGTGAAGCGCGTCTTGTTCCCGAACCGGATAACCCTTACGAACCCAACAGCATTGCCGTCTACATTGACGAATTCAAGGTAGGCCGCATGAGTGTGGAGGACTCCGCCGCGTACTGGGATTCCATTACCCGCGTGGTCGCCTCCGGCTACGAACCCATCGCGCACCTGCAGCTTTCCGCTGTTGCCGTACGCGCGGAAGGCGGCGGCATGCACGTGAAGAGCACCGGCGTGCTCTCCCTGTCCGCCCCCGGCTCTCTCTTCCCCCTCAACGACGCACCGACCCGCGCGACCCTGCTGCCCCAGGGCCCGTCCATGAAGGTGCTCGACGAGAAGGAACACTCCGAATACCTGCACAGCATCCTGCCGCCCAGCGGTGAAGGCCGCGTGATCCTGACCCTGGAAGCTAACCAGCTGAAGACCTCCGACGGCCGCGTGGTTGACAGTGTAGAGGTGCGCCACGACCGTAAGCTCGTCGGTCGCCTGAGCACCCAAATGTCTGAGCAGCTCACCCCCGTGATTCGTTACGCGTTCGAGAACGACCGCCTCACCAGCGCGTGGGGCACCATTCGCGGTAACACCCTCGAACTTTCGCTGACCGTTCAGGCTGCACGCCCAGCAGATATTCCGCAGGAATGGTACGAGACTCTGCCCAACAACGTTCCGGCTCTACTGCCCGTTGGTGAAGACTACGAGGTGCCCCCGGCATTCGTACCCACCGAAGGTGAACGCCACTACCTGGAGTCCTCTGCACAGCAGGCTCCGAAGAAGCGTCGCGGTTTCATGAGCTCCCTGACCGGTGGCTCCTCCGCACCCGCCGAGCCGACCCGCAGCGAACCTGCCGCGGAGAAGCCGGTTATCGAGTACAGCATTGAGGAAGAGGAATACTACGAGCCCTCCGAGCGCGAGCGTCTTCTGAACCTGGTTAAGGGTGCAGGCCTCGCAGTTCTGGTCGCCGGCCTAATCTCGATGCTGTGGACCCCTATGCTCGGCATCCTCATCGCGATTCTGGGCGGCGCTGTCGCGGCAGTTGCCTTCTACTTTGGTCGCCAGCCCTACTACGAGGACTACGAAGAATACGACGAGTACGAGGAAGAATACGAAGAGACCGACGAGGCTGAAGAAGTAGACTCGAAGGCATAAACTCCTCCACGACAGAGCGTAAAGATACAACGCAAAGATACAAAAGGGGCGGCTACCCCACTATCACGGTGAGGTAGCCGCCCCTTTTGTGTGCCTACCATCCTGAGCATCATGAGCTACGCGTGGAGAGCCGATTAAAACCAGCGGGGGTGAAAGCCTCATCAGCTTTCACCCCCGTAAGGAGTCAGATCTTAGTCCTGACCATAAGTTGCCATGAACTGATCCATGCTGTCATGCTGCAAAGCATAGGACAGGTTAGCGTTTGCAGCCTGGTTCACGATAACAATCGACTGACCGTCGTAGGACCAACCCGGGCCTGCGTTCGGCAGGGTGGTCATACGCATCGTGGTGTCACCGCTGGTCAGCACCGGAGCCGCAATCTGAGCAATCTGTGCCGCATTCAGACCGGAGTCCACACGCATATAACCAGCAATAGACTCAACAGCAGACTGGAAAGAGCCCACATTATCCAGTGCACCCTTAGACTTCATCGTGTTGTACAGACCGCGCAGGAACGCACGCTGGTTACGAACACGCTGGTAGTCACCATCAGCGAACTGGTAACGAGCACGCACGAACGCAAGTGCCGCGCCACCATCCATATGCTGCATACCCTGCTTGAAAGACCACGCATTGATATCGAAGTCGAAAGGTACCTGAACATCCACACCGCCGACCGAGTTCACCAGAGCTTTGAAGCCCTCAAACTCAATCTCAGCCACGTGATCAATCTTGATACCCAGCAGGTTCTCAACGGTTGCCACCTGCAGAGAAATACCGCCGTAGTTCAGTGCGGCATTAATCTTTGCCGCGCCGTAGCCGGGGATGTTCACCCAGGTATCACGCATAATCGAGACCAGGTACACGCCCTTACCATCAGCAGGGATGTGAGCAAGCATGATGCTATCTGCACGGGAGCCGCTCACCTGAGCTGCTTCAGAACCGGAACGAGTATCGCTACCGAGCAGCAGGATGTTCTTACCCGGACCCTTCACGACATCGTAGCTGTAACCGTCATCCAGGATGCCGTCGCCGTTCTTATCGTGCTCGCTGGCGTTCGCTGCAAGAGCCGCAGCAGCATCGGAGCCGTTCTTGCCGGTATCCGAGTTGGTGACGGTCGGAGCCTTCAGCTCCGTCACGTTGAGCTTCTTAGCCTCGCCAAGCTGCTCCTTAATTTTGCTGAGATCTTCATCCACCTTAGTGATGGAGTCAAACTTCTCGGTCTTGCTATCCCAGGTGTGGCCAGCACGCCAAATAAAGAAACCAATACCGAGGGTAATAACCAGCAGAAGAATCAGCAGGATCAGCAGAATACGCTTGACCCATTTCTTCTTCTGCGACGGTTCAGAGTGAGCGTCGCTCATTAAGTTGTCCTTTGTTTGAGGTGGTGATACGCGAGGCGCGCAGTGCACCCAGCGAAGTCTCTAGAATACAGAGAGCCGGAAAATAACCCGCCGATACGGGGCGGCGCTGGAGGGCACAGAAAATGCACAGCTCGCAAAATACTTTCCCATTGTAACGCCGTCAGCGGGTCTACGCACCGGTGAACGAAAGGTTTTACATTACAACTTTCCTCACGTTCACGCGAACCATTCTGCTACCCGCATAGAACGCGCAATGCCCCGCCTCCCTGAAAACCAAGGAGAACGGGGCATTGATCTCGCTAAAAAGCAAAACTGGGAAAGAAGATTTACTTCTTGCCGAAGTTGCCGAAGCGTGCGTTGAAGCGCTCGACGCGACCTGCGGAGTCCATGATGCGCTGCTTACCGGTGTAGAACGGGTGCGACTCGGACGAGATTTCAACCTCGACGATCGGGTACTCGTTGCCGTCTTCCCACTTCTCGGTCTTGTCCGAGGTCATGGTGGAACGGGTCAGGAAGACCTTGCCGGATGCGAGGTCGCGGAACAGAACCAGGTTGTAGTCCGGGTGGATTTCTGCCTTCATTGATTACCTTCTTCTGCTACTGGATTTTGCCAGTAGCCCTTATATAGATGGAGTAGGTTTTTCGATGTGCAGCTATCGAGAAAATCTCAGAGCGCATCACCATTGTGCCCGCATAGGGCGTGCACAACCCATTAAGGGTACCACCTTCACGGATTAAATCCCAGTACGTTCCCTCACAGGCACCAACCTACACACCGCAAGGGCCCCCGAAGAAGGCACTCACGCGGGTTAAGAATCAGGTGAGAACTCAGGTTATGAACGCGGGCGGGTCTCCCAGAACGCCACGGCACTCGCCGCCGCAACATTCAAAGAATCCACGCCGTGCGACATCGGAATCATCACCGTATCATCACACGCCGCCAAGGTGCGGGGCGACAGGCCGTGCCCCTCCGTGCCCAGAATCAGCGCAAGCTTCTCATCCCGGCGGGCAGACAGCTCCTCCAGGGTCAGCGAGTCCTCCTCCAAAGCCAACGCCGCGCTCTTAAAGCCCAGCTCGTGCAGGGTCTGCAAGTCAGCAGGCCACGACTCCAGGCGAGCCCACGGCACCTGAAAAACAGTACCCATCGACACTCGAATCGAGCGGCGGTACAGCGGATCAGCGCACCGCGGAGTCACCAGCACAGCATCCACGTTCAGCGCGGCAGCCGAACGGAAAATAGCGCCCACATTCGTGTGGTCCACAATATCTTCCAAAATCGCCACGCGAGAGGCACCCTGCAGCAACTGCTCCAGAGGCTGCGGCTCCGGACGAGCCATCGCCGCCAACGCACCACGATGCAGATGAAAACCGGTCACCTGCTCCAGCTGCTCCTCACTACCCACATACGCGGGAGTGTCAGGATGGGCGCGCAGAACATCCGCCAAATCATCAGCCCACTTCTCACTCATCAGGAAAGAAACGGGCTGATGACCGGCAACGAGCGCACGACGAATCACCTTCGAGGACTCCGCAATGTAAATACCCCACTGCGGCTCCATGGCGCTACGGAGCTTCACATCGGTCAGCTGCGTGTAGTAGCGCAAAGCCTGCTCGGGTGCCTGCGCCAGAGCCGTGACCGACTCGATGGCGTAGACACGCTCGGCACGCTCAGCGATCTG
The DNA here is from genome assembly GCF_019334805.1 of Rothia mucilaginosa. NCBI lineage: Bacteria > Bacillati > Actinomycetota > Actinomycetes > Micrococcales > Micrococcaceae > Rothia > Rothia mucilaginosa. Next base: position 98,239 of record NZ_CP079822.1, read on the forward strand.
TTCGGCGCTCAGCTGCTTCGGGGCACGGCTCATGCGCGCTTGAACGCGGAGTAACGACCCGCGGAGGTGACGGTCAGAGCCAGGTCCATATCGTAGGTTGCGGCGAGGTTAGCCTCGGTAATGGTGGACAGGATCGGGCCGGCAGCAACCACGCCGCCATCACGGACCAGCAGGGCGTGGGTGAAGCCCGCCGGGATTTCCTCAAGGTGGTGGGTGATGAGCACGGTAGCCGGTGCGTAGGGGTCAGCGGCAAGCGCGGTCAGACGCTCAACCAGGTCCTCACGGCCGGAGATGTCCATGCCTGCGCCGGGCTCGTCCAGTAGCAGCAGCTCAGGATCGGTCATGAGGGCGCGGGCAATCAGTGCACGCTTGCGCTCGCCATCGGAGAGGGATCCGAAGGTGCGGTCAGCGAGGGTGTCGACACCCCATTCAGCCAGCAGTTCGGTGGCACGCTCGTCGTCCATGACGTCGTATTCTTCCTTCCAGCGGCCGGACACAGCGTACGCTGCGGTCACGACAACGTCGGAAACCTTCTCGTTGGCGGGAATCTGGGTAGCCGAAGCACCGGAGGACAGACCAATGCGCGGGCGCAGGTCGAATACGTCAACAGCGCCGAGGGTCTCGTCAAGGATTTCAACCTCGCCGCTGGTCGGGTGCAGGCGGGCTGCCGCAATCGAAAGCAGAGTGGACTTACCGGCGCCGTTGGGGCCCAGAACAACCCAGCGTTCACCTTCGTTCACAGTCCAGGAAACGTCGTTGAGAATCTTGCGGCCGCCGCGAATCACGGAGACATTCTGAAGGTTGAGTACGGTGCTCATGGTTCTTCTTCCAGTGAGTTAGATGGATGGGATGCGCCCCACCCCGCAACCCGTGCCGGGTTATCGGAGCGGTTGGCGCATAGTGCGCGGGTACCCCACATTGGGTTCCTCGCGCTAAACCTTAGGGGCTATAGGTGCCGCCGCGTCAGGGGCGGCGCGCCTCATCAAATGTACCTTGTCAGAGGGGCGGGCGCATCCGCGACGGCACCCATAGCAGCTGAAGTTATTAGTCGATGAAGCCGCGTGCGCCGCCGACCAGCTCAACGTGGCCGGTTTCAACGTCTGCGGTGACCATCTTCGCGATTTCCTGCGCGAACTCGTTGACGGTGTAGAGCTTGCCGGCGGTCTCGCGGCGCTGCTCAATGGCGCCGGGGTGCAGGCGGTTCAGCAGGGTTGCGGTGACGGTGCCTTCAATCATGTCAGCGGACACGACGACCAGGGAGATACCCTTCTCGGAAAGTGCGGGGATCTCGGCGATCAGTGCGTCTTCGCCTGCGCGCTTGGACTCTGCGACGGGCTTGTACTCGTCCATGGTCTCAACCTCGCGGATGAAGTGCGCCTGGTGGCTGGTCACGAACACGATGCGTGCGCCTTCGGGCATCTTCTCTGCAGCCAGGCGTGCCAGGTTCAGCTGTGCGTCACGGTTCAGGCGCATTGCGTAGTCTTCGCCCATGCCGGATTCCATGCCGCCCGAAGCGTTCAGAATCAGGTAGTCCAGGGAGCCGAAGGTCTCCACGGCGGTGTTGACGAGGTTCTGCAGGTCCTCATTGTTGGTCACGTCAGCCTGTACTGCGATTGCCTTGCCGCCAGCCTCTTCAATAGCCTTGACGATCTTGTTCGCGCGCGGTGCCTTGGAGCGGTAGTTCACCACGATGTTCGCGCCCTCAGCGGCGAGAATCTGTGCGGTGTCTGCGCCAACGCCGCGGGAGGAGCCGGTAATGATGATGGTCTTGCCGGTCAGCTGTGCCATAGTTTTATGTCCTTAAAGTCTAGAAAGGGTGCGCCCACGCTCAGGCGCTTCGTGCAGTCCGTACGGGTGGGGTTAGTGACCCATACCCAGGCCGCCATCAACGGGGATGACAGCGCCAGAAATGTAGCTAGCCTCATCGGATGCGAGCCAGCGAATCACGCGAGCGACCTCTTCTGCCTCCGCGAAACGACCAGCCGGGATGGACGCGAGGTAGTTCTTCTTGGTCTCTTCGGGCAGAACCTCGGTCATTGCGGTGTTAATGAAGCCCGGTGCCACCACGTTAGCGGTGATGTTGCGGCCGCCCAGCTCACGGGTGATGGAGCGCGCCATACCGACCAGTGCAGCCTTAGATGCGGAGTAGTTGACCTGGCCGGGGGAACCGTACAGACCCACCACGGAGGAAACCAGGATGATGCGGCCGCGCTTGAGCTTCAGCATGCCCTTGATGGCGCGCTGAACCACGCGGAAAGAACCGGTGAGGTTGGTGTCGACCACGTCGGTGAAGTCGGATTCCTTCATGCGCATCAGCAGCATGTCGCGGGTGATACCTGCGTTGGCGACCAGCACCTCCACGGGGCCGAATTCTGCTTCAATTTCCTTGAATGCTTCGTTAATGCTGTCGGCATCGCGTACATCTGCCTTGACGGCGAAAAATTCTTCGGGGGCTTCACCGCTACGGTAGGTGATGCAGACGTTGTGTCCTGCTGCCTGGAATTCCTTGGCAATTTCGTAGCCGATGCCTCGGTTGCCGCCGGTGACCAGCACGGTCTTGGGAGTGTTCTCGCTCATGAGCTTCCTTGATGAGTCGACCCCTCACGATCAGAGCCGATGCAGCGGCTCCGCGGTCGGGGTGTGGACGGATGGACAGTCGAACCTTATTTTACCGCGTTTTAGGGTGATGGTGCCGCAGGCTACACTCCGCTCTTGGGTACTGAACGCCCGCTCCCCTTCTTTTACATGCCTCATCGGGCGCGTACACTAGCTGAAGCGGAACAACCCGCACCCCTTTTCTGCGGGGTTGCGCGGGCACGGAATAACACCGCACGTAGAGGCGCAATAGTAAGGATAAGAAGACATGGATCTGCTCGGCTCACTCTCACAGGACGCACAGCCCGAGTACGCCAAGTGCTCCCGCAAGGGCTGCCAGCAGGCTGCAGAATTTCAGCTGCTCTGGAACAACCCGAAGGTGCACACCCCCGAGCGTCGCAAGATTTGGCTGGCGTGCTCCGAGCACGTGGGCTGGCTGGAGAACTACCTGCGTGAGCGCGAGTTCTGGAAGCAGACTCTGCCGTTTGAGAGGTAGTGCCGATTGAGAAGTGATGCCGCTTGAGGGGATAACCCCACCTATCGAAAGTAATTTCGATATATGCTATATTTGTTCTAATTAGTTCGAGTGAACATCCCGGAACCCAGGCAACCACACTCGCAGGGCAATCACATTCAAGGAGGCACCTCCCCATGATGGGCTATTCGCACACCGTCAGCGCCGCAGCTGGCTGGCTAGTGCTCGTCGAGACGGGAGTGGTGCAGGTTCCCGATACCCCCACCCTCATCGTGACCACCCTGGCGTGCGCCGGTGCGGGCATGCTCCCGGATATTGACCACCACAACGGCAGTATCGCCAACTCCATCCCACCCCTTTCACGCTGGGTAGCACGTATTGTCGGGGCGGTCAGCGGCGGACACCGCAAGGGAACGCACTCCATTTTGGGTCTGATAGCTTTCTGGGCGGTTGCCTATTTCAGTGCCAACCTGAGCTACAACGGAATCCCCTGGGCTTCACTGCTTCTTGCCGCATTCTCGGGCGGTCTAGCCTTGCGCGTGCTCGGCGCACCGGGTGGATGGATCGGTGCCGTTGCCCTTGGATACGCAGCCTATACAACCGATTCGCTGGCGCTGCTCCCCTGGGCTATTTCAGTTGGCGCCACCATTCACCTGATTGGCGACCTGCTGACAACCCGCGGCCTGCTGCCCCTCTACCCCATTGTCATCAAGCCCCTGGTGGCATCCCCCCTATGGAAAAAGAGCGGCTACATGGCGCTGCCACTCCTGGGTGATGCCGGCAGCGTACGCGAGAAGGCACTCGTTCTAGCACTGACCGGGTACATCGCCTGGTACGCGGCAGCCATGATGGGCTTTACCGAATACCCCCTACAAATGTTCGGACTGGGTATTCACGCCGCATAACTAAATTCTCACTGAGGACAGCAAAGCGCCCCGTCACTTCCCTACGGAAGCGGCGGGGCGCTTTTCTAATCCTTATCCCGACCTATCGGGGTGAGAGATTAAGCGTCCTGGATGGGCCAGAAGACGTCAACCTCAACGTTCTCTTCACCGGAGGTGGGGTACTTCTCGAACTCAGTGTTGTGCATTGGCAGTTCTCCTTCGTGAGCGGGCGGGAATCTCTTCTCCCCCGCGTTAGCTCACCATCTGCAGTGAGCCCTAATGTTTCGCATTTGCGTCCTCGCAATGGCGGGAACAGTTATAAGTCTACGCCCCCTGCATGTTGGGTTTCTACTATTTTTCCCACAATGTATGTAGAGACACATGAAAAATTCAAAAAGCCCACACAGACCCCCTGAAATATCGCCTAAGAGCTTTTCTTTCCTTCGGGAAAACCCACAAGGCAACATTATTTCCCGTCAAATACGCCACGAGTTTCGTGTGTCAGAACCCACAGTTCCCATGCATAGGAACGCAATAACATCACATATGATCAGAAAACAATACAACCCCACGGGTCAGGTCACATTTTTCGGCACTATTCACGCGAAAAAATACCGATAACATCTTCCGCAACGCATCTTCAGAACATAGAAATACGCCCCGGACAATAAAACAACGAGCAATACACGCAAAGAGGCCCCGGCGCCACACGGCACCGGAGCCTCACCCATGCTTTTATGTCGGCGAATACTGCTTTACGCCAGCCTTTACGCCAGCGAAATCAGATCCTGGTAATCCTTCGACCACAAATCCTCCACCGCATCCGGCAGAAGCAGCACACGCTCAGGATCCAGCGCCTCCACGGCGCCCTCATCGTGAGAAACCATCACAATGGCACCCTGGTACGCCTTCAACGCGTTCAGAATCTCCTCACGCGAGGCGGGGTCCAGGTTGTTGGTCGGCTCATCGAGCAGCAGCACGTTCGCACTCGACGCCACCAGGGTCGCCAAGGACAGACGGGTCTTCTCACCACCGGAAAGCACACCGGCAGGCTTATCCACATCATCACCGGAGAACAGGAACGAACCCAAAATCGTGCGCACGCGGGTGTCGTCCAGATCCGGCGCGGCAGACTTCATGTTCTCAAAGACAGTGCGGTCACCATCAAGAATTTCGTGTTCCTGCGCAAAATAGCCCAGCTTCGCGCCGTGACCGTACACGACCTCACCCGTATCAGGCTGAGTGGAACCAGCCAGCATGCGCAGCAGAGTGGTCTTACCGGCACCGTTCAGGCCCAGCACCACCACGCGCGAACCGCGGTCAATTGCCAAATCAACGTCCGTGAAAATCTCCAGAGAGCCATAGGACTTCGACAGACCCTGCGCAGAGAGCGGCGTCTTACCGCACGGCGCCGGATCCGGGAAGCGAATCGCCGCAACCTTATCGCTCTGGCGCTCCTCCTCCAGGCCACGCAGAAGCTTCTCAGCACGCTTAATCATCTGCTGAGCAGCAACAGCCTTCGTCGCCTTCGCGCGCATCTTATTCGCCTGCTCCATCAGAGCATTCGCCTTCTTCTGCGCATTCGCACGCTCACGCTTGCGGCGGTGCTCATCCTGCTCACGCTGAAGCAAGTAGTTCTTCCAGCCCATGTTGTACTGGTCAATCACGCAGCGGTTCGCGTCCAGGTAGAAGACGCGGTTGACGACCAGTTCCATCAGCTCAACATCGTGGCTAATGACCATCAGGCCGCCCGAGAAGTTCTTCAAGAAATCGCGCAGCCACAGAACCGAGTCGGCATCCAGGTGGTTGGTCGGCTCGTCCAGCAGCATGGTGTCCGCATTGGAGAAGAGAATACGCGCCAGCTCCACACGGCGACGCTGACCGCCCGACAGAGTGGACAGCGGCTGGGCGAGCACACGCTCCGGCAGGTCCAGGTTGGAGGTGATGACCGCCGCCTCCGACTCCGCCGCGTAGCCGCCGCCGGCAATGAACTCAGCCTCCAGGCGGTCGTAGCGGCGCATACCCTTAGCACGCACCGCCGGGTCCTCACTCGCCATGTCCTCCTGCGCCTGACGCATCTTGCGCGCCACACCGTCCAGGCCACGCGCCGAGAGGATGCGGTCACGAGCCAGCTGGCTCATGTCATCCACCTTCGGGTCCTGTGGAAGGTAGCCGATAGTGCCGCTGCGGGTCACCGTACCGTCAGCGGGCAGGGTCAGACCGGCAAGCACCTTAGTCATAGTGGTCTTACCGGCACCGTTGCGGCCCACCAGACCGATCTTGTCGCCCTTATCGATGCGGAAGGTGACCTCTTCCATGAGCAGGCGCGCGCCTGCACGCAATTCGAGGTTCTGTACAGCAATCATGGGTGCCTTTCCGGATGGCGGTCTGGTGTGTGGGTTGATAGTGCTCGGTAGGCGGGACTCGCCGGGCTAGAAGTAGCGAGCGCGCGGAGCACCTCATCAATTTTAGTGCAGGTGTGCCGAGTGCGCATGTGGGGCACCTTTTGTTTTTGTGGCGTGAGGTGTACGATACATACCGGACACTATTTATAGAACATTGTTCAAAATTGGGTTGTGACAAGCACTCAACCACCGCTACCCTCAACTCCGCAGAAAAATCTGCGGAGAAATACGTACCAAAGGAGCACCACCCCAATGACCGATTCCGTGCGCGAATCAGCCCAGGCAACCCCGGCATCCCAGGCACCGCGCCGTAACGTAGCGGCAAAGACCTCGCTCGCCACCGACCTCTCCCTCATCGCAGTGTTCGCGGGCTTCATCGCCGCGCTCGCCATCATGCCCGCCGTCAGCTTGGGTGGCGTTGCGGTTCCCTTCACCTTCCAGACCCTCGGCATTTACATCACCGCTCAGGTGCTCGGCGGCAAGCGCGCCACCGCCTCCGTGGCACTGTACCTGCTGGTTGGTTTCGCGGGCCTGCCCATCTTCGCTAAGGGCGGCGCCGGCCTGGGTACGCTCGCCTCCCCGAGTGCCGGCTACCTGCTCGGCTTCTTGCCCTTCGCCGCTATTGCCGGTACCCTCGCCTACCTGTTCACCCGCAACACCCGTTCGGTGGGTGCGACCTTCCTCATGGCTCTGCTTGCGAACTTCTGCGGTTTTGTTGTTCTGACCGCCTGCGGTATCGCCGGTATGATGGTGAACGCCCACATGACTTTTGACGCCGCATTCAGTGCGGCAATGGTATTCGTTCCCTGGGATTTGGTGAAGTCCACGATCGCGGTTCTGGTTGGTTTGTCGGTACGCCGCGCCTTCCCGTCCCTGGCTTCTACCCAGCGTTAAAGGCACACAATGTGCCGCACGAGAGGATAGCTATGTTTTTTCGCCGCTCCACGCGCCAGCCTGCACCACAGCAGGTACAGGGCGAACAGGCGGTGAGCGCCTCTACCAGCATGCCCGCCCTTGAGCTTGAATCGGTGAGTGTTTTCACCGAGCTGCCCGAAGGCGGGCATCGCCGTATCCTCAAGGATGTGAGCCTGCGGTTCACGGCGAAGCGCACCGCGGTGCTCGGTCTGAACGGTAGCGGCAAGTCCACCCTACTGGGGCTTTTCAATGGGCTCACCCACCCGGATGAAGGTATTGTGCGCGTGAACGGTGTCGACACCCTGGAGGCGCCGAGCCGCAGCTCGAAGGGTGCGGGTGCTCGCGGTAATTCGCAGGGCGCTTTTGAGGGTGTGGGCATGCTCTTCGCCCAGCCGGAGGCGCAGCTGATTATGCCCACCGTTGCCGAGGATATTGACCTGAGCCTGCGCCGTGCCGCTGCCGTTGAAGGTAGTGCCCTCAGCGATGATCAGCGCCGCGAACGGATTCGTGAGCTGCTCCGTGAACGCGGCCTCGAACGTCTGGAGGACCAGAGCGTTTTCACCCTCTCAGGAGGCGAAAAGCAGCTGGTCGCTCTCACCAGCGTGCTGGCGGCGCGCCCGCAGATTCTTCTGCTCGATGAGCCGACTACCCTACTGGATTTGCGCAATCGCGCGCGGCTACTGAAGCATTTGGAGTCGCTGGATCAGATGCTGGTGCTCAGCACGCACGACCTGGATTTGGCGGCATCCTGCGATGAAGCCGTGATCATTCATGACGGCCGTTTGCTCGCTCAGGGGGACGCGGCGCAGCTGGTGCAACAGTACCGCACGTGGTGTGCCGAGGGGTTCCCCAACGAGGGCGCTACCGAAGGCCTGGATTCGTCAGGAGGCGTGCATGGGCGCTAACACGCCGCGCGTGAACCCTCGTCCCGCCTCCCAGGGCTCGGATTTCAACCCCGGTACCCTGCTGGTGGGTTTCTACCAGCCGTTGAACACGCCGGTGCATCGGGCGCCGCTGTGGCTCAAGGGCACGCTCTTCTTTGGGCTGTTCCTGCTGTTGGCGGTGACCGGCTGGCAGGTGGCGCTGGTGGCTTTGGTCGCATCCACGCTCTGCGCGTTGTGGGCCGGTGTGCCTGCTTCCCAGCTGTGGCTGGTGGTTCGCACGCTGTCTCTGCTGCTACTGATCATGGTCGCCTACTATGTGTTTACGGGGCAGTACGCCTCCGGCGCGGATGCTATCGCGACCATGCTGACGGCTTTCTACGCTTCCCGTACCCTGTTGGTGAGCACTCCCCTGCCGGTTCTGATTGACGGCTTTGTGAAGCTGTGTTCGCCGCTGCGTTTCGTGGGTCTTTCTCCCGAGCGTCTGGGTCTGCTGATTGCGTTGATGGTCCGGTCGATTCCGGCGCTCATGGACCGTTGGGGTGCGTTGCGCAGGGCGGCGGTGGCGCGTAATCTGCCCAAGCGCATGTATTGGCGGTTGCTGATTCCGTGGGTGGTGCAGGCGGTTGATTACGCGACGGCGACCGCTCGTGCTTTGCGGGCACGACACGTGGACGAGCTGAAATAGCGCAGATACGCGAGAGGGGCGGGGCGAACCGTGCAGGTTCACCCCGCCCCTTCGCTGTGCCTCGCCTAGCTTAGGCTGGTTTAGGGCGTTTCAATGAGGAGCGCTGCCGGGAGCTGCTCCCACCACAGGTACCAGTCGTGCTGGCCGTAGAGCGCCTCCACAAGCTTGTCGAAGCCGCGGTAGACACGCACCGGCATCGCCGAGGAAACCATCGTATGCTCAACCGCCAGGATCTCTGCGTCGCGGCGGGTCGTGACCGGTACAGGCGTGTAGAACTCGATAAAGTCCGAGGCAATAACAGCCGGGTAGGCGTCATCGCGTTCAAACCAGTAGCGGGCAATGGACAGCATCGCCTCGGGGCTGGGGCTGGAGTCCCACCCACCGAAAGGCAGGTATGCGAACACCCCGGAAGCATCCCACAGCGGCAGGTCCATGATGAGCAGTTCCGCGGCGCTGTCAATGTCGGTGGCTTTGACCTTCTCATTGATGATGCCCGCGGTCAGTTCGAAGGGGTACTCCGCTTTCAGCGGCATAGCGATATCGTCTTCACCGAGTTCGCCGTTTTCCATGAGGAGGCGGTAGGTCTGCAGGTAGGTGCTCTCGTTCAGGTGCCGGAACGCCTCGTGCGCGGCAACTTCTACACCGACTTGATCCAGGTAATAGTGATGGTCGGTGATGAGGTCGTGTGCATACCGCTCGACGGTGTCAGCGGTGATGTTCTGCACGGGCGTTGAAGTACGCAGGGAGACGTTATTCTCAATGGTTCCGAGCAGGGTCGGGTCGAGGGCAACCACGATGGGGGTTGTTCCCCGGTTCTTGCCCTCGTAAAGGTGTTCGAGGTATCGCCGGTTAAGTTCGGCTCGTGGGGCGCCGTGGCGGATTCGCTCGTGTGGGTAGGGATACAAGGCGACGAAGCGCTCATAGAGCTCTGCCATGGTGTTCTCCGATGTTTGGTTGCCCCCAGTTTATCGCGTATTTTCGCGCAAAAATACGGGTTTTTGAAGGTTTTGGCGGGGCACAGAGGGCAGGCGATTTTTTCGTTTGATGAGTGTGTATCGGTGTGTGCTAAACACGCTTAAACTGCCTTAGTGTTGGGCGGTTTGCACGCCGATTTTCGCTAGAAAAAGTTAGAAATTTTTCGCCACCATATGAGATTTTGGGCGAGTTACACCGGGCGGTACCAAAGGGTTCGGCGGACACTTTCGCGGAGGGGCGGGCGCCTCCTGAATGTCTGTTACCAACCGCAGATACACGGCAGAAAGGGCACCAAACCCACAATTTCAGAAGGAAAAACACCCTCTTTTCTTCTTCGGCGCGTCATATTTGACGTATTAGGGGTTTTTCGGGCGAGTTCCGTCACTGCCGCGTAGCTGCTGGAGTAAAGTGTTGGTACCAGCTACCACCCGTGCCGCGTTGGTACGGAAAACGCCGCTGGGACCATCAACTCGCAGGAGTTCAAACCAACGGAGGTTCTCATGTCGAATAACTACTACAAAGAGATGGTTCGCCTGGCAGACAGCATTGCTGATAAGGCGCATGAGGGGCAGACTGACCGTAACGGCTGGCCCTATATCTCCCACCCTCGCCGTGTGGCTCTTGGGGTGCGTAAGCTTGCTAGTGAGTTGGCTGCCGCAACTCACCCTGATATCTCTTTGGAGGAGCTGAAGGCTGAAGCGCAGATCGTGGCGCTGCTGCATGACACGGTGGAGGATACCGGCGTTTCTCTCGCTTTCTTGGCGCGTCATTTCTCGGCGCGTATTGTGGATGCGATTGAGGCTTTGACCCGCCGCCCGGGTGAGTCGCGTGAGTCGTATCTGAGCCGGGTGCGTGTGAATGATTTGGCTCGTCTGGTGAAGCTTGCCGATATTGCGGATAATACTGACCCGCAGCGTTTGGCTCTTCTGGAGGAACCGACTCGTACCTGCCTCATGATTAAGTACGAGCACTCGCTGAAGCTGCTGCACCTGAACGACTAGGTTCAAAGCTGACAATATAGAAGCCGCCCGGTATGGAATGTGTTCCATGCCGGGCGGCTTCTATGAATCATCTATTGAATTAGTTCAGGTGAGAGACTGCGTAATCAGCTTCTTCCTCAGTGAAACCTTCAAAAGAAGAAGTCAACTGAGAGCGGATTGCTTCAGGAGACATGTTCATAGTCTTCTGGTAGCTCTTTGCGCTCTCCAGGGCATTCGCGTTCCAGTCAGCCTTCATATTGTCTACAGCGTACTGAGCAGCCTCAGGAGAGAACTTTTCGAATTCGCTGGTGAGCTGGTCGTAGATACGCTGCTTGGACATGTGCATGGTGCGCGAGTACGATTCGGCCTTCTTCAATGCCGACTTGTACTCACTCGGTACACTATCGCTCTGCTTTGCATTAGACTCTGCCGCAGAGGAGTCTGCTGCAGCGGCAGGAGCATCCGTGGCAGCTGAGTCAGCAGCGGCAGAAGATGAGGGAGCGCTTACCGTGGTGGAGCTCTTAGAGCCGCCGCCCATCATCGAAGCGCAACCACCAAGAAGAACAAGAATAACGAGAGTGATAAACCACCAACGGAGATAAAAAGGCTTCTTCTTAACGTAGACAGAACCGTCAGCGGCAATAATCTTTTGTGCCATGATTTCCTTTCGGCATCCTCAAGCAACCATTGCATGAGAGCCTAATGTGATGTGAGTGTATGATTCACAAGGAAATATACTCGCCCCCCCCAAAGTCAAAGCGTCCTCATTGCTTTAGCAAAATGTATCCCATATCATCAAAAATTAATTTTTAATCTGGGATTAATACCACACAATCACCTCATTTGAAGCGCAGAAAAATACCCACCCGGTGCCGAAGGCATACACCTTCGGCACCGGGCGGGTACCTTATCTGCGAGTCAGGAGCTTAGATGTTGAAGCCCAGCGCGCGCATCATATCGCGGCCGTCCTCAGTAATACGCTCCGGGCCCCACGGCGGCATCCAAACCCAGTTCACACGCCAAGAATCAACCAGGTTATCCAGGTTGCTCTGAACCTGCTCCTCAATAACCTCCTGCAGCGGGCACGCCGCAGTGGTCAGAGTCAGGTCCAGAATGAGGGTTCCATCCTCATCCCAGCGCAGACCGTAGAGCAGACCGAGGTCAACAATATTGACGCCGAGCTCCGGGTCAATGACCTCCTTGAGGGCTTCCTCAATCTCTTCCTGAGGAACACGACCCTGCACAGTCTCAGTCATAGTTCTATCTTTCTGTCAGAATCCGGTCAGGGAAGAAGCTTACTTCTTACCTACGTAAGCTACGTAGCCCTCTTCTTCCAGGCGGTCAGCCAGCTCGGGGCCGCCCTGGTCAACCATCTTGCCGTCCACGAACACGTGCACGAACTGCGGCTTGATGTAGCGCAGGATGCGGGTGTAGTGGGTAATCAGCATGACGCCCATGTCGTTCTCGTCGTGCGCACGGTTAACGCCCTCAGACACGATCTTCAGTGCGTCAACGTCCAGACCGGAGTCGGTCTCGTCCAGGATGCCGAACTTGGGCTTGAGCAGCTCCAGCTGAAGGATCTCGTGGCGCTTCTTCTCACCACCGGAGAAGCCCTCGTTCACGTTACGTGCGATGAACGCGGGGTCAATCTCCAGGTTCTTCATGGCTTCCTTAACGTCCTTAGTCCAGGTACGCAGGGAGGGAGCCTTGCCGTCCACAGCGGTCTTAGCGGAACGCAGGAAGTTGGACATGGTCACACCGGGGATCTCAACCGGGTACTGCATAGCCAGGAACAGGCCTGCGCGTGCACGCTCGTCCACGCTCATCTCGGTGATGTCCTCACCGTCGAGCAGGATCTGACCGGAATCAACCTGGTACTTGGGGTGGCCAGCAATGGTGGAAGCCAGAGTGGACTTACCGGAACCGTTCGGGCCCATGATTGCGTGAATCTCGCCCGAGTTGATGGTCAGGTTAACGCCCTTCAGGATGGGCTTGGTGGTTTCGTCGTCGAGGATAACCGAGACGTGAAGGTCCTTGATTTCAAGAGTAGACATTGATTTCTCCTGGTAAAGCTTAGTTGTTGCTGAGGGCGAGCTCTGCCTCAAGGGCCTCGGTGAGCTGCTCTTCAAGTTCGGGAACACGAATCTGCTGAATGATCTCGTTCAGGAAGCCGCGCACGACCAGACGGCGTGCCTCAGCCTCCGGAATACCGCGAGCCTGCAGGTACCACAGGTGCTGCTCATCGAGCTGGCCGGTGGTGGATGCGTGGCCGGCGCCCTCAATCAGGCCGGTCTCAATCTCCAGGTTCGGCACGGAGTCGGCGCGGGGGCCAACTTCCAACAGCAGGTTACGGTTCAGCTCGTAGGTGTCGGTGCCTTCTGCATCCTTACCAATCAGAACGTCACCAACCCATACGGAGTGCGCACCCTTACCCTGCAGCGCGCCCTTGTAGGTCACGCGGGACTTGCAGTTGGGTACGGAGTGGTCCACGAACAGGCGGGACTCAATGTGCTGACCTGCGTCTACGAAGTACAGGCCGTACATTTCAGTCTCAGCGCCGGGAGCGGTGAACTTGGTGGAGGGGGTCACGCGCACCAGGTCGCCGCCGAGGGACACCACAACGTGCTTGAAGCGTGCATTGCGGCCCAGCTTAGCGTAGTGTGCGGAGGTGTGGATCGCGTCGTCAGCCCACTGCTGCACGGAAACAACGTTCAGCTCAGCCTCGTCGTTCACCACGAACTCAACGTTCTGTGCCAGGACGGTGGAGCCGGTGTGGCGCAGAACCACGACAGCCTTCGAGAAGGGCTTAGCCTCAATCACGATGTGCTGTGCGGCAGCCTCGTTGCCAGTGCCGGTGATGTCGATTTCCACGTGCTCAGCCAGTTCAGCTTCGGCGGGGATGGTCACCACGGTTGCTTCGGTGAAGCTGGACCACGCGTTCGCTGCCACACGGTCCTCGGGGATACCTGCGGAGCCGATGCGTGCATCCTCGCGAGAGACAGTCTCAACCTGAACCTGCTCGGGTGCAGTGATCTTCGGTGCCGGTGCGGTGCCGGTCAGCTTCTCCAGGTGCAGGCCGCCCAGACGCTTCAGCGGGGTGAAGCGCCAGTCCTCTTCACGACCGGTCAGGGGTGCGAAGTCTTCCACGTTGTAGGAGGTCTTACGCTCTGCACGGGATGCTTCGAGTACCTTCTGGACGTTGTTCGGGTTGGAGCCCTGGTGGTGTGCCTCGGTGGCGCGCATCAGGGTGTCATCGTGGGCGAACTCGGTGGCGAGCTTCTCGCCCTCCTGGTCCATGCCGGGGATGATCGGGGAGTGGTAACCCAGGGTTTCTTCGTTGGTCGGCATTAGCCCACAGATCCTTCCATCTGAAGTTCGATCAGGCGGTTCAGTTCGAGTGCGTACTCCATCGGCAGCTCGCGGGCGATAGGCTCAACGAAGCCGCGGACGATCATCGCCATTGCTTCTTCTTCGCTCAGGCCGCGCTGCATCAGGTAGAACAGCTGGTCCTCGGAGACGCGGGAAACGGTCGCCTCGTGACCCATGGTTACATCGTCCTCGCGGACATCCACGTAGGGGTAGGTGTCGGAGCGGGAGATGGTGTCCACCAGCAGTGCGTCACAGACCACGGAGGACTTGGAGTGCTTAGCGCCCTCACGAACCTGAACCAGGCCGCGGTATGCGCTACGGCCACCGTTACGTGCCACGGACTTGGACACAATGGTCGAGGAGGTGTTCGGTGCAATGTGAACCATCTTCGAGCCGGTGTCCTGGTGCTGACCCTCACCCGCGAATGCGATGGACAGGGTCTCACCCTTAGCGTGCTCGCCGACCATGTAAACAGCCGGGTACTTCTGGGTGACCTTGGAGCCGATGTTGCCGTCCACCCATTCCATGGTGGCGCCCTCGTGCGCAACCGCACGCTTGGTCACCAGGTTGTAGACGTTGTTCGACCAGTTCTGGATGGTGGTGTAGCGAACGCGTGCGTTCTTCTTCAGCACAATCTCAACCACTGCGGAGTGCAGGGAGTCGGACTTGTAGATGGGGGCGGTGCAGCCCTCAATGTAGTGAACGTAGGAGCCTTCGTCCGCGATGATCAGGGTGCGTTCGAACTGGCCCATGTTCTCGGTGTTAATGCGGAAGTACGCCTGCAGCGGGATCTCCACGTGAACTCCCGGGGGAACGTACACGAAGGAGCCACCGGACCATACGGCGGTGTTCAGTGCGGAGAACTTGTTGTCACCAATCGGAATGATGGAGCCGAAGTATTCCTTGAACAGTTCGGGGTATTCGCGCAGACCGGTGTCGGTGTCGACGAAGATCACGCCCTGCTTCTCCAGGTCCTCACGGATCTGGTGGTACACGACCTCAGACTCGTACTGTGCAGCCACACCCGCGACGAGGGAGTTACGCTCCGCCTCGGGAATACCCAGGCGCTCGTAGGTGGTGCGGATGTCCTCGGGCAGTTCCTCCCAAGAAGCCGCCTGGCCCTCGGTCGAACGCACGAAGTACTTGATGTTGTCGAAGTCGATTTCGGAAAGATCCGCACCCCAGGTGGGCATGGGCTTACGCTCGAAGAACTTCAGCGCCTTCAGACGCATATCCAGCATCCACTGGGGTTCGTTCTTCTTCGCAGAGATGTCGCGCACGACGTCCTCGTCCAGGCCGCGCTTTGCTACCTGGCCTGCTTCGTCGGAGTCTGCCCAACCGTACTCGTAGTTGCCAATGCCCTCGAGTTCGGGGTTCATCTCCAGGATCTCTGAAATGACGGTGTCGTTGGCGTTCTGCCCAACTTTCTCAGTCATTACGGCCTTTCTTCGATGGTTATTACATTTCTTGCCGCCACCTGCCGGTTGCAGGCGCGGTAGTTGAAGGGGCTGATGCCGCGCTCAACCACGATGCGTGATGCGGTGTACGCAGTGTGCTTGCGGTGTACACCGCGTGGTTGCGGGCGGATTTCAGCGTGCGGCTCGTACCCTTGACGGGTTCATCGGGGTGTGCCGCTGGGTACTGCGGTGATTGTTACGCGGAAGGTTCCTCCGAAGGTTTCCCTGCGGATTCTTCTGCGTTCTTCTCACTCTCGGCGGTGACACGGTTCAGGGGCACGTGCGTGGTACACACGTGAGCACCCGAAGCCATGGTTGAAAGCCTACGGACATCAACGCCGAGCAGGTCAGAAATAATCCCGGTTTCCTGCTCGCAGAACACTTGGAAGTCTCCAGCGAGGTCGCGTACCGGGCAGTGACCCTGACAGAGCTGAATACTTGCCAGGAAATGCTCGGGAACCGTTCGTCCTGCAGGAGGAGCGGTGACCTGCGCGGTCGCCACGAAACCGTCCTTGCTCATTGCCTCTGCGAGCGCCTGCGCTCGGGCTGCCACATCGTCACCGGCGGCTTCTACGACGGGTCGGTAGCGGGCTTCCATTTCTGCGGCGCGGGCGGAGGCGAAAGCTTCGAGGGCTTCCTGGCCGACCGTGTCGCGGAGCATTTGCAGGGCTTCTCGGGCGATGATGAGGTAGTCGTTGCCGAGGCGTTCGTGGCCCTGGGGGGCGATCACGTAGCGGCGGGCGGGTCGTCCGGCTCCGGCGCCGTGCTTTTTGATGGGCGCGACCTCGATCATGTTGTTGGATTCGAGGGCGTCGAGGTGGCGGCGTACCGCTGCGGGGGTGAGGCTGAGGAGTTCACCGAGGGTTGCTGCGGATACGGGGCCGTTGTTGAGGACTTCACGCAGGACGCGGTCCCTGGTGCGTTCTTCTGCCTCGGCTTTGCGCTTGGATGTGCGTGCCGCGGAGGACTTTGTACTGGAAGCACCAGTAGAGCCCGAGGCGGCGGTTCGGGTGCCGTTTCGGGTCTGCGCCTCGTTCGTTGAGACGCGCTGAGGGGTCTTATTCACGGAATACACAAATAAAGTATGTCCTAATTAGTTTTTCTTTGGCTAGTTAGGTACCCCTACTTGCTAACTTTTCTACCTTAGGGTGAACTTTTAAGTCGTAACAAGTGTGCCTTAAACGTGAGTTAGGGCATAAGATGAAGGGGGCACACACGCTCATTCATCGAAAAAATCGAAAGTGACTGTCTATGGAGACCACCACCGCGGGCCAGCAGGACCATCCCGGGCGTACATCCGCCACGCCAACGGCACACGCTGAGCACCACACGGAGCCCAGCGCCTCCCCCACCGCACGACGACGCATCATCACCGAAGAACCGGCGCTCAGCATTAAAGACCTCATCAAAGAGTTCAAACCCTCACGCGCCTTCCGCGCCAAGTACCCCGAACGGCTCACCGCCAGCGGGCTCTACCGCGCCGTCAACAAGGTCAACCTGCGCGTCTTCCCCGGTGAGGTGGTCGTCCTGCTCGGAGCTAACGGTGCCGGCAAAACCACGACCCTCGCCTGCGCCCAGGGTCTGCTCAAGCCCACCCGTGGTACCGTGCGCCTGCTCGGAGAAAACCCGCTACAGGCGGACCCGGAGCTGCGCGCCAAGGTCGGCATTATGCTCCAGGACGGCGGCCTGCCCAACGCCATGCACCCCATTCCGCTACTCGAGCACATCTCGACCATGTACACCGACCCGTACCCGGTCGAAGAGCTTGCAGAACGCCTCGGCATTGATGCTTTCAACGGCACCACGATTCGCCGCCTCTCGGGTGGTCAGAAGCAGCGTGTCTCCCTCGCCGCCGCCCTCATCGGCCGCCCGGACGTGCTCTTCCTCGACGAGCCTTCCGCAGGCCTGGATCCGCAATCCCGCAACGTCGTCTTCGACATCATTCGTGAACAGCGTGAACTCGGCACCGCAATCGTGCTCACCACGCACCTGATTGACGACGCGCAGAAGCTCGCCGACTACGTCTACATCATTGAAAACGGCACCACGGTTCAGGAAGGCACCGTCTCCGAGCTCATCGCCAGCGACGGCACGAACCGCCTGCAGTACACACTGGATGCACCCACCCCCACCCGTGAGCAACTGCTGCCCGCGCATCTGCGTGCCGGTGTGGAGCTCATCGAGAAGGTGCCCTACACCCCGACTCGTGACGGTGCGCCCTCCGTACCCGGCGAGTATGAGCTGGTCGGCGCACTGCGTCCCGAGCACCTGGCGGCGTTCACCTCCGCTCTCGCCGAGCGCTACCTCATGCCGATTTCTCTCACCATGGAACCGAAGACTCTTGAGGATGTCTTCCTCGACATTTCAGGACGTGATATCCGATGAGCAACACCGCACGCACCGAGAACAACCGGGCTGCAGAAAATCCGGTAGAAGAGAACCGCGCAGAGGGGATCCGAATGGAAGAACGTGCCGCGAACACCCGCCCCAAGGTCTCTTCTATTGATGAAGATGAGGAGTACATTCCCCCGCGCGCGAACTACCCGCTCGTGCGCGTGATTGAGCAGGGCCGCTACGAAACCATGGCGATGCTACGCAACGGCGAACAGCTGATGCTCAACATTATTTTCCCCGTCATGGCGCTCATTGCCCTGCGCTTCACCGGTCTGATCGATGAATACGCAAACTCGGTGGGGGTCTCCCGCATGGATGCGGCGGTCCCCGGCGTTCTGGCGCTCTGCGTGATTTCTACGGCGCTGTCCGGCCAGGGCATTGCCACCGGTTTTGATCGCCGCTACGGCGTGCTGCGGTTCCTGGCGACCACTCCCCTGGGCCGTAACGGCCTGATTATGGGCAAGTGCATTGCGGTGCTGGTGGTCGTGGCGATTCAGTTCACCCTGGTGGCGGTTCTGGGGTACGGCCTGGGGTGGCGCCCGGACGCTATCGCCGTCTCGCGCTCCATCATCACGATGATCATGGGTGCTGGCGCATTTACGGCGCTGGGCCTGCTCATTGCCGGTACGGTGCGCGCGGAGGCGACCCTCGCCATCGTGAATATTGCCTGGGTCATTCTTGCCGGTGCCGGCGGCGTGGTGTTCCCGTTGAAGTCCTTCCCCGACTGGTACGCCGGAATTGTGGCGTGGTCGCCCTCGGCGGCTCTGGGTGATGCGTTGCGCGGTAACTTCATTCAGCATCAGTGGCTTGCCGACCCGCACTGGGTCCTCATTGTGTGGACCGTGGTCATTGGGTTTGTTGCCTCACGTAAGTTCAAGTGGTCCGACTAGAGGCAGCACAAATACAGACAGTGCAAGCGCAGACAGTGCAAGAGCAGACAGAGCTTCTTCTCATCGCAAATTAAAAGACGGGCGCCGGATATGTTCCGATCATATCCGGCGCCCATACATATAACACAAACCTTTAGTCTCAACCACGCACAAAGTGCACGGTCCGAGACTAAAAGAAAGCACCCTCCTCCAGAACCTTTTATCTCACCACCACAGTAAGATAATCAACGGTTCTTACGCGGAGGAGGGGCTTCAATCACCGAGATGCAGACCGACCCAACCACTGTTTCGGTCTACAACCTTCCTGCTCAACCTTAACATGAGCTTCACCACTTACACAAAAATTGTTACGTTACTGAACAATATTCAGCGCATAGCTCAGAAACACAGCTCAAACGTGCACCGCGAAATCCGCGGAGCCCGCGTTGTAGCGTCGCTTTTTTCTCCATCTCAGCCCCGTATCACCCTGTGAATGTCTGCATTCACACACCGGATACTTCCGCCCAGTGAACTATCCTGTTAAAACGAAAGGGTCGAAACAAACCTCCAGGCTCCCCGCACCTACCGGGTACTTACCAAGGCACCTACCCGGGTACCTACCGGCGCGGGAATAAGCGCCCCCGAAGGCACGTTACACCCGATGAACAGCGCGCTAGCACACGCCTGCTGGCGCATCCACTCACGTTGTGAAAGGACACCCCACGTGGCAGAAAACCTCCAGTGGACAGAAACCGATCAGCGAGCCGTTGACACCGCCCGCATCCTTGCCGCCGACGCCGTGGAGAAGGTCGGCTCCGGCCACCCCGGCACCGCGATGAGCCTGGCCCCGGTCGCCTACCTGCTGTTCCAGAAGGTCATGAACCAGGACCCGGCCGACGACCGCTGGGAAGGCCGCGACCGCTTCATCCTGTCCCCCGGCCACACCTCCCTCACCCTGTACACTCAGCTGTTCCTCGGCGGCTACGGCCTCGAAATGAGCGACCTGGAAGCCCTGCGCACCTGGGGTGCCCTCACCCCCGGCCACCCCGAATACAAGCACACCAAGGGCGTAGAAATCACCACCGGCCCGCTCGGCCAGGGTCTGGCATCCGCCGTTGGCTTCGCCTACGCACAGCGTCGTATGCGCGGCATGTTCGACCCCGAGGCTGCCCCGGGCACCTCCCCCTTCGACCACCACGTCTACGTCATCGCCTCCGAGGGTGACGTGCAGGAGGGCGTGACCGCCGAGGCGTGCGCGCTCGCAGGTCACCAGGAGCTCGGCAACCTGATTGTCGTCTGGGACCGCAACCACATCTCCATTGAGGAAGACACCGACGTTGCCTTCACCGAGGACGTAGCAAAGCGCTACGAGTCCTACGGTTGGGATGTTCAGCGCGTGGACTGGACCCGCACCGGCGACTACGTTGAGGACGTCGCAGAACTGTACGCCGCTATTGAGCGCGCGAAGGCTGTCACCGACAAGCCTTCCTTCATTGAGCTGCGCACCATCATCGGCTACCCCGCCCCCACCAAGCAGAACACCGGCGCAGTGCACGGTTCCAAGCTCGGTGCTGAAGAGGTCGCCGCAACCAAGGAACTGCTCGGCTTCGACCCCGCCAAGAGCTTCTTCATCGAGGAGAACGTCCTGGCGCACACCCGCCAGCTTGTCGAGCGCGGCGCCGCAGCGCACAAGGCATGGGACGAAAAGTTCGAGGCATGGGCTAAGGCTAACCCCGAGCGCGCCGAACTGTACAAGCGCCTCGTCGCAGGCGAACTGCCCGCAGACTACAAGGCTGCCTTCCCCGTGTTCGAGGCTGGCACCTCCGTGGCAACCCGCGCGGCATCCGGCACCGTCATCAACGCTATCGCTGAGACCTTCCCCGAACTGTGGGGCGGCTCCGCTGACCTCGCCGGCTCGAACCTGACCACCATCAAGGGGGCGGATTCCTTCAACCCGGCATCGCGCAGCACCGAAGACTGGACCGGCAACCCCTACGGTCGCGTTCTGCACTTCGGTATTCGCGAGCAGGCTGCCGCAGCTATCGTGAACGGTATTGTGCTTTCCTCCCCGACCCGCGCGTTCTCGGGCACCTTCTTCGTGTTCTCCGACTACCAGCGCCCGGCTGTTCGCCTTTCCGCACTGATGGGCGTTCCCGCACTGTACGTGTGGACCCACGACTCCATCGGCGTGGGCGAGGACGGCCCCACCCACCAGCCGATTGAGCACCTCTCCTCCCTGCGCGCTATCCCCGGCTTCGACGTGGTTCGCCCCGCGGACGCTAACGAAACCGCCGTCGCATGGCGCACCATCCTGGAGAAGTCCGACCGCCCCGCAGGCCTCGTGCTCTCCCGCCAGAACCTGCCCGTCTGGGCTCGTGAAGACGTGCACGCAGACGCTGAGGGCGAGAAGTTCGCTTCCGCTGAGGGCACCGCACGCGGCGGCTACATCATGGCTGACACCGAGGGCACCCCGGACGTCATCCTGATCGCTACCGGCTCCGAGGTTGAGCTCGCCGTTCAGGCTCGCGCAACCCTCGCAGAGCAGGGCATCGCGGCTCGCGTGGTTTCCATGCCTTCGCGCGAGTGGTTCGCTGAGCAGGACGCAGAGTACCGCGAGTCGGTCCTGCCCTCCTCGGTTGCGGCACGCGTCTCCGTCGAGGCTGGCCTGGCAATGAGCTGGTACGACCTGCTCGGCACCGCCGGCCGCGCCGTGTCCATCGAGCACTTCGGTGCATCCGCCGATGCGAAGACCCTGTACCGCGAATTTGGTATCACCGCGGAGGCTGTCGTGGCCGCCGCTAAGGAATCCATCGACGCTGCCAAGTAAGCAGTAACAACGCCGCGGTAACTGCCGCGCACACTGCGCCCCCCCTCCTGTGCGGGCTCCTCTGTACGGGTGGGGTGCAGGCGCAACGGGTAGGCTCCGGCTGACCACTCAGCCGGAGCCTCCCGCCGCCCAGAAGATTTCACCGTTATCTAATTTTCAATTTCGATATTTCAATCTCGACAAAGAATCGAAGGTTTTCACATGTCTGAGTCCACTCAGAAGCTGTCCGACGCCGGTGTCTCCATCTGGCTTGACGACCTCTCCCGTGAGCGTCTGACCAGCGGCAACCTCGCCGAACTCATCAAGACCCACAACGTCGTCGGTGTGACCACCAACCCCACCATCTTCGCTGGCGCACTCTCCAAGGGCGCCGCATACGCCGAGCAGATGCGTGAGCTTGCCGCCGCCGGCGCAAGCGTTGAAGAAGCAGTGTTCGCCGCAACCTGCGACGACGTACGCAACGCCTGCGACGTGTTCGAACCCGTCTACAAGGCATCCAACGGTTTTGACGGCCGCGTCTCCATCGAGGTTGACCCCCGCCTGGCACGCGACGCAGAAGGCACCGCCAAGATGGCACGTGAACTCTACGAGCGCGTGGGCCGCGAAAACGTCATGATTAAGATCCCCGCAACCCAGGAAGGCCTGCGCCCCATCGCAGAAACCCTGGCTGCTGGCATCAGCGTGAACGTGACTCTGATCTTCTCCCTGACCCGCTACCGCGAGGTCATCAACGCCTACATGCTCGGCCTGGAGCAGGCGCTGGAGAACGGCAAGGACCTGTCCACCATCCACTCCGTCGCATCCTTCTTCGTCTCCCGCGTAGACACCGAAATTGATGCGCGCCTCGAAGCTGCCGGCGGCGACGCTGTACAGCTCAAGGGCAAGGCAGGCCTGGCAAACGCACGCCTCGCCTACGAGGTATTCGAGGAAATGTTCTCCTCCGAGCGTTGGGCACGCCTGCAGGCACACGGCGCGAACGTACAGCGTCCGCTGTGGGCATCCACCGGTGTGAAGGACCCCGCACTGCCCGATACCCTGTACGTGACCGGCCTGGTTGCACCCAACACCGTGAACACCATGCCCGAGGCAACCCTGAACGCTGTTGCCGACCACGGCGAAATCACCGGCAACACCATCGTGCCGAACTACTCCGAGTCCAACGAGGTTCTGGACGCTATCTCCGCTTACGTCTCCTACCCGGAGGTCGTGGAGAAGCTCGAGGTTGAGGGCCTGTCCAAGTTCGACGTCTCCTGGGAAGAGCTGCTGCAGACCGTCCGCGAGGCACTCGAGCAGGCCAAGTAGCCGTACCCTACGTAGCCGCCGAACTATAGCGCGGCGCTAACCGCTGTCGGTGTGCACCGCCCGATGCGCACCGCGGCACCGCACCCTAATCCGCCGGGATTTTCGCCAGGGTTCCCGCCCGAGCTTCACCACTCAGGTCGCCCCAGGGAATCTCGGCGGGTTAGGTGCCCCTCATATCATTCCGTCAAAACCGGTACAATACAGGGTACACACCTTCCAGAATGCGGCATCGCCTCCGCGCGAATAAGGTACGAACCGCGCGCCGCACGAACCAACCAAGGCAATCAAAGGAATATATTGTGACTAACGGTCATGAAGCGAACCCCCTCAGGGACACTCGCGACCGCCGCATTACCCGCATTGCGGGGCCGTCCGCGCTCGTCTTCTTTGGCGTAACCGGTGACCTGGCCCGCAAGAAGCTGCTTCCGGCAGTGTATGACCTCATGAACCGCGGTTTGCTCCCCCCGAGCTTCGGCCTTGTCGGCTTCGGCCGCCGCCCCTGGAGCGATGACGATTTCCGCTCCTACGTACGCGAATCCGTTGAAGCACACGCCCGTACCCCCTTCCGCGAAGACGTATGGAACCAGTTCCAGCAGGGCATGCGATTCGTCGTAGGTGCCTTTGACGACGACGCAGCCTATGAACAGCTCAAGAGCACCCTTGCCGAACTCGACGAGCGTGGCGCTCACGGCAACCACGCCTTCTACCTCTCCATCCCCCCGAAGGCATTCGAGCAGGTCCTCACCAAGCTCGCCGAACACGACCTCGCATCCCGCGATAACGACACCGTCAACCCCGTCGACGGTTGGCGCCGCGTGGTCATTGAGAAGCCCTTCGGTCACAACCTTGAAAGCGCACGCGAACTGAACTCCATCGTGGAGGCAGTCTTCCCGCCCGACGCAGTGTTCCGCATCGACCACTACCTGGGCAAGGAAACCGTTCAGAACATCCTGGCGATGCGTTTCTCCAACCAGATGTTCGAACCGCTCTGGAACTCCAACTACGTTGACCACGTCCAGATCACCATGGCAGAAGACATCGGCATCGGCTCCCGCGCAGGCTACTACGACGGCGTGGGTGCGGCCCGCGACGTCATCCAGAACCACCTGCTGCAGCTGCTCGCCCTCACCGCCATGGAAGAGCCCCTCAGCCTCGACGCCAAGCACCTGCGTGCCGAAAAGGCTAAGGTCCTCGAAGCAGTCCGCATCGACGACCTGCCGAACTCCTTCGCCCTCGGCCAGTACGCCGCAGGCTACCAGGGCGGCGAGCACGTCAACGGCTTCTTCGACGAAAACGACATCCCCGCAGACTCCCGCACCGAAACCTTCGCAGCGCTGAAGGTGTCCATCGCAAACCGCCGCTGGGAAGGCACCCCCTTCTACCTGCGCGCCGGCAAGCGCCTGGGCCGCCGAGTCACCGAAATCGCCGTGGTCTTGAAGAAGTCCTCCGACCGTCTCTTCGGCGAACGTGAAAACCCGCAGGTCGGCCAGAACGCCATCGTCATCCGCGTGCAGCCCGATGAAGGCATGACCATCCGATTCTCCGCGAAGGTGCCCGGCACCCAGATGGAAATCCGCGACGTCAACATGGACTTCGGCTACGGCCACTCCTTCACCGAAGAGTCCCCCGAAGCCTACGAGCGTCTCATCCTGGACGTTCTGCTCGGCGAGCCGCCGCTGTTCCCCCGCCACGAAGAAGTTGAGCTCTCCTGGAAGATCCTCGACCCCTTCGAAGAGTACTGGGAAGAAAACCGCATTAAGCCTGAACCCTACGAATCCGGTTCGTGGGGTCCGCGTTCAGCACACGAGATGC
Source organism: Rothia mucilaginosa (assembly GCF_019334805.1). Taxonomy (NCBI): domain Bacteria; kingdom Bacillati; phylum Actinomycetota; class Actinomycetes; order Micrococcales; family Micrococcaceae; genus Rothia; species Rothia mucilaginosa. The sequence goes on from NZ_CP079822.1 coordinate 123,067, forward strand.
TTGAGCGTGACAACCGCGCTTGGAGGCGCCCGTGATCTCGCACCTGCATAACACCACCGTTTCCGCTATCAACAAGGAACTGAGCCACCTGACTGCCGCCAACGGTAGCCTCAGCAGCGGACGAGTTCTCACCCTCGTTGTTCTCGCGGAAAAGGGCCACTCCCGCGAAGCAATGCGCGCCGCAATTCGTGCCTCCCACGAACACCCGAGCCGCATTATTGTGCACATCTCCCACGACCCGCTCGACCCCGACCAGCTGGATGCAGAAATCCACCTCGGCGGCGACACCGGCGCATCCGAGATGATTGTTCTGCGCGGCTGGGGTAGCGCATCCCGCCCGACCGAAGCACTGATCTCCGGTCTGCTGCTGCCTGATTCCCCCATTGTGGTCTGGTGGCCACACTCGGTTCCGGAGAACCCAGCACAGCACTCCATCGGTCGTATCGCTCAGCGTCGTATCACCGATTCTGCACGCGCTGAGGACCCGAAGGAGGCCCTCAAGCACCTCGCCGAGGTGTACCGCGCCGGCGACACCGACCTGGCGTGGACCCGCCTCACCCTGTGGCGCACCCAGCTGGCAGCGCTCATGGAGCAGATGCCCTCCTCCCCCGTACGCCGCGTGGTTGTGTGGGGTTCGAGCAAGTCCCCGTCCGTGGTGCTGCTCGGTACGTGGCTCGGCTGGAAGCTTGAAGCGCCCGTACACCTCGCCACCATTGGCGCGGCAAACCGCGGCCTGTACCGCGTCAGCATTGAGCGTGAAGACGGTTCCGTGACGATGTTCCGCCCCGGCATTTCCGTGGCAACCATCTCCACCCCGTACGCACCCGACCAGCAGATTGCGCTGCCGGTGCGTACCCTCGCCGAGTGCATCTCTGAGGAGTTGCGCCGCCTTGACCCGGACGACACCTACGGTGACGTGCTGAAGCAGGCGCTGCGCACTGTAACCCTTGTGGACGATACCTGCCAGCCTGAAGACATGCTGGATCTCGAAGAATACCCGGAGGTTTTCGATGCCTAAGATTCAGAACATGGGCGCATCCACCCCTACCCTGGTGGCGCACCCGACCCGCGAGACTCTCGCAGCGGACGCGGTGACCCGCATCCTCGACATCATTGAGCACGTGCTCTCTGAGCGCACCATCGCCCACATTTCGCTGACCGGCGGCACGATGGGTATCGCTACCTTGAAGGCGTGGGCTGAGAACGAGCGTGTGAAGGATATCGACTGGTCCCGCGTGCACTTCTGGTTCTCCGATGAGCGTTACGTGCCCGAGCGTAGCCCCGAACGTAATGACGGTCAGGCTATTGAGGCGCTGCTCGCTCCCCTGCTGTCGCACGGCCTGGTTGTGGGCAATGTGCACCGTATGGGTCCGTCCGATATTTTCACCGGTCTTGAGGCTGCTGCTGAGCACTACGCTTTCGAGATGCGCGACTACGCCGGTTCCGCACCGGCTGTGAGCGTGCAGATGCCTGAGGGCGCAACCGAACTGCCGCTGGCTGGCGGTCACGGTGGCGGCGCAGGTCACGAGCACGGCGGCTCCGGCGGTTGTGGTTGCGGTGGCGGCGGTTGCGGTTCTTCTGCACCCGAGCAGTCCATCGAAGAGACCACCCTGGACGAATTTGACGCTGAGGCTACTGAGCCCGCAGGTGGTTGTGGATGCGGCGGCGGAGGCTGCGGTGGTGGCGGTGGCGGCCAGTGGCCCGCACCGGTCTTTGACATCACCCTGCTGGGCATGGGCCCGGACGGTCATATTGCTTCCCTGTTCCCGGGCCGTAAGCAGGTTCTGCTGGGTACCGGCCTGCCGGAGGATCCGGTTGAGGGCGGTAAGGCTGTGACCGTGATGGTGTCCGATTCGCCGAAGCCGCCGGCTGAGCGCGTGTCGGTGACCCTGCCGATTATCAATAATTCGCGTCACGTGTTCTTCCTCATCACCGGTGAGGATAAGCAGGATGCGACCAGCCGCCTTCTGGCTGGCGCGAAGCTGGACGCTGAGGATCTGAACGCTCAGCTGCTGCTGGAAACCCCGGCGGTGGGTGCGCGCGGTAAGAAGCAGACCCTGATTTTTGCAACCGAGGAGTCGCTGGCTCCTGAGAACCGCCCGTAAGGTTCGGTTCTGAACTGCACCAAGATAAAGAGTGGAGCCCCGGATAGTTTCGACTATTCGGGGCTTTTCTCTATGGTTTTAAACCAGCCCGAAATGGTACCAGAAGTGGTACTATAAAGTATGCCGAGTATTGAAGATTTAGTCGCGAAGATGGCTACCAGCCCTCAAAACGTTACTTTCACTCAACTTCAAAAGGTATGCACCCATTTCTTTGGAGCGCCGCGTATCCGCGGATCTCACCACTACTACAGCACGCCCTGGCATGGTGACCCTATTGTCAACATTCAACAGGGAAACTCTGGTAAAGCAAAGAAATACCAAGTCAAGCAGGCTCTAGCAGCCATTCGAAAACTGGAGAATAACGATGACTAATACTCTCCCCCGCCAGGAGCTCTACACCTACCGCGTCGAGTGGTCTGAAGACGACCAGGAATTCGTCGGAACCGTCGCCGAATTTCCCAGCCTCTCATACCTGGCCCCAACCTCTACCGAGGCATTCGCAGGTATCCGAGAAGTCGTCGCCGACACCCTCGAAATTCTTGAAGAAGACGGCCGCGAGGCACCCGAACCGTTCTCTCTGCGTTCCTTCTCAGGACGATTCAACTTGCGTGTTTCACCGCAATTGCATCGTCGTCTGGTTCAGCAGGCAGCGCTTTCTCACCAGAGCCTGAACCAGTACGTGAGCCAACAGCTCGAAGCGGTCGCCTAAGTAAGCCAGCATGTCTTCATCATCCAACGAAGATTCCAAAATGTTATGACATGACAAAAGAGTGGAGCCCCGGATAGTTTCGACTATCCGGGGCTCCACTCTTGCTACGCCCGCCTACTGTTCAGTAGCGGCAGGATTCTGCGGCTCTTGTTCCTCCGAAGATTCATCCGCCTCAAAGCCCACGTACAGTGCCGCCAGCGACGGAACCGTCGCCTCCAGCACTTGCTGCGCCTCCTCGGGGCTCGGGGTGAGCTTCGCGCCGGTCAGCTGCAGGTACTCGCGCACCGTCATGGGCTGCGCCCAGTCAAAGTGCTCACGCACGGCGGTGATGTTCGCGCCAGACTGCAACACGTTAATGCCGTGGGCAAGACCAATATCCGTCACCTTCACGATGGCGTCGGTCTCCTCCGGGATGTCGTACGGGTCGCGGTTCTGCAGGTCCACGATGAACGGCAGCACACCGCGGCTCTCAGCGCGCAAGGTGAACTTGGTGTGCACCTGGCTCACCTCATGCACCTCACCCACACCTACGGCGGGCACCACCATGAAGCCCGCCTGCAGGTCGTTCACCGCGGCCAGGGTGTGTGCCTCCCCGAAGCCGGAGTACAGCTGCACCACCGGCACGAGGTAGCACACCTCCGCCTTGAGCGCCTTGCGAGCCTCAATGTCGATGTACTCCCAGGCGCCGCCGGTACCGTCCGTAATGTCGCCGGAGTGGTGCGCGTAAATGGCGCCCTGGCTGTTTTTCACGGTCTGCGACCAGTAGCTGATCTTGTCCATGTAGTTGCCTTCGGCGTCGAACATCATCAGCGACAGGTCAATGTCCACGCCCTCATCCCAGAAGCAGAAGAGGCGAATCACGCCGGTGGGCGGCAGGTGCACCGTGGAGGTGTTGTAGCGGCCCATACCGTCCAGGGAGGGGCGGGCACTGCGTGTGTTCAGCGGCATGATCGTATCACCCACCTGCTCGGGCAGGTAGATGCTGGTCTCGGCAAGACGGCCGGACAGGCCAATCTCGACCAGGCGCTCCAGCAGGTCCAGCACGACCGGGCTGTACTCGCGCGCCGGAATCATGGTGGCGATACCGGTCTTGGACAGGTTCATGCGCTGCGGGGCGGCAGGCTGAGTCTTCTGAGCGGACGCCGCGCGGCGCTCCTCGCGCTGGCTCGCGGCAGGTTCGGAACCGACCGGGATAGAAGGCAGCGGGTTCTCCGGGCCGGAATTATCCCCGAAGAACGAGCCCAGCGGGTTCGGGATGCCCGCGTTCTGCATGATGTTCTGAACCCTCGCGACGCCCTCCGGGTTGCGGCGCGCGTAGTCGGCGAGCTCCCGGTCCTCCTGCACCGCCACTGGGTTGGCGGGGCGCTCCTTCGGCGGGTTCGCGAGCGCATTACGCTGCAGGGCCACCAGGTTACGAATCTGGACCAGAATGGGCGCGGAAACACGCGGCGCCACGGCGGCAAACGCGTCAAAGATGACCTGCTGGCCGGGGCTCGGCGTGGTATCAATGCCGTAGCGGGGCGCTTCGAAAGCATCCAGGGCGCGCACCAGCTGGCGTGCAAACACGCCGGGACGGGTCGAGAGCAGACGTGCCACGTTCTGCGCATCCCGGGTTGCGTAGGCGCGGTCCACCAGCGACTCGAAGCTGTACACCTCGCCGCGGTACAGGTCGTCAGCCCAGCGGCTCAGCGCGGTCAGTGACGGGTAGTCGCCGGGGTGAACCGCCTTGACGAGGCGCTTGTACATTTCGGCGGCGGGTGCGCTGTCGTAGCGGGCACCGACCGGGTCAGCTTCCAGCACCCGGTTGAGCAGGTGCGCGATGCGGGTGCGTTCGCTACGGCGCAGCTTCAGGCGCGGCGCGGTGCTCAGGCTCAGATCCCCCACCGTGCCGTTGAAACGCAGACGCGAGTAGGCGGCGGCGAGGGCGAGCGCCTCCTTCATGGTGCGCAAGTGCTCAGCGTCTTCGGGGTGCAGGCAGGCGGCGATGAACACGCGGTTTTCGCGGCTGGTGTTCTCCGGTCGGGCAGCCGGCAGTGCGTCATGCTGGGCGAGGAAACGGCGCAACGCCACAAGGTCGCGCTGGTCGGTCTGGTTGTACGCCTGCTGCTGACCGAGCAGCTGCTGGTAGAGGGCACCCGCCATGATCAGGGCGTTCTGCACGCCGCTGACCATCTGCAGGGGTCGGCGGTTGCGTTCCATGCTGGTGAAGTTGGAGCGGCTCATCGGCTGCTGCCACTCGTAGGGCACGTAGTTCTCGGGCAGGCCGCCAAGGATTCGCTCGGTGCCGTCCGGGTTGTAGTACGGGTTGGAGAGGTAGTGCATGATCTGCTCGGTGTAACGCTGCTCGTCGCTGAGCGTCAGGGCGCGCAGATCAAAGTCGCGGCGGAACACGCGGCCGGGGCGGTACCCGTATTCGTAGGACCAGATGGTCGCGAACAGGGCAAACTCGTTGGCGCTGGCACGTAGCGCCTGGGCGAGGGACTCGTCGCTGAGGGTCAGACCGCAATCGCTCAGGAAGGACACTCGCCCCAGGTCGGTGTCGAATACGCCGGAGTGGTGCCGCTCATTAATGCTCGAGAAGTCCGAGCGGTAGTAGGGGCCGTACAGGTCGGTGAAGACGTACACGCCGTAGCGGCGCATCAGGATGAGGCGCACGAGGGGGCTGAGGCCCTCGGGCGCTTCGCCGTGAAGGTACGCAGATTCGTTGAGATAGGGTGATTCTTGCAGGTAGGGGGATGCGTCGTAGGGAGTAGTCACGGGTCGTCCTTTCCGTTGGTCTCACCCGACTGTCACCGTCGGTGGTGGTCTATTTTCTTATCGTAGCGGCGTGGGTGCGAGTTGTCGCTGGGTTTGGTCATCGGTGACCTGGGGGCGCTTAGCTCATTAGCTCGGGGCTTCGGTGGTGCCCAGTTCATGGGCGGTGCCCGGTCTATGCGGGACGGAAGTTAAAAGAAAAATGGCGGGAAGCGAAGAATCCGACAAATATAAGAAAAAGATATTTCAGAAAGTAGGACTCTTCATGATCCGCCATTACCTATAGATTACTCCCGCCCCGCGAGGGGGGTCAAGCCGTTTCGTCACCGAAGCATACTAGGGAGTTTCTACTAGGGGGTTTCTACCCACCGGTGAGGCTCTAGCTAAGGGGCAAGTAGCCTCACCGGCAGGTAGGTTTTTCGGACTAGGACTCTCGGACTAGGACTCTCGGACTAGGACTCCCCCAGCAGGGCGAGCGCAGCTTCGCGGGCGGCAAGCGCCTCCTCCGTCTCGCGGGCAGGCACGGCGGCTAGGGCGCGTAGTGCCTTCGCCATGACCGTGGAGCCCTTCATCTTCGGTTCCAGCTCCGCAGGAATCTCAACCGGCGTGCCGTACAGCTCGGCAAGCTCCACGGCAAGACGCACATAGTCGCCGCCCTTCGTCAGCCCATCAACCATCGGCAGCAGCAGACGCAGAACCTGCAGCACACGCCAACCCGCCAGCGGACTAATAGCCGACACCTCACGCAGGGTCGCCACCAGGCGGTTCGGAAGAACCATCCCGTCCTCCAGCGCCCACTTCAGGGTCTCAGCGAAGGTTGACGCATCCAGCAGGCCCGCCTCAAAGAGTGCCGCAATGGCCTCTGCCGCCGCCAGACGGTACTCAGGATTCTTCGCGCTCGCCACGTAGCCGAGCAGGGTGCAGGTCGGGGCGCCCACCTGCACGGTGGACTCCCTCAACGCGCGCATTAGTACGGGAACGGGGGTGACGGTCTTCTCCTCAACGCACTGCGAAGCGGCAAACAGGAAGTATGCCGAGAGCAGGTCCGGGTTGTTCTGAAGCAACCAGGACGCCCACTCGGTGAGCACGATAATATAGTCGCCCCGCCACCCATCGACGCTATCGAGATTCAGTAGGCACACGAAGGGAATCAAGGCGGTGTTTAACACCTCGTAGGCGATGGCTTCCTCGGGGCTCATGCCAGCGGTTGCGTGGCTCAGCGCCTCGCGCGCCTCATCCGCAGTATCCACGATGTCGCCCTTGACCTGCCACATGGGCTGGTACTTCACGAATTCCTCAACGTTAAAGTTTTCGAAACCTGCCTCGCGAAGACGACCCGACCTGCTGGCCTCCTGGTATTCCCAGACTCGATCATTGTCGAGACCACGATTGAAGCCGCTCCAGGGCATATCCAGACCAGAAACAGTACGATAAGTCCAGTCACTGTAGGTAAGCTGACGGGCGGGTAGTGGTGCGCTCAGCAGACGCACCGTGCGTCCTTCCGTGTGGTACTCTCCCCCGGCGGCGACGGCACGCATCTGCTCGCGGAAGATCTCATAGAGGTCACGGTAACCCTTCAACGGCTTGTAGTCAGCATTCCAGAGATGGTGTTTATTCTGAATAGTCAGACGTATCATCTCTTCCTTGCTCAGGAGCGCGTTACTCGGGCGAGCTCGTGCAACCATCTCACTACGGTCGGAATACTGCAGGAGCGGCGTCAGCTCGGGTAGCTCCCAGGATTTGCACCCCATGGCCTCGGCGTTAGCTTCCAATACTGCGCGGAGAACAGACATGTAAGCGACGTTGTTGTAGTAATATTCGCTGGCAATCTTGCGCAGGGTACGCAGTTGCTGCTGACCCGCCGGTGCCAGCTTGTCGGTCGCGGCAAAGTGGTAAAGACGAGCCAGGTTCTCTCCCCTAGTGCGGGGAGATTCGTCCCCGGTAATTCGACCCGAGGTGGTGTTCGACTCTTCCGTAATGAGGGTGCAGAACTCATCCAGATTCGCGATGGATGCGACGGGTTCTCGGTGCTCAACGCCGGGCAAGAGCACCGGCGGTACCTCTACGGAGGCGCCCGCCGCCTCCGCCTCTTCCGCCTGGGGTAGGCGGTCTTCGGGCAGGCAGGCTTCCGCGGCGCCGCGCAGTTCCAGGGGTAGCACCTCGTAAGCCTCAAGGATGCGCTCAGCAATGTATTCGGCGAGCGCCAGCTGCTCGGCGGTTTGCGCCTTCTTGCGCTTGGCTTTGCTCAAACCAGCGTACTGGGTGGCGATGAGCTTGAGCAGGCGCAGGGCACCGCGCTGAATCTTCTTCTCGGTGCGGTAGAGGTTCGCGCCGAGTGCGTCAATGAGCTGTTCCAGCTCGACCTGTTCGAGCGGTACCAGCTCTGCGTTTTCGTTCTTCTGCAGGGCGGCGGGTGCGCAGGCTTTGAGCACGTTCTGCAGCATGGTCTGGGCGAAACCAACCGATGCGCTCGGTTCGGCGGTGAGGACAGCCATAAGCTGCCCGAAGCGTGCCCGGTTCTCCTCATCGGTGGGCTGCAGATCGGTGTAGACGGAGTGGAATGCCGCCGAGTTGAAGGCGCTGAAATCGCTGGTCAGGCCACGTAGCAGGGCGTCCAGAATCTCGTCGCGGATGTCGAAGTATTCGCCCATGAGGCGGCACAGTTCCGCGCTTTCGCCCATGTAGTTGCCATAGCCCTTGAAGAGCACCCCTTCGGTGCGGAAAATCGCCCAGAATTCCTGGTCGAGCAGGGTCATGTCACGGGTGAAGAAGGTTTTGAGCTGGGCGTGATTACTGGTGCTTCCCTTCTTCACGCTGGGCAGGGCTTCGTGCAGGAAAAGGACCAGGTATTCGGGGGCATCGCAGCTCAGGTTGCGGGCGCGAAGTAGCGTGTAGCAGGTTTCCCAGATCTTCTTCGAGCGCGCCCAAGAGTTCGGCAGCCCCTCAATAAAACGCAGAATCCACTCCTCGGGGCGTTCGGTGGCGCCGAGCAGGAACGCGTCAATCAGCTGCTGATCGGGTTTACCTTCCCAGAGTAGGGTGCGCATGGCGCGGCCGGCGGAACGGTGGTATTCCCACGGGTCACCGTCGGGGGTGCGCACGAGCGCCCCGGCAACGTAGGCGGCAAGCGGGGTGCGGTTAATGTGGTCGCTACCGATCACGCTCTTAGGGGTGAGGGTTCGGGCGAAGGATGCGCGTTCCTCCTCGGTAGCGCCTGTGATGACGGCGTGGTATTCCTGCACGTCAGTTGATTCTGCCTCCATAAGGGCTTTGAGGGCGGCGCGGCGCTCTTCGAGGGTGCGCTCACCTGCGCTGTGCTCGTTAGGGTTATGCGGCTGGGCGGTATCAGTCATTGGTACCTGCTTTCAGAGTTGATGGTGAATGGTTGTGAAGAGTTGAACGGAAGTGTTGAACGGGGACCGGTTGAACGGTTAGCCCTGCACCTGGTTGAGGATATTCCGGGCGTACCGCGCCTTCTGCGAAGAACCGGTCAGCGAACCCAACCAGGCACGCAGCGGCTCATCCACGAGCTGCGCACGGGTGGCAGGGTCGAGAGTCGCCAACGCCTGGCTGAAGGCGCCCAGCAGCTTACCGAGCGAGTTCGCCCCGGTATCCAGGTGCGGTATGAGGCACGCGAAGAATCGCACCGCCGCCCACGCATCCAGCTGGGCGAAGTCGGTGAGGGCAAGCGCCCAACGGTTCAGCATCGCCAGCGGCACAAAGTCCACGAAGCCTGCGGTGGCGTCCTCAAGGCTGAGCTGGTCGTCCAGCACGCGGTGCATGATTTCCACGGCGAGGGAACGAACCTCGACGCGCTGCTCCGAGAAGCCCGCGGCGAACACGAATGCACAGGCGGGACCCCACACGCCGGGGTGCGCCGCCAAAGCCAGGTAGAGTTCACGGTCGAAGGCGCTATGGTCCAAGCTGTACCAGTTGCTACTAGCGCAGTAGAAAGCCAGCGGTTCTGCCCGTGAGGGATAGAGCAGGGCGTACTGTCCTTCTTCGCTGTGGTGGGCGGTGGCGAGTCCGCGGAAAGCGTTCAGCTCGGGGGTGGAAGCACCGTGCGCCACCCCGTTCAGCTGAAGGCCCCAGCTTTTTTCCCTCTGGGTTACCGTGATGGATTCCAGGTAGGGGTTGACGCGCCCGGTGGCGAGGGTACCGTCAAGGGCGGAGCGGAGCACACGAATCTGGGTAGGAGCAGAGCGCGGAGCGTCCTGCCCAGCGTTCTTCACGTATTGCTCTTCGAGGCTTTCAAGCAGGGTCAGCGCCTCAGCGCGGCGGTTCTGCGCATCCTGTCGCTGCTCGTCAGTAGCGTACGGAGGTAGCACCTCCGGCACGCGCACACGCAGTAGCGCCGCCGTAAAATCCGGGCGCAGGATGGGGGCTCCGTCAGCCAGGTTCTTGGCGTACCGGCGCACCAGGGTATCCGGATGCACCCACCCACCGAACAGCTCAGGGGTGGCGATCGGCGTGTAGCTCTGCCTGCTCTTCAGCGCGCCGAGGGCATCCTTGAACCCGGTGCTGAAGAACGCAGCGTGGCGGGAGTACATGTAGTGCAGGTTCGGCACCGTACCGGGGTCTTCCTTCGGGGTCATCTCCGATGCCTGCGCGCGCTCACGCAGCTTCCCGGCGGCGGCAAGAACCGTCAAATGCACGCGCATATCGAACCAATCCAGACCCCAGTGGTTCAGCTTTTTCAGGCAGAGGGGAACAAGCTGTTCGAGCAGGTTCGGGCTCTGCGCGGTGCCGTCGGCGCTGAGCAGGTAGGCGGTGAGCAGTTCCAGCTCCAGCTCGCATCCGGCGTGCGTTTCGGGCTGGTCTGCTTCGTTGAGCGTGTCGGGGATGGCGCAGGGCGCGACCTGGTGGTGCAGGAGCGCACGGGCGCGTTCTTGCACGTCGGATGCAGTAACGGGGCGCACGGGGGTGTCCCAGTACCGGTGGATTGCGGTGCGGGAGGCGGCGAGCGCCTCCGCGGCGGCGGCCTCAATGTCAGCAGCTTCAGTGAGGGCGCTTTCCTCACCGCTCCCCTGTCCATTCTCCAGGTCTTGTGCTTCTTCAAGCAGCGGCGAGCCGTTCTCCTGAATCTGCGCCACAACCAGCGGATCCAGCTGGGAACGGTAGTCGCGGTAGAGTTCACGGGCACGCTCAGCGAACACGATAACGTCGGCGCTCGCGTCCTCAGCGGCACCAGCCTGCACCCATTCTTCGAGGTGGTTGAGGGCGGCGGCTTGAACCTGCGCGTGGGTGTGGCTGAGCGCCATGACCACAGCGTCTTCGTAGGCGGCAGCGTCGAGGGTGCCCGCCCGGTAAAGCGCCTGGAGCATGGTCAGGATTTTGAGTGCGTTTGCCTTGGTTCCGGCGCATACGGCGGGTGCCGCGTAGGCGAAAGCGGCGGCATCCAGCGCCTGCGGGTTTTTGCTCCAGAGGCGGTGAATATGCTGCACGCCGAGGGTTACGCTCGGACCGATGGGCGAGGAGAAAAGCGTCAGAAATTCGCTCTGACGTGCCGCGATTTCTTCAGCGGTGAGTTTAAGCCCGGTGACCAGGCGTGAAAACCAGCCGACCCGGTACGCCGGGAAGTCGCTCATGAGGGAGCTTAAGAGCGCGTCAATGAGGCGGTCACGGCTGATCAGCCCGGTTTCGGTGGCTTCGATGAGGGCGCAGGACCAGCCGGGGTTGTTGACCTTCTGTGCGGGCTTGTAGGAGTCGCGCTGGGTGAGGGATACGTCCCGGTTACCTTCGACGGCGAGCATGCCCCAGATGAGCTCTTCACGCAGTTGCTTATCTTCACGCAGCAGCGGGAGGATCAGCTCGCGGTCACAGTTGATGAGGGCGGTGTAGTATTCCTCGTTGTGTTTGAGGCGCGCCCCGCCGTAGAGCTCAGCTAGGCGCATGGCAACGCCTCCGGTGAACCAGCCGAACTCTGCGTAGGCTTTCACGCGGTCCTGCGTGACGGTTCCGGGCGTGTTTTTGCCGAGCTGGGATCCGTAGGGGGTGGTGACAATGTCGAAGTACTGCCAGCGGCGGTAAATCTGTTCGAGGGTGCCACCGACCGCCAGGATATTGGCGAGATTGCGGTTGAAGTGCATGATGTCGCTCCAGGTTTTCTGTTGCCTGAGGAGCGGGTGAATGACTTCGCCGGGAAGCGGCTCGGTGATGACCCCTTCGGGGAAGGTGTGCGTTTCGGGGCGTTTGCTCATGGTGGTCTTTCGGGTGGAAGCTGAGGCGAGCTTTTGGGGCGTCGTCTTTTAGCGCGGTGCGTGGTGCGCCGGGGCGTTTACCCTAGCCGGCGGCGTGTTCTCGGTAGAGAATGCTAACCGCCAGCGCGTGCTTGCAGGGACCGCGCGTACCGCGGTACTTCAGCCACCAGGGGCAGGAGCAGAGGTACCCCTCCACAGCGTACGGGTCGGCGGGCAACACCACGGTGTACGTATTCTCGCCGCTGCGCACGCTGTACTCACCGGTACCGTGCTCCCCCGCCCCGACCCGCTCAATGGCGCCGGAGTCGGCAAGCTTTTTCGCGCCGACCAGGCGCGGGTGCATGGCGGTCAGCGCCTCCGGATGCACGGGCAGCGGGCGGTGGAAATACTCGCCAGCGTGCGCGTCAAAACCAACCTGACCGGAGGAAGCCAGCAGGGCGAGGGCGTCGCGGGTTGCCGCCTCGTCCAGGCCGGCGCGGGCAGACATGACGGGCACGTCAATGCGCGGCTCGAAGGAGAGCAGCACGCTGAGCATGTCAGCGTTCCGGGCGGTGTTCGGGTTAGACAGCGCCTGCAGCACGGACCCCTCACCTGAGAATCCGCGTGACTTTTCGGGGCTCAGACCAATACTCAGGCGTGCGCCGGGCAGGTGCGCCACCCACACGCTGGGCACGGGCGCGTTACCGGCGGTTACGGGCTCGCTGTAGGCGTCCAGGCGCTGAATGTGGCGGATGAGCGGCTCAAGCACGCGCAGACGCTCGGGGCCCGCCACGCATACGGATCCGGCGGTGGCGCGGGTGGCAAGCCGCAGGGAACGCACGGCGCGGGTCGCCCACAGGACCGCCTTGGTGCTGGAGTTACGCGGCAGGGAGTGGATGAAGGTTCGGGCGGCGGCAGCGTCCAGGCTGTGCACGGGGCTCATGCGGGATGAGAGCATCTGCGTTTCTGCAAAGCCCTTGAGCCAGCGGATGGGCAGCGGCACTTTTTCTTCCATGACGGAGCCGTCAAGGGTGGTGGTGAGCAGCCCGTCGTCGCCGACGTTCAGGTGGATGGGCTCCCCTGCCCTGAGGGAGGCGAGCGCGGCACGCAGGGGCGGGTTGACGTCTACGTTGGTGACGCCTACGGCGCTGTGGCTGGCGTCGAGCGCGCTGGAGTCAACGTCGAGGCGCGCGTACACTCCGCAGCAGGCGCTGAAGGATTCGAAGCGCAGGCCTTCGGCGGTGCTGGTGACGACGGGGTCTGCGGCGCGTAGGGCTCCGGCGAGGGAGCTGGGCGGCACGTAGAAGCGGGTGCGGGCGACCCTGGCGACGACCAGTAATGCGGTGGCGTAGACGTCTGCTCGTTCGAGGAACCCGGAGAAGAAGTACGGGTGGGAGGCGGCACCTTCAGGGGTGCTGCCGCCGCTGGTGGCGAGGCTGAGCGCGCGGGAGTCGGCGCCGTCGATGAGGGCTGACGGGGCGGTGTACGTGTAGTCGAGGGTGTAGGCGCTCATGGCTTCTTTGCCTTTCGTATGTGGTGTATATGTCCTATCATGCCGTAAAGATTCGCGCCCCGCTACCGCTTTCGTCATTGCCGTTTGGTGCATAAAAAATCCCCGGCATTCTCGGTTGAGAAGTGCCGGGGAGAAGCTCTATTGGCTCACCCTCGGTGGGGTGGGCGTGGGCTCTGATGAGAGGCTCTGACTAGACCACAATCTGGCCGTTGAAGCGCAGGGCCAGGCCGTACAGGACCACTGCGATAACCCAGATGACGATTACGGTCACGGTCAGGCGAATCAGGTTCTTCGACGCCATACCGGAGGAGTTCAGGGAGTTGGTCATACCGCCACCGAACATGTCGGAGAGGCCGCCGCCCTGACCGCGGTTGAGCAGCACAAGCATCACTGCGATCACGCTGGTGATGGCAATGATGACCATGAGTACGTTCATGATGACGTCCATGGGGACCTTCCTTCGTTGTCTTCTGGTGGGGTGCCTGGGCTGCGGGGCGCAGACAGACGGGTTTAACTATACGCTACAGCCGCCATTCGGTCACGTTGAGGCGGCTTTTTACGCGGCGCGGTTGGTGCGGCGCTGGTACTCGCTGGGGGTCAGCTGCAGGGCCGCGGGCCGGTCGGTGAGCACGCGCTGGGCGGTGAGCTCATCGCCCTCAGTGTCGTAGGCGCGCACGTACCCGCCGTCGATGAGGTAGTAGGTGAACTGCTGCGCGGCTGCCCAGTAGGCGCCTCCTCCGGCGTAGAAGCCCTGGTCAACCCAGTCGCGCAGGGTGAGGGTCACGGGGATTTCCGGTGAGGAGGTACGGCTGTAGAGCTGGTCGAGGAATGCTTCTCGGCGGCTCTCGAAGTACTGGTATTCGGGCGAGGGTTCCTGGTATTCTGCGCCGCCTGCGTAGCCGATGTTGCCGCCGTCATTGCCGGGTAGGCGCGGGGCACTCACTTTGCGGTTGCGCAGGTAGCTGTAGAGGATCATGCCGACGAGGGCTGCGACGACCAGAGAAAAACCAAAGCTGAACATGCCGTTAAGTGTACGGGGCGAACCGCGGGGTCGGCGTATTCTGGGCGGGTTTTGCGGTTAGGGGCGAACGCGCCCGGCTCTTACACCTGAGTCATACACCAGCCTTCCTACGCTCGTCTCTTGCCCCCCCGCCGCTAACTCGGTGGCGGTTTAATGGTTCAGCGCCCGGTCGGGTGGGTACCCGCCGGGCGCTGTAACGCTATGAGACGCTGTGGTGCGTCGGGGTTTTATGCGTCGAAGCGTGCGATTGCTGCGAATTCGTCAGCCTGCAGGGATGCGCCACCGACGAGCACGCCGTCCACGTCTTCCTTGCCCATGATGGAGGGTGCGGAGGAGGACTTGACGGAGCCGCCGTAGAGAACGCGGACCTTCTCTGCAACGTCTGCGGAGTAGAGCTTAGCGATTTCTGCGCGGATTGCTGCGGACATTTCCTGTGCGTCGTCTGCGGTTGCGACCTTGCCGGTGCCGATTGCCCAGACGGGCTCGTATGCGATGACGAGGGTTTCTGCCTGCTCTGCGGTCAGACCTGCGATGGAGCCGCGCAGCTGCTCGAGGGTGTACTCGACGTGGGTGCCTGCTTCGCGGATTTCGAGGGGCTCACCGACGCAGAGGACGGGGGTCAGGCCGTGCTTGTATGCTGCCTGGACCTTTGCCGCGCACAGCTCGTCGCTTTCGTGGTGGTAGGTGCGGCGCTCGGAGTGGCCGACGAGCACGAAGGTTGCGCCGAGCTTGGAGAGGAATGCGCCGGAGATTTCGCCGGTGTATGCGCCGGAGTCGTGGACGGAGAGGTCCTGGCCGCCGTAGAGGATGTCCAGCTTGTCGCCTTCGACGAGGGTCTGCACGGAGCGGATGTCGGTGAAGGGCGGGAAGACGGCTACTTCGGTTGCGGAGAAGTTGAAGTTTGCGTCGTCGAGGGTCCATGCGAGCTTCTGGACGAGGGTGACTGCCTCTGCGTGGTTGAGGTTCATCTTCCAGTTGCCTGCGATGAGGGGCTTACGCGACATAGTTCGCTCCTTAGCTTTCCCGCGCGGTATGCCGGGCGGGGTTGTTGTTCGGAATTTTCCTTTTCTATTTTAGAGGGTTGGCGGCATATTTTCACTGGTTCGGCGCGGTTTTATGCTGTGCCTTGACTATTCTCACCCCGCGTTCGCTGATTGCGCGGAACCCCGGATACGAAGTACCGGCAGGGTGGAGCTTAGGGGGCTCTACCCTGCCGGTATTCTGCCGGTGATGTTTGTCTACGGTGTGTTAGTAGCCGCCTCGGAGAAGGTACGAGGTGTAGCAGAAAAAGACAATCGTCAAAACAATCACAAGAAGCGCGGTAGCGCGCGCACTTATGGCGAGGGAACGACCCCAAGGCAGCTTTCGGGTAGCGATCTTCTCAACGATGAGCGCCGCAAGAGCACAGTAGGTGAAGCAGACACACAGCAAAACAACAAACGAAATGATGAGAGTAGCCGTTGCTACCGAGGAAGATTCCCAATAGGCGTAATACATCCAGAGGTAGGGACTATTTGCAATGAAGAAGGCCGTGAATCCGCCGGTGGGGAGGCAGATAAGCGAGTACAGGCCCATGCGCTTAGGCTCTGCGGGCGCGGGTGCTACCGCCTCGGCGGGAGCTGCGGAGGCGACACCAGCTGCAGCAGGGTCATGCTCGGGGCTCTGGAGGACGGTTGCGGCAGGTGCCGCAGTGGCTTCTACCGTGATGCTTTCTGCAGCGTTGTTCTGCACGGTATTTTCCTGTGCAGCATTGCTCTGCACAGTATTGTCCGGCAAGTGGCTAGCCTGCGCGGGCACGCCGGGGTTCTGGGGCGACTGTTCCATATGTCTCCTAGGGTGGTTGGTGTGGTGTGGTTATCGGTGAGGGCGTGCGGCTACCGGGAAGGTGGGTTCTTATACCTCTAGTCCTTCGAGGGAGAATCCCGGAGGGTATAGCGGCGTGGCGTCCTTATCGTCTTCCACGAGCACCCAGCGGCCGCGCAGGTGCTCCGCGCAGAGGAAAGCGTATTCTTCCTCACCGGTCTTCAAGAACTTATCGATGGGTAACTTCTCCCCCGTTTGGGACACGTAGAAGACAGCCTCATCGCGAATACGTCGTCTTGCCTGATATTCGCTGATATTACGGCTGTTCTTTTGGCGTCTACCGATACCGGGAATCGTAACCTGTACGCGGTACACGTCCTGATTGGCGATAAGCCAACCGCGGTTTTCCCGGTACAGCCGAAGAAGCTCGGGAGAAATGATCTCTTCGGGGTTGATTACTTCAGAGAGCGGTTTGGTATCTCCGGTGTAGTAGAAATAGTTCAGGGCGGCATAAAAGTACGCTTGAAAAATGTAGAAACCACCGCGGTTATACTCATTCATTCCCGGCTGCAGAACAGGGTACGGCACATTCTGGGCGGCACGCTCTTCGGTGGCGGGCACGTACCTGCCGTTGCGTTCATAGGCGGTGTACACCATAAACCCCGCTGCGCTTCCACGGTCTACGTAACCAGCATCAAACTTCTCGTCAGGTTCTAGAGCGATTAGTGCCCTATCCCGTTTAAGAAGGCGTATTTTCTGCTTTTCCTCATTGGTGGCGAGGATACCGGTCTGTCGACCGACGAAGAGGGCACCAAGGGCTCCCACGCCTGCTACAGCGAGGGTACGACGAGAAAAACGGGGCTTTCGCGGCTCCTGCTGATGAGCAAGTAGCTGACCAGAAGATACCGGAGGAGCTTCCTGGGAGGAATTCTGCTGGGCGCTCGTCTCCTGTTCCTTACGTTGGGGCTCCATTGTTATGCCTCCTTCTTTTCGGGGATGAAGTGGATGTCCCATCCGGGATCGAGGAAACGGGAGCGCAGGGTGCCGTGGATTGCTCCGTCGCGAAGGAGTCCGCGCGTGTCGAATTCGGTGATGGGCTGTAGCTGCCCGGTATCTTTCCGGAAGACTTTTGCTTCGGGGAGGATGTCGAATTTGACGTTCCAGTCGAAGATTTTTTGTTCTTCGTTGTGGATGCGCGGTTGTGCTTCGAGAATGTGCATGGTCAAGATTTGTTGGTTGGGGGTGATGACCCAGCCTTTTCCGTCGTCAAAGATATCTTGGATGGCGGGGAAGAATAGTTCTTCGGCGGTCATTGCATATTCGAGGCGGCGCGAATCGGATGCCAAAAGCATATAGTTTTGGCATTGATAGTAGTAGATATTATAGAATTCCAAATCAGCGGACGTTAGAAATTTAGTAAACGTATAGCTGTAGTCTGGCGGCGGCGCAGAATATGCAGGGTGTTGCTGGTCTGCCGGGGTATAAATTCCAATCATGTCAGTATCGACAAGATGGTATGCTCCCCTATAGTCCTCTTGGTTGAAGAATTTTTTAGTCCACTCCGGGTCGACAGTCATTTCCTCTCCTTCTAAAAATATGTCTCTGATCGCCAAATGCTATTTTGAATTCACGAATCTATTTCGTGTATCCGGCGACAGAAACACCCTTGGGCAACAAAAGATCCCCTTGTAGATTTTCGTCAACGCTTACCCAGCGTCCATCCAAAAACTCTCCGTAGAAATCTATAGTTGGGTGGCGGTCAGTATGAAACATATCCCGAAAATATTTCACTTCGCCGGTATCGCGATACACAAAATAGGCGTCTCCATATATCGACAATTCCGTCTGCAGCTTGTATATTTTTCGTCCCTGAATCTCTCGGCTACCGTATCCGTGAGTTTCCACCATATACGATTCAATTTCTTGATCCGAAACAATCCACCCCTGGTTATTGGCTATAAATTCGTACACATTGGGAAAGATAACTTTCTCGGGGTCAACAATCTTTGCTAGGGGTTCAAGATCACCGGTCAAATACCCGTAGTTCTTGGCAGCGTTATAGTAGGCGAAGAACAAGTACATACCTGAAATATCGTATGTATTCATCTTCTCGCGGATAACTGGGTAGGGTACATTCTGTGCGGGTGCCTCACGGGTTGCGGGAACGTAGAGACCGTCCTTGCGGTATGCGGTGTACACCAGCCGACCAGATAGACCTGCTGCAGTATTCTTGTAGCTTTCCTCTGCAATTGTTGTTGCAGGCTCGGCGGCGGCTAGTGCTTGGTTTCGCTTCCATGAGGCATCTTCTTGCGCGATTCGCTCGTTTAGCGAAGCTTTCCAGTTTGAGCCAGCCACATACAGACCCGATGCTGCGGCAGTGCCTACTACAGCAGATCCCAGTAACAGGGCACGACGAGAGATTTTGGGGTTCTTTTTCTGCTCTGATGGGTTATTGCCGGTTGAGGATTCCCGAAGAGCAGGAGTGTTATTGTTTTCCTTCACTGTTTTCCTTTCCTTTAGTTCCCCTGCACTGGGCCATATGTGGGGGTAAAGTTGACTTCCCACTTGGGGTCCAGGAATCGACACACCATAGTTCCGTAGATGGACCCACCTGTAACAATGTTGCGAGTGTCAAAATCAGTAATCGGGTAGAGCTTTTTCTCCCCCACGATAAAGACTTTCGCCTCTGGTTTCAGGTCGTATCGAACGTTAATTTCGCATACGTGATTTGCTTCATCCACAATACGGGGCTGAGGTTCAAGAATCGTGAAATTAAGAATTCGCTGGTTCGGGGTAATGACCCAGCCACTAGCGTTGTCGTAGAGTTCTTGAATGGTGGGGAAGAACAATCCGCCTAACATATTTTCAAGATGAAGTCGTCGCGAGTCTCCGGATAGAAGCATATAGTTCTGATAATTTGCATAATAAGTGACCGCGATATTCATGGAAGAAGCCGTCATATTACGCTCATATGTGCTGTTGTAGTATGGCGGCGGCGCTGCGTATGCGGGATGTTCTTCCATTGCCGGTTCATATATGCCGATATTAAATACATTTTTTGGATCATTGATTGCCTTGCGGTAATCATAATCGTCATGGAATGGTTTTGCGTAGGCATTGTGCTTTGGAGAAGCGCTAGCTGTTGCCGAAGGGGTTTCTTTTGAGTTATTTTCTTTGGTTTTTGGCGTGGATGAGCAGGCGCTCAAAGCTAGGACGCTACCAACGCCAAGCACGCCCTTCATAAACCCTCTACGAGAAGTAGGGTAAATAATACTCACAGCAATAATCCTTGAGGTTACATAAATTTTCTACATTTGTTGGGAGTTGAAATATCTACTGCATCAACTTACAAAGAACATTCATTGTTCAGACAACAAATGAAATCATTAAACGAATACATACCTTTAGCGAGTCAGCATCTAACTTGTCGGCGTTAGATGCTTGAGCCGCATCGTGAGAGCCGCGTTGTAAGAGCTTTAGCGCACTCACCTTGAAAAGGCACAGGGACGGCATAAGCCTGAAAAGTAACCATAAATTTAGCTTCCGGAAGTTGAAGTTGATGTGACGGTGAACGAGCTTCCTCGCCCACCCTTCAAGGTAACACACGCGCCCGCGGCACACGAACCCAGCAGGACGGATTCCACCTCCCGTTGCTTCCACCTCCCATTGTTTCCACCTCCCCCAGCCAACCGCGAAGAGCCCACCAGGAAAGCCCAGCAAGAAACCCCCGCCAGCACAGTACCAAAAGTACTGCCCGGCGGGGGTTCCTCAAGAAGCCACATGGAGAAAGCTACAGCTGCCCAAATCCTCGCGGGTAGATCGGCTCGTAGGTGTTACGGTTGCTGTAGCCGTCGCGGTCAACCACAATCACCCACTGCCCACGCAGATGCTCCACAGCCAGCGAGAAACGCCCCAGATACCTCAAATATTTGCGGATATCCTGCTTCTCACCCGTCTCAGTCACATAAAACGCAAGGTCCTTAGCCTTAGTCGTGTACAGGGTACTCACCAGGATATTTCGACTCGTATTTTTAGCCTTTTCACCCGCAACAAGATTATCAGCAACGTTGGCGCTCAGCACATTCTTATCAGCCGAGATAACCCACCCGCGCTTCTCCCTGTACAGGCGAAGAATTTCGGGGTGTAGCACCTTTTCCGGGTCCGTGACCTTAGAAAGAGGCTCAGTATCGCCCGTGTGGTAGAAGTAGTTCATCGACGCAAAGAAGTACGCCAAGAACGCGTACAAGCCGCCGCGGTCGTAGTTATCCATTCCGGGCTGCTGAATAGGGTACGGCACGTTCTGCGCCGCCTGCGCCTCCGTGGCAGGAATGAAGCGGCCCTTACGCTCAAACGCCGTGTAGACGAGCGGCCCGGAGGAAGGCCCCATAGTGTTCAGCGCATCGTACTTCTCCGTGGGTTCCAGGCGCACAAATTCCTGGTCACGCTTCTTATCGGTTTGGGATTCTGAACCCATCTCGTTGAGCAGTTTGGTACCCCAGCCAAAAGCTATCGCGACGAGGGCGGCGCCAGCGAACACGCCAGCCCGTATAAACCTGGCGCGAGATATCACACGCCTCATGTACGCTCGTTGCTCGTTATATCCGGGTCCGCCGTATCCTGGTCCACCAAAGTTATTCGTCATGTTGCTCTCCCCTCCCCTAACTCAAACTATTTTCTGAAATGAATTGGACGGGCCTCCACTCATTCGTGAATTGTGTGCGTAGAGCCCCGTGTATTGCGCCGTCACGGATCAGACCGCGCGTATCAAAATCGGTGATGGGGTACACCTGGTTCGTGTCTTTGCGGTACACCTGAACTTCGGGAAGAATATCGAACCGCACATTCCATTCCACAATTTTTAGCGTCTCGTCGATGAGGCGCGGCTGCCCCTCAAGCAGGTTCATGGTCAGAATCTTGGGATTAGGAGTAATGACCCAGCCCCTGCCCTCTTCGTAGAGGTCCTGAATAGTTGGGAAGAACATTTCTTCACTGATATTGTCCATCCTCAGAACTGCAGGTTCGGAGGCGAGAATCATGTAGTTTTGGCAGGCGTAGTAGTAGCCCAGGTAGGGACGCAGGTTTGACACCTCGTAAGCACTCGACGTGTACCTCACCCCAGGGGCGGGTGCTGAGTAGGCGGGGTGGTCCCGGTTTGCGGGCGTGTAGGGCCCGATCACGTGGTCGGCAACATACGGGTATGTTCCGGTGTAGTCTTTTTCGTCAAAAAGCGTTTGAGCGTTTACGGTCATTCTTTCCCTCCTTGGATTCCGTATTCACAAGCTATCGAGTTCACGAGCTGCCGAGGTGGTTCTGGGCTGCTCGCGGGCGGCTAGGTTCAGCGCCTGGGCGTCTTCGCCCGTCCGCCTTTGGCTGTCCGTCTTGCTTGTCTGTATTTGCTTGCCTGTAGAGGTGCGTGCACTCCCTGCCTCGCTCCCCCTCGACTATCTTGAGGTTGCCGGCCGGGGTCCTCTATATTTCCAGTCTATTAGAGCTATTCCTCTGTGTCCCCGATAGAAGCGGTACGCTGCGGAATCCACAGCATATAGCCAGGAAACAGTATGTAAACACCCGCAAGGATAACTAACCAGGCATGCGCAGGTATGCAGAAACCCCCGCCGGAACGGTACCGAAATACCGCCCCAACGGAGGTTCCTGTTCTAAAACTCTGCGCCAAATCTACTTCCCAAATGGAGTATTCAGCAACTTCCACATATCGGTTTAGTATCTTATTTTATGAAAACCGGGAGGATATAGAGGCATCAAATCATCTTGATTGTTAATCAAAACCCATCGCCCTTTCAAGTTTTCTACATATGAACTAAACCTACTGCTTTTAAACGTCTCATAGTGGTCAAGGCGAATCTTTTCCCCCGACTCTGGAATAAAGAAATGCCCTACCCGGTGAAGAAAAGATTCCACACTACAATCAAAAATATTCCGCTTAGTATACTCAAATCTTTTACCCGGGGAAAAAGCAGCAGAATTAATGGATACCTCATTAAATATCTCATCATCACAGATAAGCCATCCGCGCTTTTCTTGATAGAACTGGAGGATTTCAGGCTCAAGAACATCTTCCGGCTTCACTATCTTAGAAAGAGGCTCAGTATCTCCCGTGAGGTAAAAATATTTCAGAGACGCATAATAGTAAGCAACAAAAACATATAATCCGGACCTGGTGTATTTATTCATACCCGGATGCAATACAGGGTAGGGAACATTCTGCGCCGCGTGTTCTTCCGTTGCAGGAATATACCGCCCGCTGCGCTCATACGCAGTGTAAATGAGCAATCTACTAGATTTTTCGAGCTCCTCCTGATAGTCGTACGGCTCTTTCGGTTCCATGTCTATATATCTTTGGTGCTGAAGCCGTAGATGCGCTTCCCGTCGCTCATCATACGTTCCCAGCAAGCCAGCACGATACCCCGCAGAAACGAGTAGCCCAACACCCAAAGCGCCTACGCCCACTCTGCCTAAAAAGACACGGCGGCTAACGGGACGGTTCTTCCGAAGTTCAGGCTGATAATTGGGTTGGGAATATGGGTCGGAATACGGGGTTGGATATGGGTTAGGACCGCTGTTGATACTCATGATGCCTTCTCCTCTGACGCATTGTTGGTACCTTCTGGGATAAAACTGATTGTTGGTCTTTCTCCCTTTGTTCTCACCGTTCTTACCGTTCTTACCGTTCTTACCGTTCTCATCGTGCCATGTATTGATCCGTCACGAAGCAGGCCACGCGTATCAAATTCAGCGATGGGATGCATCTCTCCGGTATCTTTTCGATACACTTTTGCCTCGGGATGAATATCAAATCGCACCTTCCACTCAGTTACCTCTTGCTCCGAGCGTGTAATATGCGGCTGGGCTTCAAGAACGTGCAGGCTGAGAATCCTAGTATCAGGTGTAACTACCCAACCTTTACCCTCTTCGAAGAGATCTCGAATAGCCGGGAAAAAGTTTTCATCCTCCCTCCACGGGTCTTCTAAACCCCTTATATCAGACGCTAAAAGCGCATAATTTTGGCAGGAGTAATAATAGATATAATTGAAAAGCTCCCGAACAAAGCTAATTGCTGATTGCCGCGTATAATCATAATCCGGGATAGGTGCAGAATATGCGGGATGATCCTGATTCGCCGGAATATACTCGCCAGTTAAACAAGCGGTTGCTAACGAATACTCTCCCGAGAAATCGTCCATGTATATAAATTCCTTAGGCAATTTTTCGCTATCTATCATTTTCTTCTTCCTTACACTCATCTTTGGACGTACAACAAAACCCACTACGGATGGGGCTTAATAGGGAGGCTGGCAGCTGCTCGCATCTCCTAACTGAGGTTACATTAAGAACCAAATCTTAAGATTTACCGGTATGGGAACCATCTGCAGGGTACATCGGTGTCCAGTCCTCGTCCTTCATCAATAGGGTCCACCGGCTGTTCAGATGCTCAGCTTCCATCCTCTCTCCATCGTCGTACGATGATTCTCGCCCCAGAGGACTCCGATATTTGTAAAGAGATAATTTTTCACCAATACTTGGAATATAGAAATACCCTATGTAGGATTCTTTCTCCTCCACCCCCAGTAAGCACCTTAGAATGTGTCGTCCATTCCGCTCAGACATCGATACCTCATCCGGACTACTCGTTGGGAAATAAATCCACGCCTTGCACACATCATCTTTCGATATAACCCATCCGCGCTTCTCCCGGTAAAGACGAAGCATTGTTTCAGGAAGGACAGCCTCCGGCTCAACAACCTTCGACAGCGGCTCGGTATCTCCCGTGTAATAGAAGTAGTTGAGGGCCGCACAAAAATACCCCATGAAGGTCAGAAAACCCTGCAGACTATATTCGTGCATCTCCGGTTGAGGTACAGGATACGGCACATTCTGGGCGGGGTGCTCCTCAGTCGCGGGCACAAACTCACCGCGGCTTTCGTAGGCGGTATACGTAAGAGGAACATCCTTATACAGATAAGACTTATCGATTACCCCCACGAATTCTTGATCCGGTTCAAGAGCAGCCAAAGCCCGATCCTTTTGAGCCTGCTGTTCTTTCTCTTCAGCTTCCTGCTTCTTTTTACGTTCCTCTTCAAGCTCCTCCGGAGTCTTAATCAGGCCCGTGCACCGGCTAACAACCGCTGCCGTAAGAACACCTACGCCGGCATACCCCAGCGTCCGCCGGGAAAAACGCTTCTTCTTCTCTGGGCTCTGCGTATGATTCTGCCCCGGGTTCTCCTCAGAGGTCTGCTCCGGAGCCTGGCTCATTGAATTGCCGTCATTGTTAGTGGTCATTGGTGCTCCTCCACAGATTTCGTGAAATACCGCGATGTATTTTATGAAGTTGCAGCCCCCGTACCACGTGTAGCAGACGATGCCCCGTAGGCCGCGGGAACCTCTACAATTCCAGTCTAGTAAAGCCGTCTCTGCCCCTCCCAAGTACAAGCCGCGTACCCAGGGAACCCACAGCATATAGCCAGGAAACAGCCCCAAAACCCACCCGCATAGGGTAAGCCGGGCATGAGCGGGCATGCAGAAACCCCCGCCGGAACGGTACCGAAATACCGCCCCGACGGGGGTTCCTTACACTAAAACCGTGTACTAAACCTGTGCATCCAGATTAGGCGCCCAGTGCCTCCAGGCCGGGCAGGGTCTTACCCTCAATGTACTCGAGGGAAGCGCCACCACCGGTGGAGATGTGGCCGAACTGCTCATCCTTGAAGCCCAGGTTACGGACTGCAGAAGCAGAGTCGCCACCACCAATGATGGAGAATGCGTCAGAGTCGACGATAGCCTGTGCAACCGCGCGGGTACCCTCAGCGAAGGGAGCAATCTCGAACACGCCAACGGGGCCATTCCAGAAGATGGTCTTTGCGCCCTTAATCTTCTCAGCGAAGGTCTCAGCGGTCTTGGGGCCAATGTCCAGACCCTCAGCCTCTGCACCCAGCTTGCCGCCGGTCAGGTCCTCAATGGGGCGGATCTCGGTGTTAGCATCAGCGGAGAATGCGTCAGCCCAAACAACGTCCACTGCGGTGATGATCTCGGTGCCCTTCTCGGGAGCTTCCTTCATGTAACGCAGAACGTTCTCGACCTGGTCCTTCTCCAGCAGCGACTGGCCGACCTCGTAGCCCTGTGCGTATGCGAAGGTGTAGCCCATGCCGCCACCAATGAGGATGGTGTCAGCCTTGCCGATCAGGTTGTCAATCACAGCGAGCTTATCGGAAACCTTAGCGCCACCCATGACCACGACGAAGGGACGCTCGGGGTCGTTCAGGGTCTTAGCCAGAACGTCAACTTCCTTCTTCACCAGGTCACCCAGGTATGCGGGCAGACGCTTAGCAACGTCGTAGACAGAAGCGTGCTTGCGGTGAACTGCACCGAATGCGTCGTTCACGTATGCGCCGTTCTCGCCGGTCAGTGCGACCAGCTCGTCAGCGAACTCGCCGCGCTCTGCGTCGTCCTTGGAGGTCTCGCGTGCGTCGTAGCGGACGTTCTCAACGACCAGAACTTCGCCGTCAGCCAGGGCTGCTGCCTTAGCCTTTGCGTCCTCGCCTACCAGGTCGGTTGCAACCTTCACGGGCACAGATGCCAGCTCAGCCAGGCGTGCAGCTGCCGGTGCGATGGAGTACTGGGGGTCGACCTTGCCCTTGGGGCGGCCCAGGTGTGCGGTCACGATAACGCGTGCACCAGCCTTGGCAAGCTTCTCAATGACGGGCAGGGATGCGCGGACGCGGCCGTCGTCGGTGACAACGCCGTCCTTCAGAGGTACGTTCAGGTCGGAACGGACGAGAACGTGGCGGCCTGCGACGCCTTCTTCGAGCAGTTCGGACAGTGCCTTAGCCATAGGAATTCCTCCTGGATAGGTGGGTTTATATACCGTTTCCATCATACCGAATACTAGGGTGTTTGACAGCCTAGTAAATAGTTTTTAGATGGTGTTTCTCCGCGGAATATCGCGGATATTCGCACTCTCTATCAGCTATTTTCTTACGGTATTTTTGACCCAAAAAGGGCGACGGAAACCAGTATGTTGATACGTTTTTTGGGGTTTTATTCAAGGCCCTCATAAAGAGTCTTGGTACAGAAAACCCCGACTCCCCCGCTTGATGCGGTGGTGCCGGGGTTCACTATGCGTTAGTTACGCGGGGTGACGCTTACACTCGGTGAGCGTCGCAAGCCTATTGGGGCTTAGAGGGATGCCACAACCTTGTTGGTGAACATCACGAGGCGTGCAACGTAGCCGTACTCGTTGTCGTACCAAGCGATAACCTTCACCTGGTCGCCGATGACCTTGGTCAGCGGTGCGTCGAAGACGGTGGAGATGGGCTCACCCTCGATGTCCTTGGACACGATGGGATCCTCGTTGTACTTGATGATGCCCTTCATGGGGCCCTCAGCTGCTGCCTTGACTGCTGCGTTGACTTCCTCAACGGTGACCTCGCGCTCAGCGGTGAAGGTCAGGTCGGTGATGGAGCCGGTGATGGTGGGAACGCGGACTGCGAAGCCGTCCAGCTTACCCTTCAGCTCGGGCAGAACCAGGCCAACAGCTGCTGCTGCACCGGTGGAGGTGGGGACCATGTTCACAGCTGCTGCGCGTGCACGGCGCAGGTCGCGGTGGGGAGCATCCTGCAGACGCTGGTCAGCGGTGTATGCGTGGATGGTGGTCATCAGACCCTGCTTGATGCCGAATGCATCGTTCAGAACCTTAGCCATCGGAGCGAGGCAGTTGGTGGTGCAGGATGCGTTGGAGACGATGTGGTGGTTAGCTGCATCGTACTGGTCGTCGTTCACGCCCATGACGAAGGTGCCGTCGATGTTCTTACCGGGAGCGGAGAGGATAACCTTCTTGGCGCCAGCCTCGATGTGTGCCTTTGCCTTGCTGCCTTCGGTGAAGAAACCGGTGGACTCGAGGACTACGTCAACGCCCAGGTCCTTCCAGGGGAGGTTCTGGGGGTCGCGTTCAGCGAGGATCTTGATTTCCTTGCCGTCAACAACCAGTGCGCCTTCCTTGACCTCGACCTCTGCGTTGAAGCGACCCATGATGGAGTCGTACTTGAGCAGGTGTGCCAGGGTCTCAACATCGGTGAGGTCGTTGATTGCGACGATCTCGAAGCCGACGCCCTCGGTCTGAGCTGCGCGGAAGAAGGTGCGGCCGATGCGGCCGAAGCCGTTGATTGCTACGCGTACAGTCACTGGAGTATCTCCTTGTCAGTGCGTTGGTGGCGGTGTACAAACCCGATGCCTTGCGGGCTCTGGTTTAGTCGGATTCGTCCGTGCTCTATGTTGCCCGGTGCGTTCCGCCGTTGTTGGTAATAATCCTACCCTAGTTTGTGTGTGTTTTGGTGTGTTCTATCGATAAATTTTTGTGAGTTGCGCCATAAAAACCAGTAAAAACCCGTTGTTTTCTGTTGTTTTGCGTTGTGTTCACCCCTAAAAAATGTTGCGATACGGTCACGGCAACATAAACACACACGAAACACACATCTGCTAAAAACCGCGCCATATCAAGGCAAAATCTGAGGGTAAAAAATACCCTTTCACCTGCGAATGGGTTTCAATGACACCCGATACGCTCGCACGCGGTGCAAATTCTCACTCAAAAACAGACGACCCCAACGTAAGGCACACCACAGCATTAAAACGGGTTAAACGTGCGCCCGGCATACAGTTTTCGTGTCGCATTTCGTGTCGCAACAGAGGTAGCTAGTACACCACCATCGCAACAGCGCCCAAACCCGAATGAGCCGACAGCACCGGCGGCAACGCACTCACCAAAAACTCCGGGGCCGAAGAAGCGGCGGCATCATGAACTAGGGAGCTCTCCCCCAGCATCTGCTGAACCTGCTCATACAGCTGCACCGCCTGCGCCGCATTACCCACATGATGCACCGCAACCACCTCACCGCGCGGGGATGCGGCAAGCGAAGAACTAGCGAGGTCGGCGGCGGCAGAGCCCACTGAAGCAGAGCTGAGCGCCGCCGAATGCTGATGCTCACGGCAAGTCTGCACGGTCACCTCCACCAGGCGCTCCAGGGCGCGCGCAGCAGTGCGGGGGCGCTCCACATACGCCAGCTTGCCCTCAGTAATCGTGCCAATCGGCTTGATCTGGAACATCTGGCCCACCATCGCCAACGCCGGGGAAACGCGACCACCGCGGCGCAAGGCATCCAGGGTCGGGATATAGAAGTAGAGCGTGGAATGCTCGCAGACCGACTGAATGTAGTCCACCAGCTGCGCCGCAGTTGGATAGTCAGGGCTCGGATAGTCAGGAGTCGGATACTCAGGGTTCGGATTCTCAACGCGCAAGCCTGCGGAGGCAGAGTTCAGCACCTCCAGGGCTCGCACCACCGCATGACCGTAAGCGCCCGCGACCGTGCGGCTATCCACCACGCTCACGCCCTGAGAACCCAGGCGGCTCAGGCGGGCGCCGGTGCGTGCCGCCTCCACCGTGCCCGAGAGTTCACCGGACAGATGCACCGACACCACATGCGTAAAACCTCGCGACGCCAACTCGTCATACACATCAGCAAACACGCCCGGCGCGGGCCCGGAAGTGCTCACCGTCTGACCCATCACGTGCGCGAGCATAATCGCCTCATCCACCTCGGCGGCGGTCAAATCCTGCAGCTGACGATCCGGCTCACCGGGCGTGCGAATAGTCACCGGCATCGGAACCAGCACAAAATTACCGCGAGCGCTCAGGCGCTGCACGAGCTCCGGGTCGAGGGCGGCGGCGCTATCGGTCACCACGGCAATGCGGTTCTCTGCTTTATTCTCTCGCTCCATATTCCGGCCCTTCTTCCGGTTCGTCAGTGCGTGATTCGATGACGAACCCTCTCCTAGCGTTCCCTGAACATTATGGCACTCATCACTACCGCAGTACAGCAAAGCCCCGCCGCGCCTCCGGCACGTTCCGTAGAACGAACCGAAGCCACAGCGGGGCTTGTACTTTATCTAAGAAACTTCTTTATCTAAGACCCTAGATCACGATGTTCACGAGCTTAGGCGCACGCACAATCACCTTGCGGATCTCGGCGTCACCAATCGAACGCTGAACAGCGGCATCCGCCAGAGCCAGCTCCTGAAGCTCCTGCTCGGAAATATCCTTCGCAACCTCCAGGCGAGCCTTGACCTTGCCCTTAATCTGCACGATAGCGGTGACGGTGTCATCCACCAGCAGAGCCGGGTCAACCTTGGGGAAGCCCGCGGTCAGAACCGGGGTGTCGTGGCCGAGAGCGTGCCACATGTCCTCAGCGGTGTAGGGTGCGTACAGAGACAGCAGAATCGCGATAGTCTCAGCAGCCTTACGGACAGCCGGGTCAGCCGCACCAGCACCGGAGTCAATAGCCTTACGGGTAGCGTTCACAAGCTCCATGGTCTTAGCAACAACCACGTTGAACTTGCCGTTATCCAGCAGGCCCTGAACCTCGTGCACGGTGCGAGCAATCAGCTTCTGCAGCTCCAGGTCACCGGTGGTTGCGTCCACACCGGGTTCGCTGGTGACATCCTGAGCCACACGCCATGCGCGAGCCAGGAACTTCTGCGAACCGGACGGGGAAACATCCGCCCAGTCCACGTCATCCTCGGGCGGGGACGCGAAAATCATGGTGGTGCGGATAGCGTCCACACCGAACTTGTCGAGCTGCTCGCCCAGGTTCACGCCGTTACCCAGCGACTTGGACATCGCCTTGCCGCCGTTGAGCACCTGACCCTGGTTCATGAGCGCCTTGAACGGCTCATCGTGCTTGATCAGGCCCAGGTCGCGAACAACCTTGGTGAAGAAGCGTGCGTACAGCAGGTGCAGAATAGCGTGCTCCACACCGCCCACGTACATGTCGACGGCACCCCACTCGCTCATAGCCTGCGGGTCGAAGGGGCCCTCATCGTAGTTCGGGGAAACGTAACGCAGGAAGTACCAGGAGGAATCCACGAAGGTGTCCATGGTGTCCGAGTCACGGCGAGCCTGCTTGCCACACTCGGGGCAAGGCACAATCGCCCAGTCATCGGCAGCAGCAAGAGGCGACTGGCCCTTAGGAGCCAGCTGCTCACCGCGCAGGTTATCGGGCAGCAGCACCGGCAGCTGATCCTCAGGAACCAGAACCTCGCCACAATCCTCACAGTGAATCACGGGGATGGGGGTGCCCCAGAAACGCTGGCGGGACAGCAGCCAGTCACGCAGACGGTAAATGACCTTACCCTCACCGGTGCCGGCAGCCTCAACCAGCTCAATAGCCTTAGCAATCGCCTCAGCCTTCGGCAGGCCGGTCAGCTCACCCGAGTTGATGAGCACGCCGTCACCAGCCGCAGCAATACCGCTGGTAGCCGGGTCCTCAGCGCCCTCAACGTCCAGAACCTTCACGATGGGCAGGTCGAACTTCAGGGCGAACTCAAGGTCGCGCTGGTCGTGCGCGGGCACAGCCATAATCGCGCCGGTACCGTAATCGGCGAGCACGTAGTCAGAAGCCCAGACGGGCAGCTTTGCGCCGGTCAGCGGGTTGATTGCGTAGCGGCCGGTGAACACGCCGGTCTTCTCGCGGTCGGAGGACTGGCGGTCAATATCGCTCAGTGCCTTAATGTCTTCGCGGTACTGCTCCAGGGCAGCCTTGTGCTCGGGTGCCACGATCTGCTCGGCGAACGCCGCATCCGCAGCAACCACGATGAAGGTTGCGCCGTACAGGGTGTCCGGGCGGGTGGTGAACACGGTGAAGGACTCAGCGGGCTGGTCCTCGGTCGCCTCAATCTCGAAGCGCACCTCAGCACCCTCAGAGCGGCCAATCCAGTTGCGCTGCATGAGCAGAACGCGGTCGGGCCACTTGCCCTCCAGCTGCTCCATGTCGTCCAGCAACTGCTGTGCGTAATCGGTAATCTTGAAGTACCACTGGTTCAGCGACTTCTTAGTCACGGTAGTACCGCAACGCTCACACGCACCGTTCACAACCTGCTCGTTCGCGAGCACAGTCTGGTCCTTGGGGCACCAGTTGACCATGGAGTCCTTACGGTACGCCAGGCCCTTCTTGTAGAACTGCTCGAACAGCCACTGAGTCCACTTGTAGTACTCGGGGTCCGAGGTGTGCAGGCGGCGGCTCCAGTCAGCGGCAATAGCGTAACGCTTGAAGGACTCAGCCTGAGTCTCAATGTTCTTGTACGTCCACTCCTTGGGGTGAGTGTCGTTCTTAATGGCTGCGTTCTCAGCGGGCAGGCCGAAGGAGTCCCAGCCAATCGGGTGCAGAACATCGTAGCCGCACTGCTTGAAGTAGCGGGCGTTCATGTCACCAATAGCGAATGCCTCCGCGTGACCCATGTGAAGGTCACCGGAGGGGTACGGGAACATATCCAGCACATACTTGCGGCCCTTGGGGGCGTCACCGGTGGGCTGGAAAACCTTCGTTTCGTCCCAGTAGGGGCGCCACTTGGCTTCCATAGCGCGGAAGTCGTACGCATTTTCGTTGCGTTCGGTCTCTACCTGAGCAGACACAGCGATTCCTTAAATAAAGACAGGTTGATAAAAACTTAACCCTCCAAGTGTAACGCGAAACCCGCACCGCGCCAGAGTTGAGGCCGCACCGACTACCAAATGGACGGCACCGCCCGCGCGAGCGCCCGTCCGGCCACCGGCGCGATTACCCGCCCGGCCGCCGATGCGTCAGGCGGGTTTCAGAGGTCTTTCAGGCTTCTCCCCTAGAATTAAGAACGGGACTTCGCCGTCCCAGTACCCAACCCGCGAAAGGTACCCATGACCTCCACCGTTACCCCGCACTCCCCCAACACCTCAGTTCTTGAGGGCGTGCCCGGCCCGCTCATTCCCGGCACCCGCCACGACGCCCTCATCGGTGACGGCGCGCAGGCAGTCATGACCCGCTACTGGCAGTACGGCAAAGGCATGAACGACGGCACCTTCCCCGAAGGCTCCTACCCCGTACTGCTCGTGCACGGCTTCCGCGGCGACCACCACGGCCTGGAAATCATTGCGAACTACCTGCTGAAGCTCATCCCGAACGTCAGTATTATCAGCCCCGACCTGCCCGGCTTTGGCCGCTCCGCAGACCTGCCCGAAAATGCCCAGGGCAAAAACACTCAGGGCGAAGACAATATCAACGCGTACGTGGCGTGGCTGAACAACTTTGTGAAGCACACCAACCCCGCCCGCGAGAACGCACAGCCCCTACCGCTGCACCTGATCGGCCACTCCTTCGGCTCCATCGTCACCAGCGCCTTCGCCGCCACACACCCGAACTCGCTCGCACTGCTCTCGCTCATCAACCCCATCAGCGAACCCGCCCTCGAAGGTAGCCAGCGCGTCGCCTCCCGCCTCGCCTCCCTCTACTACCGCGCCGGCGCGGCACTACCCGAAAAAATCGGCTACCCGCTACTGCGTTCGCAGCTGATTACCCGCGCCTCCAGCGAAGTCATGATGCGCACCAAAGACAAGGCAATGCGCCGCTTCATCAACGGCCAGCACGCCGCCTACTTCGGCTCCTTCGGCTCCCGCCGCGGAGTGCTCAGCGCCTACGAAGCGTCCATTACGCACACCGCCGCCGAATACGCCGCCGCCATCCGGGTGCCGGTGCAAATGCTCGTCGCCGAAGACGACGACCTGGGCACCCCCGAAACAGCTCGCGCCATGTACGCGACGCTGACCTCCCGCGACCTGCCCGCTACTTCGACCAGCGCCCGTGAGCGCCTGGACATGATCCCCGAAGTCGGGCACCTCATCCACTACGAAACCCCTCGCCGAGCCGCGGAACTCATCGCCGATTTCGCCGCCGGCCACTCAGGGAACGAGAAGTAAGGAACCAACATGAAACTCATGGTTGACGCCCGATACACCCGTATCGGCTTCCACGACGGCATCAGCCGCTACACCGCGTCCCTGCTGGGCGCGCTCAAAACCCTCGTCGACACCGGTGACGAAGCCGCCGCCGACCTCGACCTGACCATGATTATTAGCGACGAGCGTCAGCTGGACATGCTGCCGGACCTGCCGCACGTGAAAATCTGCTCGCCCACCGGCCCGCTCGAACCGACCGCCTCCCTGCAGCTGAACAAGTACGCGGCGGACGTGGTGTTCTCCCCCATGCAGACTATCGGCTCCACCGGACGCAAATTCAAGCTGATTCTCACCCTGCACGACCTGATCTACTACTCGCACCCGACCCCGCCCGGGTTCCTGCCCGCACCGGTGCGCGTGGGCTGGCGGCTCTTCCATAAGACCTACACCCCGCAGCGCTTCCTGCTCAATCACGGCGACGCGGTCGTGACGGTTTCTGAGTCGACCGCCTCGCTGATTCGTGAGCACGAGCTGACCACCAAGCCGCTGTTTGTGGTGCCCAACGCCCCGCAGCCCGGCAGCGTTGTTTCCCGCCAGACCGCGCTGGAACGCGCTACCACCCGCGAAGAGCAGCCCGTCAAGCACCTGGTGTACATGGGTTCGTTCATGCCGTACAAGAACGTTGAAACCCTGCTGCTAGCGATGCGTTCCCTGCCGGATTACCGCCTGCACCTGCTGTCGAAGATGCCACCGCAGCGCCTGGTGCAGCTCACTGACGAACGCCTCATCGGTGAGAACGTGGAGGTGCACAACGGCGTGAGCGACGAGGAGTACCAGCAGCTGCTCCGCCAGGCGCACGCCCTGGTAACCGCCTCCCGCGAGGAGGGTTACGGCCTGCCCGTGGTTGAGGCTCAGGCTGCCGGTTGCCCCGCGGTGATTAGTGACATCCCGATTTTCCGTGAGATCGCGCCGCACGCCGTGTTCGCGCCGATTGACGGTGCCCCGGAGGCGCACGCCGCCGACTGGGTGAAGGCTATCCGTTCTCTGGAGGACACCGCCGTTCGCGAGCGCGTGATTATTGACGGCCTGTCGGATGTGCGCCGCTACTCCTGGCGCGACTCGGCGCTCAAGCTACTGGAGGTCGTGCGCGGGCTCTAGGGCCTGCGTTGGGCAAAGAAATGCCGCCGCACTCCCCCGAAACTCGGGAGGGTGCGGCGGCATTTTACATCTGTATCGAATTTCCAGCCTGTAACAATGACCATAGGCTTTGCAGTTGCTAGACGATTCGTAGGAATGTCGCTTCCTCTCACACAGATGAGACCTCTATAAATCCCAATACTCAGGAAAAAGACGTTGCAGTATAGGTTACGTATAGAGCATCTATATCTTGAAGCGACTACTTATGTCAATAGACAAATATGTAACATCGGGCATGCAATAAACTTCCATAATTATAATATGGCCAAAACCTTACAGAGAGGATTAACTAGTTAATGTCAATAGGGAAACGAAATTCAAGAAGAAGAAACCAGTTATTCCTGCACAAGATCCAAAAATAAATGAACAAACATATAAATCTCGAGGTCTAATCTTTACCCCAGCCTTTTTGTCCCAGTACAAATAAGGACTGTAACCATAGACATAATTATTGAATTGCCAGAAATACATCATGGAAATTAACAAAAAGGGAGCAAAAAGCAAAAAATATAGAAGTGACTGAGAGGTGAATCTTAAATCTCCAAAAAACATCCCGGAATACGTTGAAATAGCGAAAAAAGCGTAAATAATTATAAAAATTTTATAATTCCCTGGATGCTTGGTAGAATTCTTGCTCCCCAGATTCAAATTAAGCAGGTCTAGAATACTTCCAGAAACAACCTTGCGCATTATAGGCCAATTCAAAAAATATGATTTAATTGAATGCGCAAAAGGATTGAATGCAGGAATTAATCGTGACCTACCCTCTGAATGCAAGAGCGATACAGAGTTCCCCACAAGATCAGACGTGAATGAATGGTTTTGCCAAGCGATATTACCCCCTATATCCACAGCTTGAGATTTAGACAATTCATTTATGGAATTTTTATAGAGAATATAGAAAGTAGCAGCATAGAATAAAGTTAAAAGCCCATAAGATTTTCCTAATGGCATCCCTTGGTACGCTAGAACAGTAAAGAAAATAAAGGAATACATGCTTCCCATCAATGTGAAAAAAATCAATAAATTCTTCACAAAGAACCTAATCTTACGGTAACGACTGCCATTCAAATCCCGCAATAAACTCACCGGGGCAAATCCGCTACCAAAAGTAATTAGATTAATCTTATCCCTTCCGAGATTTTGCATGTGATGAATCGCCATAACCGAAAGATAAGCTCCCATGGAATGGGCGATAACAATAACTGAACTACAGCTATTATATAATTTCTGAATATCGTTTCGAACAATGATGACAGGATTATTTCGATTAGTTTTTCCATTGGATATTTCATCAATCTGCACATAAAGCCAAATCAACAAGATTGCAATAGACTTAATCTTTATAAACAGACGCACCCAAGATTTTACATCACATAGAACAATAAAAATATCTATAATTTTCCTAAGGATTTTTATTAACATCAAGAAAGAATTTCTGAGCCCTTTTTTGAACCCTTTTTTATACAACCAGTAAAGGTAAATAATAATTAGTGCTACAATCACTGTGATTACTGCACCAATTAGTGCATCTACCCCATCTTGTGAAAATCTTCCCTTATATATATATAAGAAATTATAACAAAGAGTGAAATAAATGCAGTGAGGAACTTTACGTGTGACACGCAGGTAGCCAATAGGGATATTAGAAGATAATTAAGTGCTTTTAGGGAACCAATGAAAAGACTGATTACAAAGCCAACTAAAGAATATGCATTGCCTATATAATTTTTTAAATTAACTTTGCCGTTTAGATTATTCCAGTGGGATTCACGAAATATAATATCAGCTCTCTTATTTTCCTTTGAAGGTCCCATTTCTATAACTGGACACCTGGCCTTCGTAACAGTTTTATCTAATTCAACAAATAAAATTTCTTTATTTTCCTCAAGTTCTTTCTTAATTGGTTCATACATCGCTTTGAATGTATCCCCTTTTTGTTGGTCTCCTATTCCATGCACGAAAAGGACGCCTAAATCATATTTTTTATTATTCTGATTGTTTTGTTTAGTTACCGCTTGAGATTTTTGATTGTTCTGTACTGCAGTATTTTCCCCTGTCGGGTTAGACAATTGTCCCTCAAAACTAACACCGGAATCTTGCGATGTCTCCTGGGGCCTTGATGAATCCTGTGACAACTCTTCTGTCATAGTCTTCCTCCTTGAAACTAGATGTACGTACGTCGTCATACAATGGCACTGGCCTCCTACGGCCAGCCTCACCCATTATATAAAAACGTGAAGCAAAAACTGCCATAAAGCCTTGTCAACCCACAACCAAAGACCAATAGTGACATGCGCCATCTCATAGCGAAAACAGAAATACCGCCGCACTCCCCCGGTTCTCGGGAGGGTGCGGCGGCATTCTCGTATTCAGTTTATGGTCGTCGGTAGGTATGTTTCCTGTACAGGGGCGGCGAGGCTACACCTTCCGGATGCGCCCTCAGGGTGCCCGACGCGAAGCGAGGGCGGGTTCCCTGCGTAGGCGCGGAGGAAGTGTGTAGCGAACCGCCCCAGCATCACACCGGAGCAAAAATCCTTAGACCGCAGGGAAGCTACCGGTACGAGCCGCTTCCTTCGCAGCCAGCTCATCCGCATGACCGTAAGCGTAGAAAATCTTCGCATCATCCAGCTCAGCAAAACGAGCCAGGTAGCGGCACACCGCGCCACGCTGAGCCTTAGTCATCGAAGAGAGCAGCACAGCGTCCGGGTGGGTGATGCCATTGTCGCGGCTCGGTGCCGATTCGCCAAATTCCGGCTCGTAATCATAGGCAATATTGGTGAAACTCATCGGTGAGTACCTTTCCTTGGGGCGTTTCTGAGTGGAGCGCCGCAACAATGCAGGCACTGCCGGAGGTAACACCGCGAAAAGAACCTACGGAAATCACAGGAAGTCTCTTCGCAGTAGCGGTTGTGATACCTCTAAACTACCCAAGAGCCAATCAATGTTCAAGAACCATCAGGGAACGCCCCGATAGTGGACACATCCCCGGTTGTCAGGAAGAAATCAGGGCATCATAGCGGCGTATGCCCCCGAGGTCTCAGCCAAGCTAAAACCTGTCTGAAAGCTACCTGAAAGCCAGCCTGAAAAGCAGAAATGCTGCCGCACTCACGAGGAGTGCAGCAGCATTTCTAAAAACTAACGATGCAGGCTACGCCATAGTTGCGTAGAGACCGCGTTCAGCGTCCTTACGAGCCAGTTCGTAAGCGTGACCGTACGCGTAGAAAATCTTTGCGTCATCCAGCTCAGCGAAGCGCGCCAAGTAGCGGTAAACAGCTCCTCGTTCTGCGCTGGTCATGTCGGAAAGCAACACGGGGTCCGGGTGCATGACGCCGTAATTGTGTACAGAAGCAGACCCGCCGCATGCAGGTTCGTATGCGGGGGCGATCATAGTCTGAGTCACCAGTATTCATCTTTCGTTGGTGCGCACGGTTGTGAAGCGTACGCGAAGTTGAGTGATAGATACTGCCAACACCACCTCGACAAGCGCCGAAATAGTATCCGCAGTGCTGAATATATTACCGTGGATACGGAGACTACGCCAATTAGAATCAGCCAAACCCCAACAAATCTTAGGTGCACACGAATGCATAAAAATTCTGGGGTGCCCTTCCAACGGCACCGCCTAAGCACCCTAAACTACAGCGCTCTGCCCTGCTTTACTCTCCTGCTTTTTCTCCCCTGCGAGGTTATGTTCCTCTGCATCCTCAGCGTCTTCATCCTCACCGTCAAGACCCAGAAGAGCCGTCACCATCGGCAAAGGATTGAACTCGCTCAGCTGACCCGTGCGGTCCACCTTGCGCATCATGAACGCACGCTGCAAACGCCGCTGAGTCCACGGCGAAAGCACCATCATCAGCAGCGCCTCCACCACAAAAATGCCGACCAGAATCCACAGCAGCAGATCCGAAGAACCCGCCTGCTCACGCAGCTGCTGAGCATCCGCCACCAGACGGTCAAAACCCTCCGAATGTAGGTGCGACGTATCAAGTCCCGTCAACGCGGACAGGCTCACCGGCGACGCCACATTCAGTAGCACCGACAGCATCAGCAGAAGCACCGCATACAGCCCGTAATGCATGGTGCGCATCCACTTCTTCACGCGCGCAAAACCGCGGTTCAGTTCCGCGCCAATATCGGTGAAATCCGCTGCCTTCTGCGCCTGCTCCCCCGCCGGCATCATGTGCGGAATCAGGCGGTGCGAAAGCATCAACGGCACCGGCGAGCACGCATCAAAATACTGCATGTGACTATTCACCGACGGGCCCGGCAGGGTCACAAAGCTGACATCCACACCGGCGGGCTGAGTGATATTCGACCTGCCGATACTGTCTCCACGAGCGGAAATCTCGCACCGGTCAGCCACATCAAGATCCTGCAACATCGGCGCGTAGGCGCGCACATACAGGTGGCAGGCGCTACGCACCGACATCATGAGCACCAGAATCAGCGCGCCCCAAAACGCCACGGAGGTAGCGGTCAGCTCAGGGACCGAGCCCTCAACACGTAGCTGAACCAGCAGCAGCATGAATACCGCGTACAGCATGAAAACGCCGTGCACGAAGAGCACCGGAATCAGCCACTTCACGTAGGCGCGCGTGCCGTACGGGTTCACCAGGCGCACATCCGCCGGGGTGTTTGCTGAGGTATTTTCGGAGGCGGTTTTCTTGCGGACAATACGCGCCCACCCCTTCAACGCACCCGGCACGCTCGCAACCAGCGGCACCACACTCAACGACAGGGGCACCAGCATCGCATGATGCAGCAGCAAACGGTACGGGCTGAACAGCAGGGACGCCTCCACCAGCCAGGAGAACGCCGCAACCGCGCTCACCCACAGCAGCATGGCGCGGTTACGGTAGCTGCCTGCAGCATCCAGATGCCCCGGAATGTCGTTGCGGTCACTGGCGATAATGCTAATCGGGACCAGGCCACTACCCAGGCCGTAGAAGAAACGAATCGGCTTCTTACCCGCCGCCGCACGACGACGCAGAAGCTCATAGCTCAAATAGCCGCCCTGCGAATGGGCAATAATACCCACCGCATCGCTACGGGAACTCAAATCGTCCAGCTGACGATCCAGACGCGCATAAATACGCTCCAAATCACGCGACTCCGGGCTGGTCGCCGTCTGAATCAGCTGCGTCGGAATAGCCTTCATCAGCGCCCACAGCTCACGGGCACGACGAGCCAAAACCCAGCCCACAATACCAAGGCCGAGCGCCGCCGCCAGACCCGTAAATGCACCCTGCGGAGTACCCAGAGACGCCACAAAAGCATCACGGAACGTCATGAGCGCCATAGCCGCCCACCAGCCACAGCGCCACGTTCACAAACCGCGCCGTAGAACGTAGCAGGTGCCCGGCACGCTCACGCCAGGTCGCGCCGGGGCGCTCGTAGTAGAAGCAGAACATCAAAAACAGCGGCAAAACCGTCGCCAACCAGGGCAAATGCTC
Organism: Rothia mucilaginosa; assembly: GCF_019334805.1. Classification (NCBI taxonomy): domain Bacteria; kingdom Bacillati; phylum Actinomycetota; class Actinomycetes; order Micrococcales; family Micrococcaceae; genus Rothia; species Rothia mucilaginosa. The sequence continues at coordinate 162,575 of NZ_CP079822.1, forward strand.
CTTCAACGGGCGGTAATGCTTGGGTCGCCAGAAGCCCTCCTGAAAAAGGAGGCTGCGGCGAGTGACCGTGCGAACCGGGCGCGGCTTCGGCTGAGGCAGGCGCGGAAGCTCAAGGTTCGGCAGCTCGATATTCGGGAAATCAATGTTCGGGAGCTCTACCTTGGGAAGCTCAATTTTCGGCAGCTCAATCTTAGGGAGCTCTACTTTAGGCAGTTCCACCTTGGGCAGCTCAACCTTCGGAAGTTCAATTTTCGGCAGACTGATTCTTGTAGATTCTTTGGACTCGGAGGCTTCGGCGGGTTCTTCCTGCGCGGAGTTCTCTTCAACCTGCGGGCTTTCCTCAACCGGGTCGGCTGGGTCAGCAGGGTACTCCGTGCGCTCAATCGTCAACGAATACGTCAACTCGCTGTGGTGGCTCAGCGGGTTCACCTCGGCGGCAGGCGGGAAGGTATCACCGTCAGGAATCACCTCAACACGAACCCGCGCAGAAGCCTCTGCAGCAGGGTTCTCTTCGGAGGCGGCGACAGAATCCGTGTTCAGCGCCAGCAGAGTCTGCACACTATGCGCCACCGGCTTGCCAAAATACGCGAGCGTCTCGCCGTGATTCTGGTAGCCGATACCGTGAACCAGCAGCACCGCCGCATCATGGTGCTGGCCCTTGCGGTGCAGGGCACTCTCGGATGCGCAGAAGCATACTCAGCCAGCCGTTGCTGCTCACCATCAGACAGCGCACTACCCTTCAGCAGATGAGGCACCTTCGACATGCCTCTCACCTCCTCGCCTCTGCGCACAGCGCGCCCGCAAACCCGCGTAGCTCAACGCCCAACCCGGGGCAAAAACCGCCCCTCACTAGAACACTACAGCACGACTAGAAAATCACAGCACGTCCAAGCCGTCACAGCGAATCTGAACCGGGCGCTCCCCCACGTTCTTCTTCAACGCCGCAATCGTTGCACGCGTAGCACGCAACTCACGGGTCACGTGCTGGGCAATGCCGTACGAGAAGAACATCAGGGTACGCCAATCGCCCTGAACCGGCGCCTCCTCAGAATCCTCCTCAAGAGACTCCGACCAGGCAAAATACCCCTGATCCAGAGGAACCGGACCCACAATACGCAACTGCTCACGCACCCGCTCCGGCAACGCAGAAGAACCCAAGAGCTCCTCCATGAAGGCGCGAACATCCGCCTCCGCACCGGTCACCGCAGCCGTACGAACCGCCGGAGGCAGACCCGTCTGCGCGCGCTCCTCCAGCTCCTGACGAGCAAACCACGCCGGATCCCAACGCACCAGCGCCTGCTCCACCGGCGACGGCGAAGCAGTCGTCACCACCGTACCCTCAAGAGCCGCCGGACGAACCAACGCCGCCGCATTCAACCAGCGACGCAACGCCGCCTCCGGAGCACGCAAGGAATCAAAACGAAGCATCTTATCGGCATCCAGAAGAAGCGCCGCCGCATAGCCGCCAAAAGCCACCGGCTCAGCACCCGGAGTCGCCACCACCAACGCAGGCTCAGGACCAACCGACGCCCGCACATGATCACCCGCCGAAGAAATCACCGGAACATTCGGGAACGCACGACCCAGCTCCTCAGCAGTACGAGTCGCACCCGCCGCCGAATAACGCCAATGCGTAAAACCACACTCAGAACAACGCCACTGCTGCGCCAAATGACCGCACCACGAACACGACGGAACCGACGAACCCGAAGCCACCGACAAAGGCCCACTACACTCGCCACAACGCGCCGGCATGCGGCAACGCTCGCACGAAAACGACGGAATATAACCGCTACGCGCCACCTGCACCAACACAGGACCACGCGCCAACGCCCGACGAGCATGCTCAAACGCCAGGTGAGGAATACGCGCCATCGCCGCCAACGGGTCACGCGCCAACTCAAACTCCGAACCCGTCGAAAAAATACGCGGCGAATAATCACGCACCAACGCACGCGGCGCACGCACATGAGACGCCCAGCGGGTACGCACCAGACGCGCCGCCTCACTACTCATGCTGAACCCGGCAAACAGCGCCGCAGTATTCTCAGCAGAAGCACGCAGAAGCAACACATCACGGGCATGACAATACGGGGCGCGCTGCTCCACCAGCGAAGAATCGCCGTCATCCCAGCACACCACCAGGCCCAGGTTCGCCACCGGCGCGTATGCGGCGGCGCGGGTACCAATCACCACCGGAACCTGCCCCAAACGAGCCTTCACAAAACCGTGATAGCGAGTATGCGGAGTCGAATCAGAACTCAAACGCACAAACGAGTCAGCGGGCAGACGCTCGGCGAGCGCCGCCTCCAGAAGATCCAGGTTCTTAGCGGTCGGAACCACCGCAATAGCGCCGCGACCGCTGGCAGCAGCAGCCGCGAGTGCGGTCGCCAAAACATCCGCCCACGTGTGCTCCAGGTGGCCGGGAAGAACCGTCATCACGGAGCGGGTCGCGGCACCGGCGGCAACATCTTCAATGAACTCCGCGCCGTTCTCGTAATCGGAAAAGACGGAGGCGGCATCCGGCGCATCCGGGTTCAGCGCCGGCGGATCCAGCACGAAGGGCGCGGGCGCGCCGGGAGTGGCAAGCCAGGCGTACGGGTCGGTAGCGCTGGAGGCGGCGGAGACGGCATCAGGCTCAGATTCCGCACACTCAGGTTCCGCGATTTCGGGAGCGTTTTCCTGCGGCTTCTCCCCCGCGCTCGCCGGGGTGCTCTCGGAGACGTTCTCCGGGGTGCTCTCGGGGGCATCGGAAGTGCTTACCGGGGCAGAATCACCCAAATACGCCGACTCATAACCCGGCAGAAGGGGCGCGTACTTCTTATCCAGCGCGGCAATACGCGGCGGCACCGCCAGACGTAGCACGTTTGCCACCGTGGAGGCGTAACGGTCAGCAAGCGCCTCGGCAAGCGCAAAAATTTCGGGCGCAACAGAGGGCACACGCGACAGCACCGACTTGAGCGGCAGCAGCGAGGTGCGCGTCCAATCAGTCGTGGCGGCGCGCTCCTCAATGTAACCGGTCAGCTCGTGGCCGTTGAACAGCACGCGCACGCGAGCGCCGGGCACCGCATCCTCACTCAGCTCGGCGGGCACGCGGTAATCAAACGTGCGGTCCACCTGCGGCAGGGTGCTATCCACGCGCACACGCGCCACAGGGTTCGGCACGCCGCTCGCCTCCAACTCGGCGGCAACGTTTACCGGCTCCGGGGCGGCAGGAATCAGGGCATCACGAAGAGCAGGAAATCCCTGCAACAGGTCAAGCTGTTGCAGGGATTCCTGCTGAGCACCCAACGGTGCCGAAGAGTTCGATTCAGAACTGCTCTGAGTCACCCGAATCTGCGTGCTCCTCTACCCTGACAGATATTAGGAGGAGGACACTGCCGAACGCAGTGCATCCACGCGGTTCAGGCGCTCCCAGGTGAATTCCGGTTCGGTACGACCGAAGTGGCCGTGAGCTGCGGTCTTCTTGTAAATCGGGCGGCGCAGATCCAGTTCGTTAATGATTGCCAGCGGGCGCAGGTCGAAGACCTCATGCACAGCCTTCTCAATCTTAATCGGGTCGACCTTCTCGGTGCCGAAGGTTTCAACGTACAGACCGACCGGCGCTGCCTGGCCGATAGCGTATGCAACCTGAACCTCGGCGCGGTCAGCAAGACCGGCACCCACAATGTTCTTCGCAACCCAACGCATTGCGTACGCTGCGGAACGGTCCACCTTCGACGGGTCCTTACCGGAGAACGCGCCACCACCGTGACGAGCCGAACCGCCGTAGGTGTCCACAATGATCTTGCGGCCGGTCAGGCCCGCGTCACCCACGGGGCCACCCTGAACGAAGCGGCCAGCGGGGTTCACAATGAACTTGGCGTTGGAGGAATCCAGCTCGACGCTGCCCAGAACCGGTGCGATAACGTGCTTCTCAATGTCTGCACGCAGGTCAGCCAGGTCGTAGCTTGCGGTGTGCTGGCTCGAAACAACGACGGTGTCCACAGAGACAGGCACATTGTTCGAATCGTAGCCGAGGGTCACCTGAGTCTTGCCGTCGGGGCGCAGCTCGGTCAGCAGGCCGTCCTTACGGACCTTGGTCAGACGCTCAGAGAGGCGGTGCGCCAGCCAAATCGGGGCGGGCATCAGCACGTTCGTCTCGTTCGAAGCGTAACCGAACATGATGCCCTGGTCGCCCGCACCCTGGCGGTCGTACTCGTCAGCAGCAATGCCCTGACGAACCTCGAGGGACTCGTACACGCCGGCGTTAATGTCCGGGGACTGCTCACCAATGGATACGGACACGCCGCAGAACTCGCCGTCGAAGCCGCGGGTAGAGGAATCGTAGCCGATACCCAGAATGGTCTCGCGCACGATGGAGGGGATTTCGACGTAGCTGGAGGTGGTTACCTCACCAGCAACATGCACCTGACCGGTGGTTACCATGGTCTCCACAGCAACGTTCGCTGCGGGATCCTGGGCGATGATGCCGTCAAGGATGGCGTCAGAAATCTGGTCACAAATCTTATCGGGGTGGCCTTCAGTCACCGACTCGCTGGTGAATAGGCGCAGATGGTTATTACTCACGGTTTCCACTCTACTGGTTGAGGGCGCGCGAAGATAGCGCGCTCGTAATGATGACGGTTTCCTTCAATTATGACACGTTTGTTAAGCGCTATTACGAGGCGGGGTGTTGCATTCATACCCCGGGCGGGCCTTCACTCAGCGCCAGCAGGCACTTAGGTCAGCGCCGCCAGAGGATTAGGTCAGCGCCGCCAGAATCTTCTGAGCCAACGCCGGACCAATACCCGGCACCGCCGTCAGCTCCTCGGCGCTCGCCTGCTTAATCTGAGCCACCGACCCGAAATGCTTAATCAGCGCGGAACGCTTCACCTCGCCCAAACCGGGCACCTCATCCAGGGCGGAGGCGACCATCGCCTTACCGCGCTTGGAACGGTGGAAGGTGATAGCGAAACGGTGCGCCTCATCGCGGATGCGCTGCACCAGGTACAGCGCCTGCGAGGTGCGCGGCAGCACGACCGGGTAGTCGTCGTCCGGTAGCCACAGTTCCTCCAGGCGCTTAGCGATGCCGGCAACGTACACATCCGTAATGCCCAAATCGCTCAACGCGGCGGAGGCGGCAGCCACCTGAGGCGGGCCGCCGTCCACGAGCACCAGGTTCGGCGGGTAGGCAAACTTCGCAGGCTCGGGCGTGGAGGCGCCAATCTCGCCGGAGTGCACGGGCGCAGCTTCGCGTTCCGCCTGCTGCGCCAGGTGCCTCTTGAAGCGGCGCGTGATGACGTCGTACATGCTGGCGGTATCATCACGCGCAGCGTCGCCGGTAATGCTGTAGGTGCGGTAGGCGTTCTTCGCGGGCATGCCGTCCTCAAAGACGACCATGGAGGCAACCACGTTCGTGCCCTGCACATGCGAAATGTCGTAGCACTCGATGCGCAGCAGCGGGTCGGGCAGTTCCAGCGCCTCCTGCAGCTCCACAAGGGAGGCGCTGCGCGTGGTCAAATCACCGGCACGGCGACTCTTGTGCAGGGTCAGCGACTGGCGCGCATTCTCGGCAACCGTCTTCATGAGTTCTGCCTTGTCGCCGCGCTGCGGGACGCTAATCTCCACGGGGCCGCCGCGCACCTCCGCCAGCCAGGACGCCAGCTGCTCCTTATTCTCGGGCTCCACCGGCACGAGCACGGAACGCGGAATATCGTAGCTGTTCAGGCTCTTCTCGGCGTCCTTCTGGGAGGCGAGGCTCGCCGCAATATCGCTGTACACCTGCGCGATGAGCTGCTCGATGAGCTGTGCGTCGGTGCTGTCGTTGACCTTCTCCACGATCCAGCCGCGCTGGCCGCGGATCCTGCCGCCGCGCACGAAGAACACCTGAACGGACGCCTCCAGGTCGTCCTCAGCGTAGGCGAACAGGTCAGCATCCACGGTCGCGCCGAGCACCACGGCGTTACGCTCAAACGCCTTAGTCAGCGCGGCAATATCGTCACGAAGAATCGCGGCGCGCTCAAAGTCCATATCAGCGGCGGCGGCCTTCATTTCTGCGGTCAACTGGGCGATATGCTTCTCAGCGCCACCACCCATAAACCGGGTCAGCCCGCGCGCCAACTCGCGATGCTCCTCGGCGCTAATCTTGCCCACGCACGGCGCCGCGCACTTATCGATATAGCCGAGCAGGCAGGGCCGGCCACTATTCTTCGCGCGGTTAAACACGCCGTTCGTGCAGGTACGCACCGGGAAGACGCGCAGCAGCGCATCCAGGGTTTCACGAATCGCCCACGCCTGCGAATACGGGCCAAAATAGCGCACGCCCTTACGGCGCTCGCCGCGAGTGACCATCGCGCGCGGGTACACGTCATTGACGGTAATCGCCAGGTACGGGTACGACTTATCGTCGCGGAACGCAATGTTGAAGCGCGGCGAAAACTCCTTAATCCAGGTGTATTCAAGCTGCAGCGATTCCATCTCGCTCGCCACCACGGTCCACTCCACGCTCGCCGCTGTATGCACCATCGCGTAGGTCTTCGGGCTCAGCGTCTGCGGGGACGCAAAATAGCTGTTGAGGCGGTTGCGCAGGTTCTTCGCCTTACCCACGTAGATGACGCGGCCGTCGGCATCGCGGAAACGGTAAACACCCGGGTCGGTGGGGATTTCGCCGGGGGCGGGGCGGTAGCTGGAAGGCTCTGCCATGGGTACTTTCTCCTCGCTCTACTGGGCTTTCTACTGGACTTTCTGCGGGGTTGCCGCTGCTGGGGCTACCGGGGGCATCCCAGGCTCGCGCATACGACAAACCGCGCATCCTACACCCATCTCCCCCATAACGCGGGGGTCGGTGCGTGAATGCGCGGTTTAAGTCTACGCGGTATAGGCGGCGAGTGCCCTAGCCTGCGTCACGTGCGGCTGAGGGCGAAACGTTGTACTCATGCTTTCGCGCCTGACCGGACAGCTGAGCAATCTCATCCATGATCGTGTCGGTGGTGACGCGGCGCTGCTTGCCGGTCATCTTCTCACCGGTCTTCTCAAAGTAAAGCGGCTTGCCCACACGAATCGTGAAGCGGCGCGGGTAAATCATGTTCGAGCCGGGCTTCTGCAGGCGGTCGGTGCCAATCAGACCAACCGGAACCACGGGCGCGCCGGTCATGTGCGCCAGCCACGCCACACCAATCTTGCCGCGGTACAGGTAGCCGTCGCGGGAGCGGGTGCCCTCGGGGTAAATGCCGAAGACCTTACCCTCCTGCAGCTTCTCCAGGGCAATATCGAGTGCCTTGAGCGATTCGGAACGGTCGGAGCGGTTCACGGGAATGATGTCCACGGCTTCGAAGAATGCCTTCATCATCTTGCCGCGCGGGCCGGGGGTGTTCACGTACTCAGCCTTGGCGAGGAACGCCACGCGGCGCGGCATCATGGCGGAAATAATGATGGAGTCCAGGAAGGACAGGTGGTTGGAGGCGACAATCACCGGGCCGGTGGCGGGGAAGTTTTCGAGTCCGGTCACGCGGGCGCGGAAGACGGTGCGCAGGATTCCGGTGACTGCTTTCTGGGTGGATTTGTAGAGAAGCACGTGAACTCTCCTGAGGTGCCGATAGATTGCGGGCTGTGGCGGCGGTCCGCCGTGGATGCGGGGTAAGTGGCCCCTTCTGAGGGTACACCGTGTGGGTGCACAGAATCTGTACTGAAAAAATTTGTACTGTGTTTAGTAGTACCGAGTTTTATTATTCCACACCCGAGTGTAGGAACGTGAGGGGTGCCGCATTCCCCTTCCACATGCTGGGATGCGCCTCCCACCAATAATTTCGGCAAGATTTCCGGTAGAAGCTCAAGTAGAAGCCCGAGTAGGAACCCGAGTAAGAGTCCTGATTGAGGGAGCCTGCATAGCTTCCGCCCTATGTTCCCCCGTTGCAGGCTGGTAAGTAGTCACGGAAGCTAAGGATTCAACCTCAACGTAACATTCGAACTTTTTTGCCTTGTAACTGTGGCTTTTATGCCTGAATACGCCTGTCATATTGTGACGATACGTCAGCAAAGTTTCGTAAATACGCATTTAATATGCAAAAATGAGAGCAGGGTGGGCTGTCGCACCTCCCTCAAGGACGATTCACCCTGAACATAGTGAGCCGCCCCTCCAGCGGATGTGCGTCGGAACCACTCCACCTACACAATCCACGCACACTGGAGACATACACTATGGCTACAAAACCCGTCTCGCGTGCGCAGGCAGCAAAGATTGCCCGCCGCTCAGACACGGTCGGTGCCTATGCCGGAAAAGGCTGGGTACAGGCTGTTGCGTTTGTGATGCTCCTGGGCTTCACCATTATGGCAGTCCTTGCAATGCGCACCTACGCACTCTCCATGCCGCTCCCCGATAAAATCGTCGGCAACGACGGCAAAACTATCGCAACCCAAGAACAGATCCTGCACGGTCAGGAACTGTTCCAGGGACGCGGCCTGCAGCAGTACGGATCCGTGCTCGGTCACGGTGCCTACCTCGGCCCCGACTACACTGCAGAATACCTGCGCCTGACCACCGATGCTGCCGTCAAGGAGTACCGTGAACAGGGCAAGCAGGACCCCCGCGAACTCGTCAAGAACGAGTGGCGCAAGGAGAACAAGTACGACGAGCAGACTAAGACCATCACCTGGTCCGCTGGTGAGACCAAGGGCTACCAGCTCATGCTCAAGCACTACCGTGAAACCCTCATGAAGGGTGACACCTCGCAGGGCCTGTTCCCCGACGCCATTAAGAACGACGAAGAACTGCACGACCTCGTCGCATTCTTCGGCTGGACCGCATGGGCATCGGCGGCAGACCGCCCCGACCAGCCCTACTCCTACACCAACAACTGGCCTTCCGAACCCAACGTGGACAACAAGCCCACCGCGGATCTGATGGTCTGGTCGGCACTCTCCCTGATTGCCCTCATCGGTGGTACCGGTCTGATGTTCGCCATCTACGGCCGCTGGTCCCGCGCTATCGGCTGGCACGCGGAAGAGGCACCCGTCCTCGACTTCCGTCAGCCCGACGAAGTTCGCCTGACCCCCTCGCAGAAGGCAGCCTGCCTGCTCTTCGCAACGATCCTGGTGCTGTTCCTGCTGCAGGCTCTGGTGGGTGCACTCACCGAGCACTACCGTGAAGAACTCACCGGCTTCTTCGGTATCGACATGGGCCAGCTGTTGCCCTACACGGTATCTCGAACCTGGCACCTTCAGCTCTCCCTCTTCTGGACCGCAGGCGCGTTCCTGGCGGGCGGTATCTTCATCGCCCCGCTGATTACCCGCCGCGAACCCAAGAAGCAGGGCCTGCTTACCTACGTTCTCATCGGCGCCGTGGTCTTCGTGGTCCTCGGCTCGCTGCTGAACGAATGGTTCTCTCAGAAGGGCCTCATCCCCAAGGAACTCACCGGCTTCTTCTCGCAGCAGTGGGAGTTCCTGGACCTGCCGCGATTCTTCCAGATCCTGCTCACCGCGGGTATGTTCATCTGGATCGTCATCGTCTGGCGTACCCTCTCCGCTCGTCTGAAGGGCTCGAAGAAGACCTCCCTGCCGTGGCTGTTCCTCTTCTCCGGCCTCGCCATCCCCATGTTCTACGCGGTCGGCCTGCTCGCAGGTCAGCGTACCCACGTGACCGTCGCCGAATTCTGGCGATTCTGGGTGGTTCACCTCTGGGTGGAGGACTTCCTCGAACTGTTCACCACCGTGATGGTGGCGTACATCTTCGTGCTGCTCGGCGTGGTCCGCGAGCGCATCGCAATCTCCATCATCATGATGGACGCTGTGCTCTACTCCGCCGGTGGTGTGATCGGTACTCTGCACCACACCTACTTCGTCGGTACCCCCTCCGAGCAGATGGCATTCGGTGCGTTCTTCTCGGCTGCTGAGGTTATCCCGCTGACCTTCCTGACCGTTGAGGCGTGGGGCTTCATGCAGCTGGGTGCCCGCCAGTACTCCAACCGCACCAAGCCTTTCCCGCACCGTTGGGCTGTTATGTTCCTGATTGCTGTGGGCTTCTGGAACTTCCTCGGCGCAGGTGTGTTCGGCTTCCTGATTAACCTGCCGATCGTGTCCTACTTCGAGATTGGTACCGCGCTGACCGCAAACCACGCACACGCATCCATGATGGGTGTGTACGGTATGCTAGCGATCGCGTTCGCGGTATTTGGTCTGCGCTACCTGATCCCTGAGGACAAGTGGCCTGAGAAGGGTCTGAAGTTCTCCTTCTGGACCCTGAACATTGGTCTGCTGTGGATGTCCTTCATCTCGCTGCTGCCGCTGGGTATTGCTCAGCTGTACAAGTCCGTGGGTGAAGGCTACTACGAGGCTCGTTCCTTCGCGTTCATTCACGACGGTGCTTCCGCCGTGATGGGTTGGATGCGTATGCCCGGTGACGTGATTTTCCTGGTCGGCATTATCCCGCTGATTAAGCTGGCGCTGCTGGGTATCAAGGAGATCTTCTCCAAGAACGCTAAGGAAACCGTCCTGGAGCTGCCCGAACCGCCGCTGTACGAGGTGGTTGAGGACGCTCGCATCGCAGAGTTCGCCGGCGCTAAGGCTGCCGAGGAGCTGCCCGAGCAGACCAGCCCCTACCGTAGCGATCGTCGAGGCTAACCATGCCTGAGCAGATTGCTGGAGTTTCTTTCCTCGTGTGGCTGGCCTGCGTGTACGCGTTCGGCCTGGTCGCCGTGGGTTGGGGCTTCGATATTCTCGCCAAGCGCACCAGCCAGCGCATGGTGGCGGCGCGAACCTTCGGGTTCACCTACCACGAAGAGAGCGACGCGTGGCTCTGCCCCGAAGACCAGTGGCTGTGGGCGACCGCATTCGACTCGGATAACCGAGTGATGCGTTACCGCGCCAAGCCCAGCGTGTGCAACACCTGCCCGATTAAGGACAGCTGCACCGTCTCAGCGAACGGCCGCGAGCTCACCCGTGAAGTGGACGAATGGCCCTACTCCGAGTCGGGTCGTTTCCACCGCGGGCTGGCGGTTGCTGTCTCGTTGCTGGGTGTGGTCATCCTGATTGGTGCCGCCATCGTCTGGCACTCCCCGCTGGAGCTTCTGGTGGAGGGTGCCGCCGCGGTGGTCTGCCTGTCGCTGACCTACCCGCTGGCTGTGAAGCTCATGCGTTCCCCCGCGAACTTCGAGAACGATCCGAAGCATATTCACGCATCCACCGCTGACGAATCGGTGAACGTGAAGATGGACCGTTTCGCGGCGAAGTGGGGTGGCGTGTCGAATGAGCGTAAGCGCCGTACCGAGCAGACCCGCAAGCAGATGATTGCGGATGCAACCCTGCCGGTTCGTACCTCTGCCCTCGACCCGGACCGCCCCGCATGGAGCGGTACCGGCACCTCGGTTCCGCGTCTGCATAAGACCACGAACGAGGTATTGCAACAGCAGAACCTTGCTGATGCTCAGGCCGCTGAGGAAATGGCGAAGAAGTAGCGCTGCATAGGTTTTTCCGTTCCGGCGGCTGACCGGCTGGCTGGTCCCGTCTGTTAGCTTCGGCGGCTACCCCGTGTGGATTTCTCTTTTGAGTTTTCCATGCGGGGTACCGCTAAAGCACCGACCGCCGCGATGTACGCCGGGACGGGAAATTCCCCTCCCAAACTCCCCACACAGCCCGGTACCGGGCAACACCCACTACCTACACCCCTACTACCTGAACCGTACGAGGCGCGGGCAGGTGGGCACACATACCGTCCTCCCCCAATACTTGTGAAGGAAAACCATGGATCCCGTCACTTTGGCAACTATCCTCATCCCAGTTGCCGTCATTGTTCTTTTTATTCTGATTCGTATGTTCCGCGTCATCCCCGAATACGAGCGTGGCATCTCTTTCCGCTTCGGTCACCTGCGCTCGGAACTGAAGCCCGGCCTGAACATCGTCTTCCCCCTCGTCGACTCCCTGCAGCGCGTTGATATGCGTGTCATCACCCTGACCATTCCCCCGCAGGAAGTCATCACCAAGGACAACGTCCCTGCCCGCGTGAACGCCGTGGTCCTCTTCCGCGTGACCAACGCCAAGAACGCCGTGCTTGAGGTTGAAAACTACCCGATTGCCACCAGCCAGATTGCGCAGACCACCCTGCGTTCCCTGCTCGGTCGCGTTGACCTGGACACCCTGCTCGCACACCGCGAGGACCTGAACGAGGACCTGCGTTCCATCATCGGTTCGCGCACCGAGCCGTGGGGTATTCAGGTGGAGCTCGTCGAAATTAAGGACGTTGAGATTCCCGAGGCTATGCAGCGCGCCATGGCTCGCGAGGCTGAGGCTGAGCGTGAGCGCCGCGCAAAGATCATTTCGGCACGCGGTGAGCTGGAGGCTTCGAGCGAGCTGAAGGAAGCGTCCGACATTCTGAGCCAGTCCCCCGCCTCCCTGCAGCTGCGTTACCTGCAGACCCTGCTGGAGCTGGGTGCCGACCAGAACTCGACCGTGGTCTTCCCGCTGCCCATGGACGTGATTGGCCCGCTCATGGGTGCGCTCAAGGGCGAGAGCAAGTAGGCTACTCCCCTTCCCTGATGTACTAGCCTGAAGTACCCGCCGCGGCGGCTGACCCGCAGCGGTGAACATAGAAATATCCCGTGCAGATGAGAGTATCTGCACGGGATATTTCTATGCGGGATTCATACGCAAAACGCTTTCAAGCCGAATGCTTTCAAACGGAGCCCCCAGAAGAAAACCCGGGAGGAAAACCCGGGAAGGAAGGCGTTTGGCCCGCCGCGGGGGTTGGATGAGGTGGTTGCGACGGGCCAAACTTTCCTAGGTCGGCTACACACCGTAGAGGTGCGGGCGCGGCAGGTACATCAGCCAGTTGGGTGAGGGGCCGGAATCCTACCGCAAACGGTTTTCACCGACGCCTTAAGCATAACCGGCACACACCCCGAACCGGCGGCAGTCTGAGTGAAGCATCAATCACCCATCTCACGCCATGCCGGGGCGGTATTCAGCCCAGAATCGGCACCTAAAGCACCGGTACCTCAAGCACCGGCGAGCTGGCTACAGCGCAACCCCTAGCGCGGCGCCCGTCAGCTAGCGCAGCGCCCAGCAAACTAACGCAATGCTCGGTGCGCCTGGTCAAAGAACTCACGCTCGTACACGCACGCCGACAGGTACGCCCGCGCCGCACGCACACGCTGAGCCGGTGAAGCCGCCTCAAACGCACGCTCCACCTCCGCGAGGCTACGCGCCACCTCCGCGGCGAACTCTTCGCCACCGTACAGGCTCAACCACTCCGCGTACGGGTGGTCCGCGTGATTCTGTGAGGAGAGCACAGCGCCCACTTCTTCGTACAGCCAGTAGCAGGGCAGGATTGCCGCGGCACCGACCACGTAATCATCACCGGCGGCGGAGGCACGCAGGAAATTCGTGTACCCCATCGTAATCGGCGAGGGCCCACCCAGACGCGCACGGTTCGCCAGCCAGCCCTCGTGCAGCTGCGATTCGGCGGCAATCGCCTCGTGCGCACCGGCCGCCCAGTGCACCTGTGCCGCAGCGGTATCAGCACGCGCCGAGAGAGTCGCGAGCGCACGCGAATAGTCGCGCAGGTAGAGGGCATCCTGGTCCAGGTAGAAGGAGAACAGGTCCTCGTCGAGGGTGCCGTCACCGAGGGCACGCACGAAGGGCAGGTCCAGGATCTGGTGCCAGGTTTCGCCACCGGCTGCCCAGAGGGCGGCGGTCCACGGACCGGCAGGCTTAACGACGGCTTCACCGGCGGGCACGGGGCTGACCGGCAGCAGACGCTCCGGGCTGGTGCCGTCAAGAGCATTGCCCTCAGAGTCGGTGGTGGCGAGCAGGTGATGCCACGGGTACGCGGAGGCGGCAGCTTCCAGACGGCGGGCACGGGCGGCGTGGTCCACCGGGCCGTGGCCCTCACCGGAGCCCACCTGCAACCCGGCGCCTGCGGCGATGGATTCGTGGAGCCAGCGGGTGCTCCACTGCAGGGCGCGGTGGGTGTCTTCGCTGGTCAGAGCATTCTTCTCGCCCTCAGAAGATTCTGCGGCTTCGGTATGCTGGAGCAGTTCCACGCCCAGGCGGGTTGCCAGCGAGGAGGACAGGGAGCATCCGGTGCCGTGCGTATTGCGGCTGTCCAGGCGCGGGGTGCGCACGTGGGCGCAGGTGCCGTCCGGGAAGACCGCGGTGTTACCGGCGTCCTGACCGCACAGGTGGCCGCCCTTCACAATCACGGTGGTTCCGGTCGCCGCCGCAAGGTTTGCCGCCTGCTCATGCGCCTCATCAAAGGTCTGGGCGGGCTCCTTCTGGCAGAGCACGGCAAGCTCCGGAATGTTCGGGGTAATCACATCCACGAGCGGCACGAGGTCGCGCAGCGCCTGCTCCGCTTCCGCCTGTAGCAGCCGGTCACCGCTAGAAGCAATCATGACCGGGTCGAGCACGACCACGGGCACGGGATGCTCACTCAGCCAGGTGCGGACAGTACGAATCGTATCTGCGTCACCGAGCATACCGATTTTTACGGCGTCAACCGTGACGTCATCAAAAACGGCGGCAAGCTGCGCGGTCAAAAATTCCAGAGGCGGGGTGAATACTTCACGCACTCCGCAGGTGTTCTGGGCGACCAGTGAGGTGGTCACGCACATGCCGTAACCGCCGGATGCAGTAATGGATTTGAGGTCCGCCTGAATACCCGCACCGCCGGAGGGGTCGGTTCCCGCAATGGACAGGACCCTCGGCACCCTAGAGGTCCCAGGTACCCCGGGAGTTCCGGAAGCGCTCGCGCCGGGTGCAGGGTTAGAGGGGTTGGTGGGTGCGCACGCGGGCGCGGTAGGCTGCTCTGCCATGATCGATAATCCCTTCGCTAGTTCGAACTAGAGCAGGTTCAATGGGTGATTCTCTCAGCCTTGAGTGTTCTGACGCCGTTTCGTGCGCCCACTGTGCCGTATGCCCCGTATACCCTTCATTGGGCGGGGTGGGCTGGTGTTGGGCGGGTTGCGGGCGTCTCAAGGCACCCCATATCGCTCTGCCAGGTTATCACAACGATTCTCAGGAGCTGAAAGTTTTGCGGGGGCCCAGCGAATCTCTCCGAAATTTTCGTTTGAGCATTGCGTTGCTGCACCCCCACTCCGGCTCAGGTTTTTCAGCGCAGGTTTCAGCGTACATCCCACCCAGAACTCGCCCATTAAAGAGCAGTGCCCGGCACCGCTTCACACGGTACCGGGCACTATCAACCGGGCTTATCCTCCGGGCTTAGGTCAGGGCGAAAATCTCTGCCGGTGAACCCTCCGCAATGATCCTACCCTCGTGCAGCAGGACCGCACGGTCAGCCAGGGAGGCGATACGCGCATCGTGCGAGATAATCAGCACCGCACGGTTCGCCAGCACGGCGCTCAGGGACTCGGTTGCGTCCGCGAGTTCCAGCTGGGTGGTGGACTCGTCCAGAATCACGGCGTGCGGGTCAGCCAGCACAATACGTGCCAGTGCCAGCTGCTGAATCTGGTCGCGGGTCAGAGGCGAATCTGCGCCGCTGACGACGGTGTCCATGCCCTGCGGCAGGTCACGCCACCAGCGGGCACCGACAGCGTCCAGTGCCTCGCCCATCTGCTCGACGGTTGCATCCGGCACGACCACCGTAAAGTTATCGGCGAGAGTACCGAAGAAGACGTGTGCTTCCTGGGTGCAGACCAGCAGGCGCGGGCGGCCGTCGGCGGCGGCATCGGTCGGGAAGTCGCCGTGACCCACCGGGCGACCCATCACGCTGATGGTGCCGTCCAGGGCGGTCAGCGAACCACCAATCAGACGCGCCAGGGTGGTCTTACCCGAGCCGGAGCGGCCCACCAGGGCGAGCGCCTCGCCGCGGCGAATCTTCAGGTTGATGCCTTCCAGAACGAGAGCGTCCGGCGAGTAGCCGTAGGATATGTCGGTGCAGTCAATGGCGTACTCCGGGTTCTTCACGGCTTCATCAGACACGGCGGCGAAGGCTTCGGCGCGGTGCTGTGCACGCGTCTCACGCTGCTTCTTCGCCAGGGAAACCACACCAAACACGCGGCCCATGTTCACGAGCATGATGCGCAGGCTGCTGACGTGGTGGTTCAGCATGTCGGCGAGGATTCGCAGGCTGAATACCATGACCGAGGCGGTTGCCACGGCGCCCCAGCTTGCCCAGCCGAGAGCCACGCAGGCGGCGCCCCAGAGCATGCACAGAACCGTGGGGATCCAGGCGTTGATAGCATCCACGGTGAAGTACAGCTGGCGGATGCGCACCATGCCCAGCTGTGCGGCGAACTGGCGCTTGTTCTCACCGGCGAAGGCGTCTTCGCGGGCGGCGTGAACACCCAGCTCACGGATCGTGGAGGTGCCGCGAATGTTCTCAGTCAGCACGCTGTTGAGGTCACTCACGCGCTCCTGGGCGGTCTGGTTGCGTGCCGCCATGAGCGGCAGCATCTTCGACATGATGAGGGCAAGACCGGCAATCATGGGCAGCATAATCAGACCCATTGCGGGGCTCACAAACGCCAGGGAGATTGTGGAAATCAGGAAGTACAGCAGCACGTAGATTGCGCCGAGCAGGTCCTCGCTGACGGACTTGGCTGCCGAGGAGAGGTCGTCGGTCACGCGGGTCAGCAGGTCGCCACTACCGGCTTCTTCCACGGTGCGTGCGTCCAGGTCGAGGGTGCCGTCGAGGGTGTCCTGGTTGGCGTCACGGGTGACGAGCGCACCCAGTCGCGCCGCACTGTACGAGGAGACCATGAGGGTCACTGCCTGCACGATGAACGCCGCCAGGATAATCAGAATCGGCTGCCACGGGTAGCTGGAGAACTTGCCCGCCACCACGTCGTCCACGGTGGCACCAATCTGCAGGGGCACCACCGCACCCATGAGGGTGCTGACCATGTAGATGACGAAGGTGTAGAGGGCGCGTCCCTTATGCGCCGCGAGGTAGTTCCACATGCGGTGTGCCACGTAGGCGGGGGTTTCGATGGGGAGCTGCTTTGCCATGCTAGTTCACCTCCTGATTCTGAGTAGTTGAGGGAGTTCCCGAGTCGGCGGCCGGGTAGCCGTCGCGTTCCATGCGGCGGGTCGTCTCCGCGGTCGTGGAGACAACGTAGACCTGCTCCAAATCCTGCAGCAGGCCGGGGTAGCCGACGGGCAGGCGGTCGCTACCGATCTGGGTTTCCATCGCATCGTAGATGTAGCGCTGGCTGGGTTCGTCCACAGAGTTCAGCGGCTCGGTCAGGATGAGCACCTGCGCATCCTGCGCGAGTGCGCGGGCGAGTGCCAGTCGCTGACGCTGACCACCGGAGAGGTTCGCGCCTTCGCTGGTGATGCGGGCGGCGAAGTAGTCTTCGGGGTTGCGTCCGCCCAGACGGTAGGCGATTTCGCGGGAGTCGGTAATCTTCAGCAGCTCTTGGTCCTTTGCCTGTGCCAGCTCCTCGTCGGGGTTCGGCACGGTGCCCAGGCGCAGGTGCTCCTGCAGGGTTCCCGCGAAAATCATGGGGTTCGGTTCGCTCAGTAGCACGCGGCGGCCGGAGGCGTCCTTGAGGTCCTCTCCCCCACGTCGCAGGGTGCGGGCGAGTGCCTCGGCGTAGTCCTGCGCGGTGAGGTTGTAGTCGCGCGGGTTGACGTACACGATGCGCGGGTTGCTGGCACCGGCGGGGGCGACGGGTACGGGCATCTCAAGGGTGCTCGCCTCAACTGCCTGTTCGGCGCGTGCCAGCTGCGCCATTTCTTCGTCGGTGCGCGGGCTCTTCAGCACGCCCTGGCGTACGCCCGCGTGACCTTCGAGTCGGGCGACCTTGGCGAGCGCAATCTTGGCGTATCGCCATGAGGTGAGGAAGTTCTGAGTAATCCAGATGGGGCCACCCATCATCGCGATAATGGAGGCGACGGTCACCAGGGACGCGGCGGGCGTGTCGGATACCCAGCGGCCGTTTTCGACGTGGCCGGTGAGGGCGAAGCCGATGCCGAGCAGGGTCACGACACCGCCGAGCAGCGCGCGGATGAGGTACATCCAGCGGTGCGTCTTTTCGTAGCGCATGTAGCTGTCGAAGACTTCGTCGGTGGCTCGGTGGTAGCGTTCACGCATCTGCTCTTCCGCGCCGAGGCCGGCGATGGTGCGCAGACCGGTGGCGATGTCGGAGGCGCGTGAGGAGGCTTCACCGTCCTTTTCGCGGTATTCGCCGATTTTGGATTCGAGGAAGGTCGAGTACCAGGCGATAACGCTAACCACGATAATCGTGCCGATGAGGGTCACGATCGCTGTGACGGGGTTGATGAGCCAGAGCTGCACGGCACCGAGGGTCGCGACGATCATGGCGTTGACGAATAGCGGCAGTGAGAAGTAGACGTCCGTAATGCGGCGTACGTCTTTGTTCATGACGGTGACCGCTTCGCCGGAGTCTACGCCAGCGCGGGTGCGTCCCATGAGTCGGTTGATGTAGATGCGCCAGTCGCGGCCGAGTTCCGCACTGAGGGTCATGGAGGTACCCCAGCCGAAGAACTCGTTAATCACGATGAAGGTGATAGCGGCGACGACGACCCAGAACATGGGCCAGGCGTCGTGGGCTTTGCCAGCGATGTGCTGGTTGATGAATTGACCCACCATGACGGGGATCATGATTGCGCCGATGCCTGCGGTGGTTTCACCCGCGATGGGGATTGCCCAGCGGTGCCAGGGGTATTTGTGTCCGGGCGCGGTGACTCGCAGGGCGAGGCGCTTCTTGAGGGCTTCTTCTTCAGCCTTGCGCTGTTCGCTACCGGTTACTTCCTGTGCAGCTTTTTTCTGCGCAGTTTTCTTCTGAGCGGCTTTTTCCTGCGTGGTTTTGTTATGCATGGATTCTTCATGCGTAGCTTCTTCACGCGCAGCGTTTTCTTGCGCCTTGTCAGCGTTGTATTCAGTCATTCAACGTCTCTCCTTTCTCTTACCCTATTCCTTTATCAATGTGGCACGCAACACTATGAGTGCATTAGTGGGGCGTGTCGTTATTTTGTGCAACGTATCTGGGGCGTGTATCAACCGCGCAATATAAGCCGGCATCAATCGGCGGACTTGAACCTACGCGGTCATTTATTCGGCGCGGTAATTCATGCGACCTGGCGCCCTGTGGTGTGTAGCCCTACAATATAGAGCCCTGTGCGTTCAACCTTCTGAACGCAGACTTTCTGAGTGCAGGGTTGTGCATCGCTGCACCTAACCTGCACCTAAAGCGCTTTGTTCTACCCTACCTGAACTTTGCGGTTTCCCGCATTAGAGCACGCGCCTTCGCGCCCCTGCCGAGTTGTTCCCTCGTAACGATAACGCCCCCGCGCCCGCCCTATTCCCGATAGACTGGAATTCTCATGAGTATTTTGAATTTTCTTTCTCCCTCGCTGGGCGAGAACCCCGGCGACTACAATCGACGCGATTTCAAGGTCAACCCCCTCACCGCCGAAGAAATCTATGAGGCGTTCACCGAGTGGATTTCGACCCGCGGTATGACCCTGTACCCCGCCCAGGACGAGGCCGTTCTGAGCATTGCCGCCGGACATAACGTGGTGCTGGCAACCCCGACCGGTTCGGGCAAGTCCACCGTGGCTGTTGCCGCGCATTTTACGGGCCTGGCGACCGGCCAGCGTTCCTACTACACCGCCCCCATTAAGGCGCTGGTATCTGAGAAGTTCTTTGACCTGATCAATATTTTTGGTGCCGAGAACGTGGGCATGATTACCGGCGACTCCGCCATTAATACGGAGGCGCCCATTATCTGCTGCACCGCGGAGATTCTCGCCAATATTGCCCTGCGCGAGGGTAAGGACGCGGACCTCTGCCAGGTCATCATGGACGAGTTCCACTTCTACTCTGACCCGCAGCGCGGCTGGGCGTGGCAGCTTCCCCTGCTGGAGCTTCCGCAGGCGCAGTTCCTGCTGATGAGCGCGACCCTGGGCGATACGACTCGCTTCCAGGAGGAGATGACGGCGCTGACCGGTCGCGAGAGTGACCTGGTGGCGCATTCTGAGCGTCCTATTCCGCTGCACTTCTACTACTCCACCACCCCGGTTCAGGAGACGGTGCAGGAGCTCGTGCAGACCAAGCAGACTCCGGTCTACATTGTGCATTTCTCGCAGAAGGCGGCGCTGGAGCAGGCGAATGCGCTGCTGTCGGTGGCTATTGCTTCGAAGGAAGATAAGGAACGCATTGCCGAGCTGATTGCTAAGTTCCGTTTCGGTCCGGGTTTCGGTAAGGCGCTGAATAAGCTGGTGCGTGCCGGTATCGGTATTCACCACGCGGGTATGCTGCCCAAGTACCGCCGCCTCGTGGAGCAGCTGGCTCAGGAGGGTCTGCTCAAGGTGATTTGCGGTACCGACACCCTGGGTGTGGGTATTAACGTGCCGATTCGTACCGTGCTGATTACGGCGCTGTCGAAGTTTGATGGTGCCCGTAGCCGCCGTCTGCGTGCCCGCGAGTTCCACCAGATTGCTGGACGCGCCGGCCGCGCCGGTTTTGATACCGCCGGCACCGTGGTGGTTCAGGCACCCGAGCACGATATTGAGAATGCTCGCCTGTTGGCTAAGGCTCAGGCGAAGTTCGGTGACGACACCAAGCGCATTAACCAGTCGCTGTCCTCCAAGCGTAAGAAGGCGCCGGAAGGCTTCGTTGGCTGGTCCGAGAAGACCTTCGACCAGCTGGTAGAGGCCGCCCCGGAGCCGCTGACCTCCTCCTTCGACATCACCCACTCGATGCTGCTGAACCTGATGCACCGCCCGGAGAACCCGGTCATTGCTGCGTACCGCATCATCCAGGAGAACCACGAGTCGCCTGCGCGCCGCCGCGAGCTGCTGCGCAAGGCAATTGGCATCTACAAGGAGCTGCTGACCGGCGGCGTGATTGAGCGAACCAACACCCCGGACGAGCACGGCTCCTACCTGCGCCTGACCGAGGACCTGCAGGATAACTTTGCCCTGAACCAGCCGCTGTCCGCTTTTGCGGTCGCCGCGCTGGAATTGCTCGACCCCGAATCCCCCAGCTACGCGCTGGACGCGCTCTCCCTCATTGAGGCGACCCTGGATTCGCCGAACCAGGTGCTGTACGCACAGGAACGCAAGGCGAAGAACGAACTGTCGGCACAGCTGAAGGCGGACGGTGTGGACTACACCGAACGCATGAACGAGCTGGACAAGGTCACCTACCCGCAGCCCCTGGCGGAGCTCATTGATCAGGCGTACACGACCTACAAGCAGTCGGCCCCGTGGGTTGCACGTTTTGAGCCGCGCCCCAAGTCGATTGTGCGTGACATGTACGAACGCGCGATGGGCTTCAACGACTTCGTGCAGTACTACTCGCTCGAACGCGCCGAGGGTGTGCTTCTGCGTTACCTCTCTGACGCGTACAAGGCACTGCGCCACACCATCCCCGATTCTGCCGTGACCGACGAGCTCGACGACATCATCGAGTGGCTCGGCGAGCTCGTGCGCCAGACCGACTCCTCCCTGGTGGACGAGTGGGAGAAGCTGGCTGCCGGCGAAGACACCGCGACCATTGCGGCAGAGCACGCCTCCATCGAGGAGGAAGAGCCTCCCGCCGTGACGAAGAACCTGCGCGCCTTCCGCGTGATGGTGCGCAACGCCCTCTTCCGCCGTGTGGAGCTCTTCGCTGAGGAGCGTGACCGTGCCCTGGGCGCGATGGACGAATGGTGCGGCTGGGATGCCGACCGCTGGGCGGACGCCATGGACGACTACTTCGACACCTACGATGACATCTACACGGACGCCGACGCGCGCTCGCCTCGCCTGGTCAGCATGGATGAGGACACCACCGCGCATCCGGGCGTGTGGAAGGTTCAGCAGAGCTTCGCCGACCCCGAAGACAACTTTGACTTCGGTATTCGTGCCGAGGTTGATTTGGCGGCCTCCGATGAGGCTGGCTACCCGGTGCTGAAGATCCTGAGCGTGGGCGAGTTCTAAGGCTCCAATTGAGACTCCGCCCGAGGCTCTGCCCAGATGTTGCCCGTAGTGGGCTAGAATACAGAGTATCTATCTATTTGAATGAAAGAAGGTTCACCGTTGACCGTTTCTTCGCTTCCCAAGGTTGAGTACCGCAAGGGTTCGGTCGTCAAGCACGACGGCTACGAGATTACCGACCACTGGTTCCAGGTTCCCCTGACCCACGGTCTGATTTTCTCCAAGGGCAAGGATGCCGCTCTCTCCTCCCGTTTCGCGGACCAGACCATCACCGTGTTCGCCCGCGAGGTTGTGAGCACCAACGAGACTCTGACCGTTTCGGCTGATAAGCGTCCTTACATTGTGTACCTGCAGGGCGGCCCCGGTTTCGGTTCGCCGAAGACCGGCTCCATTGGCGGCTGGATTGCTGAGCTGGCGAAGACTCACCGCGTGGTTCTTCTGGATCAGCGCGGTACCGGCATGTCTTCCCCGCTGTCTGCTCGCAACATCACCGCTGTGGGTGACCCGCAGGTTCAGGCTGAGTACACTGAGCTGTTCCGTGCGGACTCCATCATCGCTGACGCGGAGGCTGTCCGCGAGGTGCTGCTGGCTGACCGTGCCGACAAGCGCTGGTCCACCATTGGCCAGTCCTTCGGTGGCTTCCTGACCCTGTCCTACCTGTCGTTCGCACCGCAGTCGCTGCGTGACTGCCGCATCACCGCAGGTCTGGCACCGATTCGTACCTCCGTGGACAACGTCTACCAGCACACCTTCGACCGCATGAAGGAACGTGTTGAGGAGTACTACAGCTGGTTCCCCGAGGACGCCGAGCTGGCAACCCGCATTGCTGAGCACCTGCGCACCCACAAGGAGTACCTGCCCACCGGTGAGCGTCTGACCGATCACCGCTTCCAGATGGCTGGTCACTTCCTGGGTGGCCGCTGGCGCGAGCGCGGTCTGCACTACTTCCTGGAGACCGCTTTCGCTGAGGGTAACGACCACCTCTCCGATCAGTTCCTGACCGCTATGGGTGCCGAGGTGACCTTCCAGGCGAACCCGCTGTACGCCCTGATGCACGAGACCATTTACGCTGACGGCCCCGCTGACGGCGTTCTGCCCGGCATCCCCGGCTACGAACTGTCCCCCTCCCCCGCGCCGACCAACTGGTCTGCTGCTCGCGTGGCGGCTTCCCGCCCCGAGTTCGCACCGGATGCGGACCGTCTGCTCTTCACCGGCGAGCACATCTTCCCCTGGTACTACGAGGAGGATCCCTCGCTGCGTCCGCTGGCTGAGGTTGCTAACCTGCTGGCTGAGAAGAAGGACTGGGGTCGCCTGTACGACCACGCACAGCTGCACAAGAACGAGGTTCCCGTGGTGGCTGCGGCGTACAACCCGGACGTGTACGTGGACTTTGAGCACTCCATGGAGACCGCTCGCTGGGTTGGTAACACTCAGGTGTGGACCTCGAAGACCCACCACCACGATGGTTTCGGTTCTGACCCGCTGACCATTCTGGGTCACCTGAAGAACATGCTGGCTGAGGTTCACAACCAGTAATTCTTCGCCGGGTAGTCATTCTGCCCCGGGTTTATCCCCGAATATATTTTGATATAGCTAAAGCCCCTCACCCCGGTTGATCCGGTGTGAGGGGCTTTCGTGTGAGCGCTTAGCCTGGTGAGGCTGCACGCTCAGTAGCTCAAACTACTTCGAGGAGGAAGCGTGCGCATCCTGTGCGGTGCGGGCACGCATCACGAGGGCGTGGTATTCGTCTTCCTTCTCGATCAGCTCGTCACGCAGCTTGGCGGGAATGGCGTTGAGCTTCTCGGTTTCCTTCTGCCAGCGGGCGGTGATGTCCGCACGCTCGGCGGCGGGTGCATCCTCGGGCAGTGCCAGGTACTTCTCGGAGAGCGCCTGAACACGCTGAATGGTCTGCAGCGCGCGGCCCTTGGGGCTGAGCAGCGAGGCAAGCACGGTAATGATCAGGACGCCCACGATGACCATCAGCGACATTTCGGTGCTGATTTCGACCACGTGCACGGGCTCGCCGTGGTTGATGAACGGCAGGTTATTCTCGTGCATTGCGTGCAGGATGAGCTTCACACCAATGAACGCGAGGATGGTCGCCAGGCCGTAGGAGAGGTAGACGAGGCGGTCCAGCAGGCCGTCAATAAGGAAGTACAGCTGGCGCAGACCCATGAGGGAGAACGCGGTCGCGGTGAACACAATGTAGACGGACTGGGTGAGGCCGAAGATCGCGGGGATCGAGTCGAGCGCGAAGAGCAGGTCGGAACCAGCGATAGCGACCATGACGAGCATCATGGGGGTCATGACGCGCTTGCCGTTTTCGATGGTGAAGAGCTTGTCACCGTCGAAGTGGTCGCTGGTCTTCAGGTACTTCTTGGCGAGGCGGACCATGATGTTGTCGGCTTCGTCATCGCCGTCACCTTCGGTGATTTCGTCCTTGAGCAGGTTACCTGCGGTCATGAGCAGGACCAGGCCGAAGATGTAGAACACCCAAGCGAAGGAGTTGATGATCGCTGCGCCGGCGAAGATGAAGGAGCCGCGCGCCAGGATCGCGAAGACAATACCGAAGAGCAGAACCTTCTGCTGATTCTCACGGGCGACACGGAAGGTGCCCATAATAATCATGAAAACGAAGAGGTTATCGACCGAGAGAGCTTCTTCGGTGATGTAGCCTGCATAGAATTCGGTGGCAGCGGAGGGGCCGTTCGTCACGAAAATATACAGACCGAACAGCATCGCGATGCCGATGTAAATACTCGACCAGATGGCCGCTTCCTTGACGGAAGGTTCGTGCGCCTTACGAACGTGGAACACGAAGTCGAAGGCCAACAGACCCGCGATGATGAGAATAGTAACCAACCATTGCAACCCGGTAACTTCCATGGGGAGCCTTTCTTGTGGTGTGCGTACAGGACCACAAGTCTCTCCCGCCGACCTTAATGGAGGTCGGCTCGATTCACCGGTTAGGCGCCTTCGGCTAACGTGCTGACGATGAGTCGATTGGTGGGATACTCCCTTGCTCGGTGAACGATTATACAGCAGGTTGGGGTTTTCGCACAGGAGCCCCTCCGGGAGAACTTTCAGGAGCTAGGTGCACCGAAACGCCGCATCCGGCGGGGTTGACCTGTCGGATGCGGCGTTCTGCGTGACGAATACACGCTGTCTAGTTGGGGGTCTAGCTGGCGCCACTATTAGTTTGACAACATGTAGAGCGGCGTATTGCAGACCAGCACTACACAGATCAACACCGTGCAACAAGCCCATACAAAAGTAGCCCTCCCCGTGAACTATTACGGGGAGGGCTACTTTTCATTCAGTTAGGAGACCATGTTGAAGGTCGGCGGGGTGAACGCAATCGCATTGACCTGCTTGTTCGTATCAAGCGTGCCGTTCTCCTGAATCGTCGGGACGGTAATAACCACCTCGAACTGGTACATGCCTTCCATGAGCGTATTACCACGCAACGCAAAACGCGCGGAGATGCCGGTCGCCTTATCATTCACGCTCGACGCAAACGGAATGACCTGACCCTGAACAGTCTGAGTCTTGCCGTTGCGGGTCATGACGGTTGCCTTGCCGGTCGGGTCAGTCGTGAAAATCTGGCGGTCAATGATTTTACCCTCGGGCGAGAAGAGGTAAATGTCCATGGACGGGTGCAGGTGCGTGGTGCCGGTCGTCGCCTCCAGGGCGGATACGTTGTAGGTCATCACGAACTCACCGCAGTTCAGGTTGAGGTCACCCTCGGGGCCGTGAGTCGCCTCGTACACGGACATGAGGCGAATCGTCGCGGGGTTCGGTGAGGTTGCATTCTCCATGGACCACCACGCCTGACCGGTCTCCGGCGCAGTCACGGGCTTGTTCTTGGTGCGCGACTGCAGGGCGCCACTGGCGGGGTTGGTAATCATCCAGCCGCCGACCTGGGTGAAGTCCGGGCCGTGTACCGTCTTGCAATCATCAGCCGATGCAGCGAATGCGGGCACCGTCGTGGAGGCGGCAATAGCGGGCACAGCCCAAAGCGCGCCGCGGGTGAGGTTGCGGCGGGTAACGGAACGAGCTCCCGTGGTGTGTGCGTCTGAAGAGTTATGAGAAATAGTCACAGATTTTTCTTTATCGTTCGGAAGCATCAAGGTTTTATTTGACACGTAAAACACCTTGATAGTGTACAGCATGTATCTGCACTCAGTAGAACTTCATGAACAATGAGTTACCTCATGGCGAAAAACCCACGTCGAACCCCTAAACGCCGGGTTTAGAACACCGGGTTTAGGCGTGACCTGCCTCCTTCATCAGGCGCAGCTCCTTCTTCAAATCGGCAAGCTCATCACGCAGACGCGCCGCCAACTCAAATTGCAGGTTCTCCGCCGCCACGCGCATCTGCTCGTTCATCTGCTCAATCAAATCCAGCAGATCCTCAGCGGGTGCCGCCGCCAGGCCGTCGGCACGAACGCGCGCCTCCGCACGGGCGAGAAGCTCCTCCGACTCCGGGGTGCTCGTGGCAATCTTCGACGAGGTCGCAGAACCGGTCTTTGCCCCCGCACTCACCGTGCGGGCACCCTTCTTACCACTCTTACGCTGCTGCAGAAGCTCGCGGGTATCCTCTTCCTCGCGGGCGAGAACATCCGTAATATCGGCAATCTTCTTCCGCAGAGGTTGCGGGTCAATGCCGTGCTCACGGTTGTACGCCTGCTGAATCTCGCGGCGGCGGTTCGTCTCATCAATCGCCACGCGCATAGAATCCGTAATCTTATCGGCGTACATGTGCACCTGACCGGACACGTTACGCGCCGCACGACCAATGGTCTGAATCAGCGACGTGGTCGAACGCAGGAAGCCTTCCTTATCGGCATCCAGAATCGCAACCAGGGACACCTCGGGCAGGTCCAGGCCCTCACGCAGCAGGTTAATACCAACCAGCACGTCGAAGGTGCCCAGGCGCAGCTCACGCAGAAGCTCCACACGGCGCAACGTGTCAACGTCAGAGTGCAGGTACTGCACCTTCACACCGTGCTGCAACAGGTACTCGGTCAAATCCTCCGCCATGCGCTTGGTGAGGGTCGTGACCAGCACACGCTCATCACGCTCCACGCGCACGCGGATCTCCTCAAGCAAATCATCAATCTGACCCTTGGTCGGCTTGACCACAATCTCCGGGTCAATCAGGCCGGTGGGTCGAATAATCTGCTCCACATAACCATCAGCCTGCGACAGCTCGTACTTGCCGGGGGTCGCCGAGAGGTAAATCGTCTGACCGATACGCTCCAGGAACTCCTCCCACTTCAGCGGGCGGTTATCCATCGCCGACGGCAGACGGAAACCGTGCTCCACGAGGGTGCGCTTACGGGACATATCACCCTCGTACATGGCGCCAATCTGCGGAACCGTCACGTGTGACTCGTCAATAATCAGCAGGAAATCATCCGGGAAATAATCCAGCAGACAGTTCGGAGCGCTACCTGCGGCACGACCGTCAATATGGCGAGAGTAGTTCTCAATGCCATTGCAGAAGCCCATCTGCTCCATCATTTCCAGGTCATAGGTGGTGCGCATGCGCAGACGCTGCGCCTCCAGCAGCTTGCCCTGAGATTCGAGGGTCTGCAGGCGCTCGCGTAGCTCATCCTCAATGGAGGTAATGGCCTTCGCCATACGCTCGGCACCGGCGATGTAGTGGCTTGCGGGGAAGACATACATTTCTTCTTCCTCGCGAATCACCTCGCCGGTCAGCGGGTGCAGGGTGTAAATCGCCTCAATCTCATCGCCGAAGAACTCAATGCGGATCGCGTTCTCCTCGTACATGGGGATGATTTCGACGGTATCGCCGCGCACACGGAACGTGCCACGGTGAAAGTCCATATCGTTACGCGCGTACTGCATCGCCACGAACTGGCGCAACAGCTCGTCGCGGTCAACCTCCTCACCGCGACGCAAAGTCACCATCTGCGCAATGTACTCCTCGGGCGTGCCCAGACCGTAAATGCAGGACACGGTCGCAACCACCACCACGTCACGGCGAGTCAGCAGGGAGTTCGTCGCCGAGTGGCGCAGACGCTCCACCTCCTCATTGATGGAGGAGTCCTTCTCAATGAACGTATCGGTCTGCGGCACGTACGCCTCAGGCTGGTAGTAGTCGTAGTAGGAGACAAAATACTCCACCGCATTATTCGGCAGCAGCTCACGCAGCTCATTCGCCAGCTGCGCCGCCAGAGTCTTATTCTGCACGAGCACCAGAGTCGGACGCTGCACCGCCTCAATTAGCCAGGCTGCGGTCGCGGACTTACCGGTACCGGTAGCGCCCATCAGCACAATGTCCTTCTCACCGTTCTGCACACGCTCGGTGAGCTCGGCAATAGCCTTGGGCTGGTCGCCGGCAGGCTGGAAGGGGCTGACTACCTCAAAGGGGGCAACAACACGGTTAATCTGGGGTGCATAACTCATGTATCCATCCTAGGGGAAAGCCGCCCGACGCGCCCCCGGATTGGTCACCCTTTTCTGCTGGCGCAATATAATCACGCGCAATAGTACAGACACGACAGGTAACAAGCCATCACCATGAAAGTGCCCAAGTTCATAAAAGAAAGGACGCAAAAGATAAGAGGTATTCGACTGGTTCATCTGCGCTACCGGGCAGGAGGCGAGCGGGAGCATTTTCCGCACGATGACGGTGCTCTTAGGAACAGCGCTCTTAGGGGTGGCCGCCCTCCCCCACAGCCGCCGCCACTCACGGGCACCGCACCGCAGAAGATAAGCGGCAACACATAAAGACTTATGGCGGGCGCTCCGCACCCGCACCCTTTGCCTCCTTGATGTGGCTCACATATGTTTAGAGCACACACGCAGACAGAACGGGACCACAAGAGCGCACGGAAGGACTCCATGAGTACGACCACGGAGGTGACCTCCACCAGCACACCAGCCGCCAAGACCGAGCGCCGCCGCCTCTTCGCCTCCTCGTACCCGCTAATCATGCTCATCGCCCTCACCATTCTGCTGGGCGTCACCTACCTCTCACTCATCACCGGCAGGTACCCGGTCGAACTGGACGAGCTCTTCCGCATCCTCGGCAAGAACTGGTTCGGCATGGATTTGAAGGTCTACAAGCCCGCCGAAAACATGCTGCTGACCGTGCGCATTCCGCGCCTGCTCGCCGCCGGGCTCATCGGTGCCGCCCTCGCCATTGCGGGCGCCACCTTCCAGGCAGTTTTCCGTAACCCGTTGGTTTCCCCCTACCTGCTGGGTGTTTCGCAGGGCGCGTCGGTGGGTGCCGCCTCCGCCATTCTGCTGGGTGTGGGCACGAGCCTCGCCATTCAGGGTTCCGCCCTCGCCGGCGGCCTCGCGGCAGTACTGCTGACCGTGAGCATTCCGCGCCTGCTCAAGAATCAGTCCACGCTCATGCTGGTGCTCTCCGGCGTGATTGTGGGTGGCTTTGGCACCGCCGCGCTGGGTGCGTTGAAGTTCATTGCGAACCCTGAAACTCAGCTGGCGCAAATCGTGTTCTGGCAGATGGGCTCCCTGCAGGACGTACGCGCGGAAGCACTCACGCAGTTTGCGCTGGTGGCGGTGCCCTGCATCCTGCTGCTCTTGGCGATGCGCTGGCGCATCAATATCCTCTCGCTCGGTGACGATGAAGCGCGCACCCTCGGCATTAACCTGACCCGCACCCGCGGTATCACCATTCTGCTGGCAACCCTGGTGACCGCGACCAGCGTGTGTATTGGCGGCCCGATTTCTTGGGTTGGCCTGGTCATTCCGCACCTGTGCCGCCTGCTGGTTGGTAGCGACACGACCAAGCTCATGCCGCTGTCCATTCTGATGGGTGCTTCGTTCATGATGTTCGTCGATACCCTGGCGCGTAGCCTCACCAGTGCGGAGGTGCCTCTGAGCGTACTGACCGGCTTCATTGGCACGCCGCTGTACGTGGCGCTACTGCTGCTTGGAAAGGTTCGGGTGAAGTAATGCCCTCTTCCATTCCCAATACTCAGCAGCGCACGGATGCGAGCGCAGAGGTTCTGCTGCACCTGGACGATGCGGGCTTCCGTTACGGCCGCCGGGGCAAGCGCATCAATCGCCGCCGCGCGGGTCTGCACCGTTCCGGGCACCGCTTCAGCCGCTGGATTTTCCGCAACGTGAACCTGCAGGTGCGACGCGGTGAGGTCCTCGCCATTCTGGGTCGCAACGGTGTGGGTAAGTCCACCCTGTTGAACTGCCTGATTGGTTTAAATTCGCTCACCGAGGGCAGCATTCACCTGGGCGGTGAGCCGCTGGATTCTTTGACCGCGACTGAGCGTGCCCGCCGCATCGCCTACCTTCCGCAGATGGAGGGTCGCGGCATCTCCTACACCGTGACCGAGTACCTGCTGATGGGTCGCGCACCCTATATTGGGTTGTTCTCTTCACCCTCGCGCCGTGACCGTGAGCAGGTGCATACCGTGATGGAGGAGCTGGGGCTGCTCGACCTGGCGCACTCCCCGCTGGATGAGCTGTCCGGCGGTCAGCGTCAGCAGGTAGGTATTGCCCGAACCCTGGTGCAAGACGCCCCGCTCATCGTTCTGGACGAGCCGACGAGTGCACTGGACGTGGCGAATCAGGCGAAGGTGTTGCGCAAGATTCGGCAGCTGCGCGATGCCGGGTACGGGGTTATTTTTACGACCCACAATCCGGATCACGCGCTCCTGTTGGATGCGACCGTCGCCCTGCTTGGCGTACACGATATGCCCGATACCATGCCAAACGCAACGCCGCAGGTATCTGCACATGCGCCGGCTCAGCTGCTCACGGGCCGCGCCTCCAAGGTGCTCACCAGCGAGGTTCTCTCACGCACCTTCGCTACAGATTTGTCGGTGGTGTATTCACCACAGCTGGGTCGTTCCAGCGTGCACATGACGAGCCTCGATATGAGGCTCCACAGCTTTTAGTTTTCCGGTGGCGGTTTGAACCAGATACAGAAGATGCGGTAGAGGTGCCGCATCCGCTGTGGTGGCGCGCCCCTAGAGCGCCGCTTCCCCGAACCGCCTCCGGGTTATTCACCCACCCTGTCGACACAGAAAGACACATCATGAAGATTACGAAGTTCCACACCGGCATTGCCCTGACCACTTCCCTCCTGTTGGCTGCGCTGACCGGTTGCGGCGCAGCGAACACCGCCTCCTCCTCGGGTTCCGCATCGAGCTCAACCTCAGTCTCGACTTCGAGCAATTCCGCAAAGAAGCACACCAGCTTCTTCGTGAAGGATAACGGTGACGGCACCAAGGTCATTAAGGACATTGACGGCAAGGAGGTCACTGTCCCGACCAACCCCGAGCGCATCGCTGACCTGTGGCACGCAAACAACCAGGTGGTTCTGTTGCTCGGCGGCGCTGAGAAGCTGGTGTCCACCACGACTGCCGTGAAGTCTCTGGCGTGGTTTAAGCAGGTGTACCCCGGTATTGAGAAGGTTGACGCGCCGGTGAAGGGCACCGACGTGAACATGGAGCAGCTGCTTGCCGATAAGCCGGAGGTGCTACTCGCCTCCTCGAAGGATCAGATTTCGAAGGCTACTGAGGCAGGCATCCCGGCGGTGCACGTGGAATTCCAGAACTTCGCTGATTTGAAGCGCACCGTTGAGCTGACCGCCGAGGTCATCGGTACCGATGAGGCGATTGAGCGTGCCGAGAAGTACCTGGCATATCTGGAGAAGAACGAGAACCTCATCAAGGAGCGCCTGCAGGGCGTCACCGAGTCCCCGAAGGTGCTACACATTGCGGGCGGTTCTGACCTGACGAAGGTGGACGGCTCGAACTCCCTAATTGGTGAATGGATGAAGCTTTCGGGTGCGAAGAACTCCCTGGACGGCGTGGAGAACCTGAAGAACATTTCTCTGGAGCAGATCATTGCCTCGCAGCCGGAGTACATCATCATTGGCGGCGCGGATGCCCAGAAGGGCGTGGACGCGATTAAGGCTGACGCCGCGTGGGCTGACGTTCCGGCGGTGAAGAACGGCAAGATTATTAAGAACCCGGTCGGCACCTTCAACTGGGACCGCTACTCCGCCGAGGAGGCTCTGCAGATTCTGTGGGCGGCGAAGCTGTTCCACCCCGAGAAGTTCTCCGACATTGACCTGGTGAAGGAGACCCGCGAGTTCTACTCGACCTTCTACGGCTACCAGCTGACCGAGGATGAAGCGCAGCGCATCATCAATGGTCAGGGCCCCGCAGCTAACTAATCCGAAACTAGCTAATCCGGCGACTAACTCGCCTGGCGGTAGCTCACTTGGCGACCGGCTAGTTCGTTGAACACGTACCGCCCGGAACCGTGCTCACAGCATGGTTCCGGGCGGTATTTTATTGGTTTGTAGCCGTGGGGTGCCACTGTATTAGTCGAGTTCAGCGTTAGTTAACCGCAGCGTTAGCGCACCTCCACGGTGGCTCCGGCGAGGCTCATCAGCGCCCGGTTCGTCAGCGGAAGGTACCCGTTCAGGGCGCTCAAAATCAGCTGCATGGTGCGCTCTTCATCCTCCACGCTCAGCCCGCGCGGAATACCCACACCCGGCACGCAGATGCGCTGCTTATACAGGTCAATCACCGCGCACACGGTGCGGTTCGGCACACCCAACACCGGCAGCATGCCGCGGTGATTGACGGTGCGCAGGCCCTTACCGACCACGGCGGCGGTACGAATATCCGGGCAAGCGCTGCCCTCAAACCGGGAGGCACCCGCACCGTTCGCAAAAGCGGCAGGGTCGGGAATACTATTCGGCACCGCGCTCTTCTCGTTCAGCACAGACAGCAGCGGCTCCCCCACCGCGGCGGTGACCGCCACGTAGCGTACCTGCCGGTCCATGGCGTTGAGGAAGTCCAGTTCCGCGTACTCCTCCACGCGGTAGTTCTCGACCAGACCGGCTTCGCCCGACCCGGTTTCTTCCACGGTGCGGGTGATGACTTCTTCATCGTAGAAGCTTGCCACGCACACCTGCGGGGCGCCTCGCTCAATGCGGGCGCGGCACTGATAGTCGTCATCGAGCAGCCAGAGGGACAGCTCATAGCCGTCGGGTACATCGCGCACACCGGTCGCGAGCAACACTTCGCTGCCGTCCAGGGGGAACGGCTCCCAGCCTGCCGGTTCAAAAGCATTGAGGGCACCGTCCAGGGCGGGGTTGCAGGATCCGAGGCTCGGCGCCTGCTCAGCCGGGGTGAATGCCTCGGTGGCGGGCATGGCGATGGTGAGCCCGCGCATCCTGCCGGCGAGGCAGAGTTCAATCGCCATGAGCAGGTGGCCCGCACCTTCACGGCTCAGTGCTGGGCTCTGAACCATGTGCGCCACACCGGAGTTGTCCAGGCTGAGGTGTTCGCCAACTCCGCGGGCGGCGTTAGAGTAGCGGTTGTGCAGGCGCACCAGCTCGTCAATGGGCAGGGCGCGGCCCACGGTGCCGAACGCCTGGGCGATAGCGTGAACATGTTCGGGGAAGACGCGGCAGAGCCTGCCAAGCTGGCGAGCAAATTCTGCCGGACGCTGCGTGAGCACGCTCAGTAGGGTGCCGAGGTTCTGCTGGCGATAGGCGTTAAGCAGCTGGGCGACGGTGGCGGGTTCAAGCTGCTCGACGGTGCCCCTCGCGGGGAGGCGCGCTCCCTGGCGGTTGAGGGTTGCGGTGCCGCCGCGGCTGCCCGCGGACTGCTCTGATGAGTTTTTGCCTGCTTGTTCTCGGTAGGTTCCCGACTGCGTCACGTTTTCACGACCTCAGATATTGGATAAGCCTTTTGGCACTCCTTCTACCCTAGCAACAAAAACAGGCAATTACTAGGGTTCAAGTAACTATTAACTAAGGTTGGACTATCTTTTAGGCTTTGAGAGCTTTACGCAGGCGCTTTAGCCCCGAAATCTAGGAGGAAAATCTGGGGGCGGAAGTCTAAGACCGGGAATCTAGGGCAGCCTAGACCGGCAAATCCACCCACTGCGTATCGCCCCAGGTCACGCTCGCCGCACCGGAACTCAAGCTCACCACCAGCTCCTCGGCACGCGCCAGCTCCTCCGGGCGGTCAAACACACCCAGGGAAATCGTGGCGCCCTCCGCACCATACTCGGTACCCAGAACGTTCAGACCGGCGGCACGAATCTCATTCTCCAGGCGGCCAGCATCCGCATGCGAACTGGGCACCTTACCCACGCGCAGACGCTCACGCGAATCGAATAGCGCGCCATCCAGGGTCTGCACCACCGAATCAGTGTAGGCACGCACCAGACCGCCCGCGCCGAGCTTAATGCCACCGAAATAGCGCACGACCACCGCAACCACATCCGACAGGTCGGTGGTGCCGTCCTCGCGGGTCTGACGCGCCAGCAGCGCCTGCATCATCGGCACACCGGCGGTACCGGCGGGCTCACCATCATCGGAGGAACGCTGAATATCGCGGTCAGCACCAATAATGAACGCTGAACACACGTGGCGGGCATCGTGGTAGGTCTTGCGCACTGACTCAATGTAGGCGCGCGCCTCCTCAACGGTGCTCACGCGTTTGATGTGACCAATAAATTCGCTACGCTTAATTTCGAGGAGGCTCTCATAGGGCTCATCGCCGCGCGGCACAAGGTATCGGTTGGCGCGAGTTTCTTCCTGCATGTGTCCTCCTCTAATCAGTACCTATCTATTGTGGCACAGCCCGTCAGGAGCACCGTCCATGTCCCAGCCTTCTTCCCCCGCTTCTACCACGCTGCGCCGTTACGCCCTCACCGGCGGTATCGGCAGTGGCAAGAGCACCATCGCCGCCCTCTTCGTGGAGCAGGGCGCATTCCTGGTGGATGCGGACGCCATCTCCCGATCCCTCATGGAGCCCGGCGAGGCGGTGCTCGCCCGCACGGTCGCGGAGTTCGGCGAGCATCTGCTCGATGAGGACGGCCGCCTCAACCGCCCCGCCCTGGCGCGTATCGTGTTCAATGATGAGCAGGCGCGCCTGCGTCTGAACGCGATTGTGCATCCCGCTATTCGTGAGCGTGCCGCGCAACTGGTGGAGCAGGCGCAGTCCGAACCCGGGTTCAGCGGCGTGGTGCTGGAGGATATTCCCCTGCTCGTGGAGACCGGCGACCCGTCCGCTTTTGAGGGCGTGGTCGTGGTGCGCACTCCCCTGGCAACTCGCCTGCAGCGCCTCGTATCGTCGCGTGGCATGAGTGAGGAGGATGCGCGCGCCCGCATCGCCGCGCAGGCTACCGACGAGCAGCGTGAGGCGGTCGCAACCTGGATTATCGATAACGGCGGCTCGCTGGAGGAAACCGCCGAGCAGGTGCGCGCCGTCTGGGAGCAGATGACCGCCGCCTAAGATCCTCCCCAGCAACACGGGGCACAGCAACACAAGGCACACGCCCCGGCTCCCAAGGCGCCCAGCTCCAAACCCAAACCCCCAATAACGCAAAGAACCCCCTCACCTCCCAAACGGGAGATGAGGGGGTTCCTCTGCTCTAAGGCACCCCACGCGGGGGTTACCTATCGGCTATTACGCCTGATGAGTGCTCATCTGAGCGGCAGATTAGTTGCCGGTCAGCTTCTTGCGGAGCTCAGCCAGTGCCTCATCCGATGCGAGGGTGCCTGCGGATGCGGGCTCCTCGGAGGAGTAGGAGGTCGGTGCGGGCTCAGCTGCTGCGGGAGCTGCTGCTGCAGCCTCTGCGTCAGCCTCGAGAGCCTTAGCAACCTGAACCTTGTGAGCCTCGAAGCGAGCCTGTGCCTCTGCGTACTGTGCTTCCCATGCCTCGCGCTGTGCGTCGAAGCCTTCCAGCCACTCGTTAGCCTCGGGGTCGAAGCCCTCGGGGTACTTGTAGTTGCCAGCCTCGTCGTACTCTGCAGCCATGCCGTACAGAGCGGGGTCAAACTCGGTAGCGTTGGGGTCAACGCCCTCGTTTGCCTGCTTGAGGGACAGGGAGATGCGGCGGCGGTCCATGTCGATGTCGATGATCTTAACGAAGACCTCTTCACCAACGGAGACGACCTGCTCAGCCAGGTCAACGTGGCGGGTTGCCAGCTCGGAGATGTGGACGAGGCCCTCGATGCCGTCCTCAACGCGCACGAATGCACCGAAGGGAACGAGCTTGGTGACCTTGCCGGGAACGATCTGACCCAGAGCGTGGGTGCGAGCAAATGCCTGCCACGGATCTTCCTGGGTTGCCTTGAGGGACAGGGACACGCGCTCGCGGTCCAGGTCCACCTCGAGAACCTCGACGGTAACGGGCTGGCCAACCTCGACAACCTCGGACGGGTGGTCGATGTGCTTCCAGGACAGCTCGGAAACGTGAACCAGACCGTCCACGCCACCCAGGTCCACGAATGCACCGAAGTTGACGATGGAGGAGACAACGCCCTCGCGGACCTGACCCTTCTCCAGCTCGTTGAGGAAGGAGGAGCGAACAGCGGACTGAGTCTCTTCCAGGTATGCACGGCGGGACAGAACAACGTTGTTGCGGTTCTTGTCCAGCTCGATGATCTTAGCTTCGATCTGCTGACCGATGTAAGGTGCGAGGTCGCGGACGCGGCGCATCTCAACGAGGGATGCGGGCAGGAAGCCACGCAGACCGATGTCGAGGATAAGGCCACCCTTGACAACCTCGATAACGGTACCGGTAACGACGCCGTCGTTTTCCTTGACCTTCTCGATGTCGCCCCATGCACGCTCGTACTGTGCGCGCTTCTTGGAGAGGATCAGGCGACCTTCCTTGTCCTCCTTGGTGAGGACGAGTGCCTCAACCTCGGAGCCGAGCTCGACGACCTCGGAGGGGTCGATGTCGTGCTTGATGGACAGCTCGCGGGAGGGGATGACGCCTTCGGTCTTGTAACCGATGTCGAGCAGAACCTCATCGTGGTCGATCTTGACGACCTGGCCGGAGACGAGATCGCCGTCGTTGAAGACCTTGATGGTCTTGTCGACAGCCTCGAGGAATGCCTGCTCGTCGCCGATGTCGTTGATTGCGACCTGAGGGATGTTGGTGCTCATGTAGTGAGGGCTCCAATTGGATTTCTAATAGGTCGACGCTGCCGGTTCACCGCTCAACACCCCCGGGTGGAGGCGCCGACCGGCTCACTTTTTCACCCCGGCGCGCACGGCATAGGGCCGCTAACGCCTTTGAACGAGGTGAGGAAACGTCGAGCTGACGGATACTTACAATGTGTACCGCCCACCGGAAGCAGATGCTTTTAGCAGGGTGTACGAGCAGTCTGTACCCGTTTTCTTAAGGAGAAAAAGAGCATAGAAAACCCGTACGTTGGTACACGCGATTAATAGTGTACGGGAATCCCGGGCGTGTCGTCAATGGTTACGCGCCCGGTTTTGCTCCCCTATTTTGCAGGCAGGACGGGCCTAGCTCGAGGGACGGTGCTCGTCCTCGTTCCTCTCACCATGGGAAGGGCGGGGCGCCGCATATTTCCTCCGCGCCTACGCAGGGGCACCCGTCACCCGGACGCTCCGCCCTCTCCTCGCTCCGCATCGGAGAGCGTCCGGGCTGACACCCTGAGGGCGCATCCGGAAAACGCGGCCGCACCCGCTCGGTGACCTGCTACCCCCAGCGCGGAAAGGCGATATCGTCCGAAAGTGACATCAGGGTGCCCGAAGCGAAGCGAGGGCGGGTGCCCCTGTAGGAACGAGGACGATAACCGCCTTTCCAAGCGGAGCCAAACGGAAGAAACGAGCCTAGTGGCCCGCCTCCTGCCAGGACTTGCCCCAGCCGACCTGCACATCCAGAGGAACACGCAGGGAGGCGGCACCGCTCATCTCCTCGACGAGCACGCGTTCGGCGGCTTCACGCTCACCGGTGGCGACTTCGAGGATGATTTCGTCGTGCACCTGCAGCAGCATGCGGGTCTTCAGGCCCTCTTCGCGCAGGCGGCGGTGAATGTTGATCATGGCGATCTTGATGATGTCCGCGGCGGTGCCCTGAATCGGGGCGTTGAGGGCGGCGCGTTCGGCGGCTTCTCGGCGTACACGGTTGGGCGAGTCCAGGTCGGGCAGCACGCGGCGGCGGCCGAAAATGGTTTCGGTGTAGCCGTCCTGGTGTGCCTGCTTGAGCACGCCGCGCAGGAATCGTCCCACGCGTCCGAAGCGTTTGAAGTAGTTGGTGCGCAGTTCGCCTGCTTCGTCGGAGCTGATGTTCAGCTGCTTGGCGAGGCCGAATCGGGACAGGCCGTATGCCAGGCCGTAGGACATTGCCTTGACCTTGGAGCGCTGCTCGGGGGTGACGTCTTCGGGGGCGACGCCGAAGACTTCGGAGCCGACGTAACGGTGCAGGTCCTCCCCTGCTTCGTAGGCTGCGATGAGCTTCTCGTCGGCGGCGAGGTGCACCATGATGCGCATTTCGATCTGCGAGTAGTCGGCGGTGAGCAGACCCTCGTATTCCACGCCGTCGACGGGTGCGGGCGCGACGATGAAGGCGCCACGGATGCGGCGGCCTTCTTCGGTGCGGATCGGGATGTTCTGCAGGTTCGGTGCGGTTGAGGAGAGTCGACCGGTGGAGGCGGCACCCTGCTGGAAGGTGGTGTGTACGCGTCCGTCGTCGGCGGCTGCTTTCTGCAGGCCTTCGACGGTCTGGACGAGTTTGATGTTGTCGCGGTAGGCGGCGAGCGCACCGAGGAATGCGGCGCCGTCGGACTCCGGGGAGATTTTGGAGAGTAGTTCGGTGACGGATTCGGCGTCGGTGGAGTAGCCGGATTTGATTTTGCGGGTGTGCGGCAGGGCGAGCTTGTCGAAGAGCACGGTCTGCAGCTGTTTGACGGAGGCGAGGTTGAGGGATTCTTCGCCGTCGTCGGTTTCGACGGTGTCGCCGATGATGGCGCGTGCGGCGTCCTGTGCCTGGGCTGCGCGTGCGGAGAAGGTGTCGTGCAGTTCGGTCAGGAGCGCGTCGGAGACGGCAATACCTGCCTGCTCCATGTCTGCGAGGACGTAGAGCAGCGGCAGTTCGATTTCTTCGTAGACCTTCAGCTGGCCGTGCTCTTCCATTTCGTAGTGCAGCAGGCGTGCAAGTTCGTGGATGATGCGGCTGATTTGCGTGAAGTAGCGCAGGTTATCGACGGGTTCGGCTTCGCCGGGCAGGCTGAAGAGGGAGGGTTCTGCCTCGTCTTCTTCGGGTTGGAAGACGAGCTGCGCGTAGGGGTCCTTGGGGATCCAGAGGTAGCGTTCGGCGAGGTCTTCCATGCGTTCAGAGAAGAGCTTGCGGGTTGCGGTGGGGATGAATCCGCACATGTAGGAGGACAGAGCGGGGTCTTCGACGGCGCCGGCGAGTTCGTAGCCGTAGGCGCGCAGGAGTTTGCGCTGGTTTTTGAGGTCCATGACGATTTTTCGGGCTGCTTCGTCGGAGAGCCAGGCGGCGAGGGCGGCGTCGAGTTCCGGGTCGATGGTGCGGGTGTCGATCCAGAGGCTGGTGCTCTTGCTGGTGAGGAGCACGCCGAGCAGTTCGGGGTTTTCTTCGGCGGCGCGGATCTTGGTTTTGGTGACCTTGACGGCGGGGGCGTCGC
The DNA here is from genome assembly GCF_019334805.1 of Rothia mucilaginosa. Classification (NCBI taxonomy): domain Bacteria; kingdom Bacillati; phylum Actinomycetota; class Actinomycetes; order Micrococcales; family Micrococcaceae; genus Rothia; species Rothia mucilaginosa. Next base: position 201,906 of record NZ_CP079822.1, read on the forward strand.
CGATGGCGGGGCGTGCTACGGGCAGGTTGGTGACCGGGTAGAGGGTCACGGCGCCTTCGAGGCGTTCGGGTACGGGGATGGGCGCGCCCTGTTCGTCGTTGCCGTAGTTTTCTTCGGCTGCGGCGGTGCAGAAGGCGCGGAATGCTGCTGCGTCTGCGTTTTTGGTGGGTGCGCTGGTGACAATGGGTGCGTAGACGGGGCCGGTGGGTGCCTTCTTGGTGGCGCCCTCCTCCCCCGCTTCTGCGGCGGGGCTTGCGGAGCCTGCGGTTCCGGCGGCGTGCACGATGGGGCCGAGGGTGTCGGCGGCACGCTTGCGGATGGTGCGGAACTCTACTTCGTCGAAGAAGGTGTTGAGTGCATCCAGGTCGGGGGTGAATGCGGTGTCTTCGAGGGTGACGTTCAGGTCGAGGTCGTTGACGAGCTGGTTGAGGCGGCGGTTGCGCACGACGTTGTCGATGTTTTCGCGTAGTGCTTCACCCTTCTTGCCGCCGATCTTGTCGCTGTTTTCGATGACGGCGTCGAGGGAGCCGTACTCGCCGAGCCACTTGGCGGCGAAGCCGGGACCCACGCCGGGTACGCCGGGCAGGTTGTCCGCCTGCTCGCCGGTGAGGGCGGCAAGGTCGGGGTACATGTGCGGGGGTACCTTGGTTTTCTTTTCGACGGCGGCGGGGTCCATGCGCTGAATACCCTTGGAGGGGCCGGTGGTGACCGGGTAGAGCAGGGTGACGTCGTCGGTAACGAGCTGGAAGATGTCGCGGTCGCCGGAGAGGATGAGGACCTTGTAGCCGGCTTCGGTGCCGCGGCGGGTGAGGGTTGCGACGATGTCGTCGGCTTCGTAGTTTTCGTAGGTGAGCGCGGGGATGTTGAGCGCGCCGAGCATCTTTTTGATGAGGTCGATCTGGCCGTTGAAGGCTTCGGGGATGGCGTTGCGGCCGCCCTTGTATTCGCCGTATTCGGCGGTGCGGAAGGTGCCGCCGGGCAGGTCGAAGGCTACGGCGATGTGGCTGGGCTGGTTGTCTTTGATGATGCTCAGCAGGGTGGAGAGGAAGGCGTGGACGGCTTCGGTGTGCTGGCCGTCGCTGCGCACGAAGATGTGCTGTCCGGTCTTTTCGGCCATGGTGTAGATGCCGAAGAAGGAGCGTAGGGCGAGGGAGTGTCCGTCAATGAGCAGGAGGGTTTTGTTCTCTGTAGTCACTCTTCTAGTGTATCGAGTCTGAGTTTGCTCGGTGGTTGGGTTCGTGACGGGAAGCTTCGTGACGGACGGTTTTGTGACGACTGCCGGTCAGCACTGAGGGTCTGCCTTGGGCTGGTCAGCCATGTGGGAGGCGCCCGTGCCGTATTGGGTGCCGGTGCTGTGCCATATAGCGGAACTAGGGGGCGTGTGGAAAGAGTTTTACCTCATATATAAGTGCCGGTGGGGTGCGTTTGGTGAGTTTTCTTCCCAAAAATGTGCCCCAAGTCACTATGTAAGGTGGATAATAATACAGTTTCCAGATAATATATAACCTTATTATCGCCTCCAGCGTAGGAAACCCCCACACCCCGTGTATTCATAGGCAGAACTCTACCCAGAATTTACTGGCAAAATTCACCGACAGGATTCACCGGACCGTGAGGGCACCTCCCGCGCTCAACACACAACGAACCCTCATTTAGGAAACTATGAAGGCACTCAAAAAACTTCCCCTCCTCGCGTGGATTATCATCGCGATTGCATCGGGTGTGCTTATCGGCATGCTGACCCCCGGAATGATTAGCGGCATCAATGACGCAACCGGCGCAGCCATCCCCACCGACTTCATTGTGCAGCTCTTCGTCTCCTTCTCCACCGTATTCAGTGCCTTCCTGAGCTTCGCGATTCCGCTGATTATTATCGGCTTCATCGTGCCCGGTATTGGTTCCCTCGCGCAGGGTGCAGGCAAGATGCTCGGCATCACCGTGGGTCTGGCGTACCTCTCCAGCATCCTTGCGGGCTTCCTGGCACTGACCTGCGCATTGCTGCTCTACCCCATCATTCTGAAGGGTCAGCAGCTGGCATCTTTCGATAACCCGGAGAATGCGCTCTCCGCCGGTTACGTTTCCATTCAGTTGCCCCCGATCATGGGTGTGCTCAGCGCGCTGGTTCTCTCCTTCATTCTGGGTCTGGGCATTACCGCGCTGAAGACCCGTGCGATGCTGAACCTCTTCGAAGACTTCCAGGTCATCGTTGAGAAGATGCTCAGCTACGTGATTATCCCCCTGCTGCCCGTGCACATTGTGGGTGTGTTCGCGAACATGACCCTCGCCGGTCAGGTTGCCAAGATCCTCTCCGTCTTCGGTCTGGTCTTTGTCATGGTGATTATCCTGCACTGGGTCACCCTGGCCCTGCAGTACTCGGTGGCTGGCGCGGTGTCTCGCCGTAGCCCCATCCAGATGCTCAAGACCATGATGCCCGCGTACTTCACCGCAATCGGCACCCAGTCTTCGGCTGCTACCATCCCTGTGACCGTGCGTTCGGCAAAGAAAGCTGGCATCTCTGCTCGCGTGGTGGACTTCGCGATTCCGCTATGCGCAACCATTCACCTCTCCGGCTCCATGATTACCATTACCTCCTGCGCGGTGGCTGTGCTGTTCATGACCGGTAAGAGCCCCGACTTCGGTTCGCTGGTTCCCATGATTCTGGTGCTCGGCGTGATGATGGTTGCCGCTCCCGGCGTTCCCGGCGGTGGCGTGATGACCGCAATTGGTCTGCTCGAGTCCATGCTCGGCTTTGACTCCTCCATGATCGCCCTGATGATTGCCCTGTACCTGGCTCAGGACTCCTTCGGCACCGCAACCAACGTGACCGGTGACGCGACCATCGCAGCCCTGACCGAGCGTATTTCCAAGGCAAGTGGCGTGAATCCCGATAAGGAAATCCGCGACGAGGACATCGAAAAGGCAGAAGCTATTTCCGCCTAATCCTCGCGTAAGCTTCCATAGCGTTATTCAGCCCTGTCTCCTGAGTTCAGGAGGCGGGGCTGAATCGTGCCCGGAACCTCCCCCGCAGGTCAAAGCACCAAAAACCGAGGAGTACACTGGAAGTCATGACTGAAAACAACACACAGCACGCACCCGTCCGCGCGGCAGCACCCACCACCCTCAGCGCAGAAGAAATCAAGGCGCAGCTGACCGACAGCGGAATCCCCGAACACCTGCACCCCTACTTCCCCCGCGGCCTGGGCGAACTCATCCCCGCCATGGGCATTAAATTCCAGGAACTCACCGCAGAACGCACCGTCGCAACCATGCCCGTCGCCGGTAACACCCAGCCCATCGGCCTGCTGCACGGCGGCGCCAACGTGGTCCTTGCCGAAACCCTCGGCTCCCTCTCCGCGGGTGTGCACGGCGGCGAAAACCTCGTAGCAGTCGGCGTGGACATCAACGCAACCCACGTGCGCCCGGCAGTCTCCGGTCTGGTCACCGCAACCTGCACCGCCGTCAAGCTCGGACGCACCCTGTGCATCCACTCCATCGACATTGTGGATGAGCGCGGCCGCACCACCTGCACGGCGCGCATCACCAACATGCTGATCCCCCGCCCCGCTGCATAAACTCCCACTGCATAAGCATCCACTGCCTAATACCCCGCAGCATAAGACCCTACAGCCTACGCAAGTAGCCTAAAATCGTAGAAGCACGGGGTACACAGCCCCCAACACCCACCAGAAGGTACGACCAGAAGGAGCACCATGGCCCGCGAGCGCACCCCCTATTTCAAGCGTTACCCGAAGATTGTGCGCGCCAAGCGCATTGTCCTGCCCATCGCAATCGGTGTGATGCTGGTGTGCCTGGTGACCGCCATCAATAACCCCGGTAGCTTCTGGTGGCTGGGCGTGATGCTCGGTACTGGCGGTATGCTCTGGGCGGGTTCCCCCACGGACCGTCCCATTAGCGGCCCCAACAATGACGAAGACGATTTCAACCGCTACATGCGCTAAGACCGCCTGACGCTGCAGCTCTTGCAGCGTTGGGTTGCCCGCGGCACCGGCTTAGAAACGCTCCGGGCTTAGAAACGCTCCGACTGCCCCGGCAGGATGTGAGCTTCAGAGGTTAAACATTAACGCCCCGTCCCTCAGCTTCACTGTGAGGGATGGGGCGTTAGCGTGTCATGAAAAGGTGCTGGCCAGATGCTGACCGGCTGAAGGTGCGTACGGGCGAATCCTAGTCTTCGTCGTAGCGTGCGTTCGTACCTGTACCGTTTGTACTGTGTACGTCTTTAGGAGAGCTGCTTGATGATGGTGTCGGAAACTTCACGCATGGACAGGCGGCGGTCCATGGAGGTCTTCTGAATCCAGCGGAATGCTTCCGGCTCGGTCAGGTTCATCTTGGTGATGAGTAGCGACTTTGCGCGGTCAACCAGCTTGCGGGTCTCGAACTGGTCGCGGATGGTGCCAACTTCCTTCTCGAGAGCGCGAATCTGCTCGTAGCGGCTGATTGCTACCTCGATTGCGGGGACCAGATCGTTCGGGGAGAACGGCTTGACGACGTACGCCATAGCGCCTGCCTCAACGGCACGGTCGACGAGTTCCTTCTGGCTGAATGCGGTCAGCAGAACGACGGGAGCGATCTGCTCCTTCGCGATTTCTTCAGCTGCGGTGATGCCGTCCATGATCGGCATCTTCACGTCCATGAGGACGAGGTCGGGGCGGTGCTTCTGCGCTAGCTCGACGGCGGTCTTGCCGTTATCGGTTTCTGCAACGACATCGAAACCCTGGTCCTTCAGAATTTCGACGATGTCGAGGCGAATCAGTGCCTCGTCTTCTGCCACGACGACGGTGCGGGCGGGACCCTGCTCCTCCGCCTGGTTTTGAGTGGTCAGCTCTGACATTACTCTTCTCCTTATCAAATTGAATCACTTAAAGTCTACAGGAGGGAATAAATGTTCATCTACTTTCTCGCCTCGTCCCTCGCGTGTTATATGCGTCCTATGTGCAGGTGGGAGGAGTTTTCTGACGTTATTTTGTGACCCTCCATCAGATTTTGCATATTAATGCACATTTTTGTTCTATACTGCTCATGACTGTGAAAACAAAACCGCACAATGCAGAGGTCACGCGGCGAAATTCACACCTAAAACATGGACCCGAAAATGACTCTGACATGCACTAACACCCCCTCGGGTTAGACACAAAAGTAATAAACAAAATATTTATATCGAAACCCCATCACGCGCCGCAGAAGGCCGATACACTGAAATAGGTATTCTCCTCGACTTCTCCGGCACTCACATTTGACCACCCATACTCGATACCCGGAGGGGATTCATGTCAATCACCCGTCAAGCACGCACCCTGTACTCAGACTTCGTCGAGTACAAGGAACTCGATCGCGCCCCGCTGACTTCCATTCACCCCGGAATTCTCATCGCCTTCGACTCCACCGCGCTTGCAAGCCTCTACAACTACCCAACCCACATCAGCGACGAAATCCTCCGCGTCTACTCGCAGCTGCGCGGACACGCTTTCCTCCCCCACCAGGCACTCAAAGAATTCTGGGCAGCACTCGACGGCGCCTCCCCCGTACCCGCCGCCGCAGACCGCGTCCGCTCAGCGCTCGCATCCTTCAAAGAAACCCTGCCCGAAGAACGCAACTCCCCCTGGAGCGCACTGCGTTCAGTCACGCACCAGCTGGACCACTCCATCGCGCAGATCATGAAGATCCTTGAACCCACCACCGACACCGGATCCATCAACATGGCACGCCGCGAAGACGACACGATCCTGCCGCGACTGAACCGCATCTTCACCGGCCACGTGGGTGCGGCACCCAGCCCCGAACGCCACGAACAGCAGTGCCGCGAAGCCCTCGCACAGGGTCACCCGCTACTCGCTAATGCCAGCTTTGACGCCGACTTCGCGCTCTGGAACCAGTGCGTTACCGAAGCAACCACCCGTGTGAAGGGCACCGACTGCGTCTTCGTCACCGGCGGTGTGCGCGACACCTGGCTACGCAACGGTCAGCAGGTACGCGCCGCATCGGGCGGCGAACCCGTACGTCAGCTCGCGAACCGTCAGCTACTGCGTGAATACGCTAAGGCAACCGGAGGCGGCGTATTCCGCATCTACACGGTTGAGGAGATTCTGCGGCTCGCCTCCGAGCAGTACGGTGTGACCGTCAGCGACGCTACCTATAATGCGATTCGCGCGGAACAGCCCGTAGCTGTGTAAATCGCCGTGCACAGTCACCGTTGAGAATAATCCCACCACACTCACCACAATTAACGCTAAGAAGCCACATGTGTTTGATGCACATGTGGCTTCTTAGCGTCTGGGAAGCTACCAGACATCCTTTGTTGCTCTATCCTTCGCGGCTGGCGCGGTACAGCTCAGCGGCGCGCTCCTCCGAAGACTCATCATCACCGAGGAGCAGGTAGCACAGGTACAGAGTGAAGGCGGCGCGGCGGTCGGCGGCGAGCGCCTCCGCGTCATCACCCTCAGGGGTGCTGAAAACGATAACGTCATGCGCCTGAGGCAGGGCGGCGATCAAGTGCGCGGCGGTTTCGTAGCCGTCCTGGTTGCCGGGCAGGGTGACGTGGTGCGGCTCCTGGTTCTTGTCAGCAGCGCCGGATTCCGCTCGGGCAGCCTGGAAGTTAGCCTTGAGGACGTCCTCAATACGGCTCATCAGCTCAGCATCGGGCAGGGTGAGGTCATCCGCATCGAACGCAACGTGGATGCCGTTCAGAGTCTCGTAGGGGTGCTCACCCGCGTAGTATCCGGCGGCAAGAACGTAGCCGGTGAGTAGCTGCGCCTCGGCGGCGGTGAAGGTGCCGCGCGCCTCACGCAGGGCGGGCAGCAGAAGCTCGGCCAGGAGCGGGTGCAGGGACTCGGGGGCGTTCGCGATAGCCTCCTGCAGGGACTCTTCCGCCTCCGCGGTGGGCTCGGCGTTGAGCAGGGTCAGGAAAGCCTCATCGGTGCCCTCCCAGTAGCGGGCAATCAGCACAAGGGTTGCAACGAGTGCGAGAAGTTCACGGTAGTCGCCGGAACGGTCAGCGGCGAAAGTGTTAGCAACAACGCGGGCGAGCATGCGCGCGGCAATGTTCTCGAGGATGTACTCGTCGTAGGCGTTATCGCCGGGCCAGTTTGCGGGGTCGGGAAGGTAGGTTTCGTCCAGGTATCGCAGCACGGGTTCGAGGGGCGCGGGAGCATCCGCCGCGAGTTCGGGGCAGCACTGCTCAACCCAGCTGTTCACGGTAGCCTCGTCAGCGATACCGGTAGCCTCAGCGAGCTGGACGCGCGAGAGGCTGTACGGTGCAACGAGTGCGGCGAGGTCGTCGCCCGCGCCGTTGGAACGGTAGGTGGGCTGGTAGTTGGGGTCGGGAAGAGTTCCGGGGAGGTGGGTGGCTGCCATGGTAGCTCCTTCGCTGAGGTTCGGGGTGAATTGGGCTGTATGGTGTGCGATGCTCGGGACCGCCTGAGGGGTCGGCACTTTTTCTCGCTACGCATCTTCTAGTTTCAGAATATCCCAGAGCCCCGCATCGTGTGCTGCCCGTCGTCATTACCCCTGTATTAACCGCGAAAAGCCACATATGTTCACAACACATGTGGCTTCTCGGCGGAATATGAGGATGTTAGTCCAGCAACGCGTCCACGAATGCTTCCGGGTCGAACGGCGCCAGGTCGTCCGGGCCTTCACCCAGGCCGATGAGCTTGACGGGAACGCCGAGCTCCTCCTGGATAGCGACCACGATGCCGCCCTTTGCGGTGCCGTCAAGCTTGGTCAGCACGATACCGGTGACGTCCACGATATCGCCGAAGACCTTCGCCTGAACCATACCGTTCTGGCCGGTGGTCGCGTCAATCACGAGCAGAACCTCGGTGACCGGCGCTTCCTTCTCGATAACGCGCTTAATCTTGCCGAGCTGATCCATCAGACCGGACTTGTTCTGCAGGCGGCCCGCGGTGTCCACGAGCACGGTGTCGACGCCCTGCTCCTTGCCAGCCTTCACTGCATCAAACGCGACGGATGCGGGGTCGGCGCCTTCCTTCTCGGAACGCACAGTCTTCACGCCCACGCGGTCACCCCAGGTGGTCAGCTGCTCAGAGGCGGCCGCACGGAACGTATCCGCGGCACCCAGGAGCAGGGTCTGACCGTCAGCGACCATCACGCGGGCAATCTTGCCGACGGTCGTGGTCTTACCGACGCCGTTCACGCCAACGACCAGCACCACGCCGGGGTTGCCGTCACTGCCGGCGGTCTTCAGCTCGCGGTCCATGTCGGGGCGAACAATCTTCACGAGCTCTTCGCGGAGCATCTTCTTCACGGCGGCGGGGTTGCTCGTACCCTCAACGCGCACGCGCTGCTGCAGCGCCTCCACCAGGCGGGTGGTCGGCTCAGAACCGAGGTCAGCCAGCAGCAGGGTTTCCTCAACCTCATCCCAGACGTCCTGGTCGATGCGGTCGCGGGAGAGCAGAGCCAGCAGGCCCTTGCCGAGCATGTTGTTGGAGCGTGCCAGGCGGGCACGCAGGCGCACCAGGCGACCCGCGGACGGGTCGGGCATATCAAGTTCAATAGCGCGAGGTGCCGAGCTTTCGGGTTCTTCCACCGATCCGCCGGAGGCTTCTGCCGCCTCCTGACGCAAAGACTGCAGGTTCGCGGTCTTCTTGGGTCGGCGCAGAACGGCGAAAAGTACACCGGCGATCACCAGTACACCCAGCACGATTGCGCAGATTATCATCATCGTTTCATTCACACTACTAGCTTACCGGTTTGGGCGGTTTGGCTGGTCGAGATGACGCGCATGCCCGGCTGTCGGCGGAGTAGACTGGACACTGTTAAGTTTTTTAGCCGAACACATGATGGGCAGTTGCGGGTGGGGCCCGCAACTGCCGCACGGCACCGCACTATTTCGAGGATGAATATGAGGAACCCTGCCAAAACACCGCCTGTTTTTGACCCGCGCACAATTGACCCGAACCGTGTGCCGACCGGTTTGAAGGTTCTGATTGCTGCGTCGTTCATGATTGCGGTGGGTTTTGGTTTGGTGGCGCCGGTGCTGCCGAACTATGCGCAAAATTTTAATGCCACGGTCACTATGGCGACGATGGTGGTTTCTGCGTTGGCGATTACGCGCCTGATTTTTGCGCCGTCAGCGGGTCAGATGATTACCCGTTGGGGTGAGCGTCCGGTGTACACGATTGGCATGCTGATTGTGTCGGTGACGTCGTTTATGATTGCGTTCGCCTGGGATTATTGGGTGCTGCTGGCTTCGCGTGCGGTGGCGGGTATCGGCTCGGTCATGTTCACTGTCTCTGCGATGGGTCTGCTGGTGCGCCTGTCCCCGGCGCATATGCGCGGCCGTATTTCGGGCTATTATGCGACGGCGTTCCTGCTGGGTAACCTGCTGGGCCCGGTGATTGCGAGCGCGTTGGCGCCCTTTGGTATGCGTGCGCCGTTCATTGTGTATGGTTTTTCGTTGCTGGCGGCGGGCCTGATTGTGTGGTTCTTGATGCCTTCGCAGGCGGCGCTGGAGGCGGAGCGCGACGCGATTATGGAGGCGGCGGCACTGGCTGAAGGCAAGGGTACCGGGGTGTTGCCGTCGGCGGCGCCTTCGCCCGCTGGTGCATCCGGTCAGGGGGCTAAGCCTGGGTCTTCTTCGGGTAAGAGCGATCTTCCTGCGATGACGGTTCGTGACGCGTTGAAGTTCTCGAATTACCGTTCTGCGCTGGTTTCGAATTGGGCGATTGGCTGGTCGGTGTTTGGTGTGCAGTCGTCGATTATTCCGTTGGCGGCGGCGTATTTGGCGACCGGTGGTGACATGTCGGATCCGGTGGCGGCTACGTTATTGGCTTCTTTGGCGATGGCGACAAACTCGTTTGGTAATGCGTTGACACAGACGTTCTCGGGTCGTTTTTCGGATCGTTTTGGTCGCCGTGTGATGGCGTTTTCGGGTCTGCTGTTGGCGGGTTCTGCGGTGACGTTTATGGGTTTCGCGCCGGTGGCGTGGGTGTTTGTGTCGTTGACGGCGTGCTTGGGTATTGGTGCGGCGTTTATGGGCCCGTCGATTCAGGCTGCGGTGTCTGATGTGATTGGTACTCGCCGCAGTGGTGGTCAGGTGTTGGCGGTGTATCAGATGTGTAGTGATTTCGGTATGATTTTGGGCCCGCTGGTAGCTGGTTTGATTGCGGATGCGTGGGGCTTTGTTCCGGCGTTCATTATCAGTGGTTTGTTGTTGGTGGCGGCGGCGTTTACGTGGGCGCCGTTCCGGAAGGCGCGCTGGCCGAAGGATATTGCGGACGCGGACTATACGGGCCGCTAGAAGCTCTCTAATAGGTGAAAAGCCGGTGCCCGGTTCCTGTGATGTGACAGGAACCGGACACCGGCTTTATGTGTATGTATCAGGTCTTTATCCGGGAAGTAGATAAAAAATCCGACAGGACAAATAACCCCAGAATCAGGTGAGCTGACCCGAGAAGCTAACCACCTACCAACCTCATATACCCCTATCCCAGACCGAGGCGAGCTAACCCGAGAAGGCAACTATCTACCAACCCCTTTATATCCTTCCCCGAGGGGTAGGCGACCTAGAGGGCGTACCGGACACGCGAAGCGGGGGCTCCGTCCTCGAAGCGCCCCCAGGCGCTGAAGAGGGGGCACTCCCCCGCTTCGCGTGTTTTGGTCGCTATCTCTTAGCAACCCCTATCGGGTCACCGGCACCTTGGAGAATTCACGCACGGTACCTTCGGGGTCGCCGGAGCGTACCAGCGCTTCACCGATGAGCACAGCATCGGCACCGGCACCAGCGTAGGCGCGCACGTCCTCAATGCTGGCGACACCGGACTCAGCAACCTTGATGACGGAGTTGGGCAGGTGCGCGGCGAGGGATGCGTAGTGCTCGTTATTGACCTCAAGGGTCTTGAGGTTGCGCACGTTGATGCCAACGATTTTGGCGCCGATGCGCTGGGCGACCTCAATCTCTTCGGGGGTGTGGGTCTCGACCAGAGCGTTCATGCCGAGCGACTCGGTGAGTTCCAGGAACTCGCGCAGGGTCTTCTCGTCGAGGGCCGCGACGATCAGCAGGACCAGGTCGGCGCCGTGTGCGCGTGCCTCCCAGATCTGGTATTCGTCAACGGTGAAGTCCTTACGCAGCACGGGGATGTTCACAGAGGCGCGCACAGCGTCCAGGTCGGCGAGGGAGCCGTTGAAGCGGCGCTGTTCGGTGAGTACGGAGATCGCTGCGGCGCCGCCTGCCTCGTAGCGGGCGGCGAGCGCGGCGGGGTCGGGGATTTCGCCGAGCGCACCCTTGGACGGTGAGGAGCGCTTCACCTCAGAAATAATGCGTGCGGTCGTGCCGTTGCCGCCGCCGGGTACTTCACCGCGTAGGGAGGCGAGCGCGTCGCGGGCGGGTGCGGTTGCGAGGGCGCGCTTCTTCATTTCTTCGAGGGGAACCTGCTGTACGCGGGCGGCGAGGTCTTCGCGGACGCCGACGATGATCTCGTCGAGAACGGTGCTCATGGTGTCTCCTTGGGTTACTTGGTGGCGTTGACGGCTGCGTCTGCGTCCAGGGGTGCCAGGCCGGAGGCGGTCAGCACAGCGCGCAGCGGGGCGGCGGACTTGTTGACGGTTTCGAGGGTTTCGGAGTCCGGGTTGGAGTCCATGACGAGGCCCGCACCTGCCTGTACGTAGGCGGTGCCTTCCTTGAGTACGGCGGTGCGGATGGCGATTGCCATGTCCATGTTGCCGGCGAAGTCGAAGTAGCCGCATACGCCGCCGTAGACGCCGCGGCGGGTGGGTTCGTATTCGTCGATGAGCTGCATGGCGCGCGGCTTGGGGGCACCGGAGAGGGTGCCTGCCGGGAAGGCGACGCGCAGCACGTCGTAGGCGCTGAACTGCGGGTCGAGTTCGGCGCTGACGGCGGAGGAAATGTGCATGATGTGGCTGAATCGCTCAATAATCATGAACTGGTCGACGGATACGGTTCCGGGCTTGGCGATGCGCGAGAGGTCGTTGCGTGCCAGGTCGACGAGCATGAGGTGTTCGGAGCGTTCCTTCTGGTCGGCGAGCAGTTCCTCGGCGAGTGCGAGGTCTTCTTCGCGGGTTGCGCCGCGCGGGCGGGAACCGGCGATGGGGTGGGTGCTGGCGATGCCGTCCTTGAGGGTGACGAGCGCCTCCGGGGAGGAGCCGACGATGTGGAAGGGGGTGCCGTTGCTGTCTTCAAAGTTGAAGAGGTACATGTACGGCGAGGGGTTGGACTGGCGCAGTACACGGTACACGTCGAGTGCCTTGGCGTTGGTTTCGGCTTCGAATCGGCGTGAGAGCACGATCTGGAAGACGTCGCCGTCGATGATGTTCTTCTTGGAGCGGTCGATGGCGTCCTTGAAGCCCTGTTCGCTCCAGGTGAGGGTGACGTCTTCGCGGACCTTACGGTCAACGTCTGCCACGCCGGAGAGAGTGGAGGTGGTTGCGGTGGCGCCGCGCTGCAGGCGGCGGAGCATGCTGTGCAGGCGTGCGATGGCGTCTTCGTAGGCGCCGTCAACGTTTTCGCTGGTGCCGTTGAAGTTGATGGCGTTGGCGACGAGCAGGACGGTGCCGTCCTTGTTGTCGTGAATTGCCATGTCGGAGACCATGTTGAGCGCGAATTCGGGCAGGTTCACGTCATCGGCGGGCGGGAACGGCAGGTGCTCCCAGTGGCGCACGACGTCCCAGCCGAGGTAGCCAACCAGGCCGGAGGTGAGCGGCGGCAGGGTCGGGTCGGGTTCGGTGTAGAGCATCTGCAGGGTCTTTGCGATGGCTTCTACGGGGTCGCCGTCGACGGGTGCGCCGGCGGGGGTGCGGCCCTGCCAGTGGACTGCGCCGTCAACGGTGGTGAGGGTGGAGCGGGAGGACGCGCCAATGAAGGAGTAGCGGTCCCAGGCTGCGGATTCGCCTTCTGCGGAGATTTTGGCGGATTCGAGCAGGAAGGTGCCGTGGGGTGCGTCGACGGGTTCGCCCTGGTCGTTTTGGAGTACGAGGGATCGGTAGATGCCGATGGGGGTGAGTGAGTCGGCGAGGATTTTGATGTGTACGGGAATGACGCGGGTGCCGGCTGCGCGGGCGCGGAATTCTTCGAGGCTGGGGGTGATGGTGCCCAAATCCTGCATTGCTGTACTCCTTGGTGTTGGTTTGGGAGCGCGTCGGTGCGCTGTGTCCCTTAGCTGCTGCGCGGGGTTTTTACCGGTACATGGGGTTTTACCGGTACATGGGGTACCGGGACATATGTTCCGGTGTGTATCTCTCTGGCGCATACTTGCCAGATCCATAGACGCCCGATCATGCCTGATAAGGCCCGGTAAGCCCTTTAAAGCCCGGTAAGCCCTGCGCGCGGGTTGTTTCAGTTTAACCGGTGCTGCGGCCCAGTTCCACGGTGAAGATTCAATAGTTCTCTTCGTGAAACTGAGCCGCGTACCGTTCAGCCGTGTTAGTTGCTGAACTGCTTGAGGGTTGCTGCGGTCTGCAGTGCCGCTGCGGTCGCCTCGTAGCCCTTGTCTTCGTTAGAGCCTTCCAGGCCTGCACGGTCGAGTGCCTGCTGCTCGTTGTCGCAGGTGAGCACGCCGAAGCCGATGGGGCGGCCGGTCAGCACGGACACGTCGGTCAGGCCGTTGGTTGCGCCCTGGCAGACGTAGTCGAAGTGGGGGGTGCCGCCGCGGATGACCACGCCGAGCGCGACGATTGCGTCGAACTTCTCAGCGAGACGGGTTGCTGCGACGGGCAGCTCGAAGGTGCCGGGTACGCGCACGAGGGTCGGCTCGATGCCTGCGTCGCGTGCTGCACGCTGCGCGCCGTCGATGAGGCCGTCCATGACCTGGGTGTGCCAGCTTGCCGCTACGATTGCGAGCTTGAAGCCCTTGTAGTCTTCGGGGTTGAGGGTGGTGTCTGCTGCGCCTACGCCGCTCATTGTGTTCTCCTTGTGGGTTTTGGGTTATTGAAAAGTTTAGTTTGCAGGGGTGCCGCTACGCGCTTTTGAGCACGTGGCGCATGCGCTCACGCTTGGTCTGCAGGTAGTGTGCGTTCTCGACTCGGGCGGGAATTTCATCCGGGATGAGCTCGGTAACCTGCAGGCCGAGGCTTTCGAGCGCCTCCTGCTTGGCGGGGTTGTTGGTTACGAGCCTCAGCTCGTTCACGCCGAGTTCCTGCAGGATTAGTGCCGCCTGCGAGTAGTCGCGCATGTCGCCGTCCAGGCCGAGCGCCAGGTTCGCGTCGAGGGTGTCGAGTCCGGCATCCTGCAGCGCGTAGGCGCGGAGCTTGTTGACCAGTCCGATGCCGCGTCCTTCGTGGTTGCGCACGTAGATGAGGTACCCGCCGGTGCGGCTGAGGATGCGCAGGCCGTTCTCCAGCTGGGGGCCGCAATCGCATCGGAAGGAACCGAAAATGTCGCCGGTGGCGCATTCAGAGTGGATGCGTACCGCGGGTGCTCCCCCGTCCTCGGCGGGTACGGGGGTGCCGTCACGGTCGAGGGCGCGGGCGCTGATGTGCTCGGCGCCGTCTGCGAATCGCCAGGCGCGCAGACCGAACAGACCCTGCGGGGTGGGTACGGCGACCTCTTCGGTGCTTTCGACCAGTAGCGGGCTGGGGTTGGGCACCATGTCGAGGGGGCTGACCCGGTAGCCTTCAGCGAGCTGGGAGGCGATGCGCAGGGATTCGGCGCTGAGCTCTTCAGCCTGCGCCTCAAGCGGCTCAACCAGGGTGCCCGGCTCTGCCAAGGTGACAGCCGCGGGGGTACCCGATGCGGAAGTGCCCGGCGTTGCCTGGGTGTTAGGGGTTTCGCTCATGCGTTCTCCTACGCCTTAGCTACATACTTGATGAGGTCTTCGATAGAGATCATGGGCAGGTTGTGCTCGGTTGCGAAGGCGCGCAGTGCGTCGAAACGCATCATGGAGCCGTCGTCGTGCACGACCTCGGCGATAACGCCCACGCCGGACAGGCCCGCCGCGAGGGAGAGTTCCACTGCGGCTTCGGTGTGGCCGGGGCGTTCCGCCACGCCGCCGTCAACGGCGCGCAGCGGGAAGATGTGGCCCGGGCGAGTAATGTCAGCCGGGCTGGAGGAGGCATCCGCGAGGATCTGCACGGTGCGTGCGCGATCTGCCGCGGAGATGCCGGTGCTCACGCCGGATGCCGCATCGCAGGAGACGGTGTAGGCGGTGCCCTTGGGGTCTTCGTTGTTGGTGACCATGGGCGGCAGGTTCATCTCGTCGGCACGCTTGTTGCTCAGGGGTGCGCAGACCACGCCGGAGGTGTAGCGAATCATGAAGCCCATCAGCTCGGGGGTTGCGTGCTCGGCGGCGAAGATGATGTCGCCTTCGTTTTCGCGGTCTTCATCGTCGACGACGACCACGGCGCGACCTGCGGCGATAGCGTCCACTGCGGTCTGCACGCTGTCGAGGACGCTTGCGACGTCGGCGCGACGCGGTGCAACCTGCTCGGAGGAAGAATCCTGGGGCACGCCTGCGAACGCGGTCAGACGCTGCACATACTTAGCGAGCGCATCGGTCTCAAGGTTCACGCTGTCGCCAACCTTGAGCGCGCCAAGGTTGGTTGCCTTCAGGGTTTCGGGAATCAGGCCGACCTCGAACCATGCGGGGGTTTCGCCGGGCTCAGATACCGCGGTGACGGTCAGGGACACGCCAGAAACCGCGATGGAGCCCTTCTCAGCGAGCAGGGGTGCCAGTTCGGTGGGCAGGTTGAAGCGCAGGGTGCTCCACGCCTCGTGCGCGGTGACGGATGCGAGGGTGCCAACCGCATCCACGTGACCCTGCACGACGTGACCGTCGAGGCGGCCACCGGCGGGCAGGCAGCGCTCCAGGTTGACGGTGTCGCCGGGGTTCAGGTTGCCGAGGTTGGTGCGGCGCAGAGTCTCACCCATCGCGTAGGCGCGGAACTGGCCGGGCTGCAGCTGGTCGAGGTCGATAGCGGTGAGGCATACACCGTTGACGGCGAGGGACCCACCGTGTTCGAGGTCGGCGACAATGTCACCGGCGTTGAGGGTCAGGTAGGCTGCGTCGCTACCTTCGATGGGGGTGATGGATTCTACGGTGCCGAGGGCGCCAATGATTCCGGTAAACATGTGTGCTTTCCTTTTCTCGCCGTGTCCGCCGGGGCGTCGTCGTTGAGGGCGACGGGCGGCGATGGTTTGTTCGTCGGTATAACTATACGTATTTTTCGAATATTCCCCGTGACGGGGAGGTTTTGTGCCAGCATGCGAACCAGCCGGCATGAACCAGCCGGCACAAACTAGCCGGGCGCCGGCGGGGGTTCCTTGAGGTGCTACTCCCCCGCCCGCGCTCAACCCAGGCGGATGCTAGTCCAGCCGCGACTAGTCCAGCCTCGGTTCGGGCACGTGGCAGGCGTCCAGCTTCGGCAGGGTACGCCGCTGCCCAGGGTCCTGCGCCGTTCCGCGAGGTGCCGGCACCAGGTGCGTTGCGGTGTCATTGCCGAGCACGCGCACTGCCGGGAACATGCCCAGGTCGTCCAGTTGCAGGCGCGGCGCCTGCGCGAGGGTGTCCACGAGCAGACTGTACACGGCGCTCTTGCCCTGCCCCATAATCATGGGGGCGCGGTACCAGACCATCTCATCGATGAGGTCTTCACCGGCGAAGAGGCCGACCATGCCGGGGCCGCCCTCAATCATGAGGTGGCGCACCCCGCGGGCGTACAGCTCGTCGAGCAGTTCACGCGGGTCGTGGGTGAAGACCTGCAGGAAGTTCTGCGGGTCCGCCTCCACACCTTCGGGCGGATTGAGGCCGCGCACGCGGTAGTTCTCGGTAATCTTGGTCTTGCCCATGACCACGCGCAGCGGCTGCTTCTCGAAGCGTTCCCCGTTGGCGTCGCGCGCGTCCAGGGTCGGGTCGTCCATGAGGGTGGTTCGGGTGCCAATCATGACGGCGTCGGCGCGGTGACGAATCAGGTGCCCGTCAATGCGCGCGGCGGGGCCGGTAATCCACTTGCTCGTGCCGTCAGCTGCCGCAATGAACCCGTCCAGGGTGGACGCACTCTTTGCGGTGATGAAGGGGCGGCGTTCGGCGGCGGCAATGAACCAGCGCTCGTTCAGCAGGTAGGAGGCGTTCGCGAACTCCTCCATGGCGTGCACGGTGACGCCCTGCGAGCGCAGGTAGGCGGCGCCTCCGGCTGCGTTTTCGGTGTCGTCGCTGTAGGCGTAGTAGAGTTCGCTGATGCCCGCTTCGGCGACGGCGTGGGAGCAGGGGCCGGTGCGTCCGGTGTGGTTGCAGGGCTCGAGGCTCACGTACATGCGGGCGCCGGTGAGGTCGGTTCCCGCGGCACGGGCGGCGGCGAGGGCGTCGGCTTCGGCGTGCGGGGTACCTGCACCTCGGTGGTAGCCCACGTGCAACAGGTGCCCGTGTCTGTCGGTAATAACGGCGCCGACGAGGGGGTTCGCGCCGCGGATGCCCTGGCGTGCCGCCTGCAGTGCCAGGGTCATGGCGTCTGCGTGGCTGAGCGTCTGCTCGAGGTTGGGTAGCTGGAGGGTGCGTGCGGCGGGTAGCCCGGCGAGGTGCCCGTACTCCGCGGCGGAGTAGTCCGCCTCGTTGTGCGGAAGGGACACGCTCGGGGCAACGGTTGCGGGCAGGTGCGCGCTCGCCAGCACCTGCAGCGAGGGGTTCTGCGGCATCTTAGGCACGACCCTTCTGTAGGTCAGTTACTTCAACGGTCACGTCGGGGAACTGGGTCTGCACCCGAGTCTTCTGCGCCTCCAGGTTGCGAGTGCGCCACCAAACGAAGAAACCGACCAGGGTGAAGCATCCGTAGAACACGTACATGAGGGAGGTCGCGTAGTAGCCTGCGCTCCACAGCAGCGGCACGCCGACCAGGTCGACGGCTACCCAGATGAGCCAGAATTCAACCCAGCCGCGCGCCATGCCGTAGGTGGCGAGCAGCGAGCCGGTGAAGATCCAGGCGTCGGACCAGACCGGTTCGTAGGATCCGAGTGCGCGGAAGATGGGGGTGAGCAGCAGGGTGCCTGCGACCATGGCGACGACCAGGCCTGCGCGTTCGGTGTTGGTGGCCCACTTGGGGATTACCGCGGCACCTTCGGAGGCGTCACCACCGGCTGCGCGGGTGGCACGCCAACGATGCCAGCCCCAGATGGACACTGCAATAAACATGATCTGGCGGCCTGCCTGGCCGAGCATGGTGACGGGGTGCGGGCTGCCGACGAGGGCGCCCAGGAAGACGGTGAGGAGCAGCAGGTTGCCGAGAATGCCGACGGGCCACGCCCATACTTTGCGTCGCATGCCGCCGAGCGCCGATGCCAGGCCGAATGCGTTTCCGAGAACTTCGCGCACGAGGAGGGACTGGTCCCCCACGTGAATTTGTGCGTCGAAGAGCCACCGCAAGATGTCCATTGTTTCTTTCCTCTCTGAGTTGGACCGTGTGTCGGATGCGCGGGGTGCGCATCTGCGGCGGCTCCGGGGAGAGGAACAGAACTCATCGATTCCGGGCGCATCACGGGGTGGATGCGCCGGTTCCGGTGTGTGGGCAGGATCCGCGGGACCTTCGGGATACCACGACGAAACGTCAAACACGACCCCCACCGCGTTGTACCGCCGGTGGGGTCGCAGACACCTTCGTGAGAGGCGGAACCTGCCTTTTTCTGCTCGTGCTACCTTCCATCCAGACTGTACTGTCGGCACCGGATTTTCACCGGTTCGGCCTCTCTTGCGGGCGGGCGTCTCTAGTGGAGTCTTGGCGTCCTGCGCGGATGCGAAGATTCGTACGATTTTTGCCTGCCTGCGAGAGCGGTTCGCGGGCTGTGACCGCCGGTTCGGAATTTCACCGACCCCGGAGCACGATGTCGATATTGATTATGCCACAGTGCACGCCGGGGGTTTAATTTGTTTTCTCTGGGGTAACTTCCGTGACAAGATGACGTTTTATGACTGTGCCCGCGGTGCGTCTTCAAGTCCCGCTACGCAACTCCCCGCGGTAGTCACCCACGGGGCCGCTTCGGAACCCGGTCCTTCATTTTTCGGGGACGATTTATCACGGTTTCATAACGGTGAAGAGCGCCAAACAGACCAAAGAGTTACGGGGACCTGTAGGGGGGTTACCCAGGACACATTGAACACCCGTCAATACCTTTATGACAAGGAATTATAACAATAAGGTTAAATTATTGGTTTAAGGTTTACTCCAGGGGTGATTTAAGGTTATTCTTATCTACAGGAGCTCCCATCACCGATAAACCGGTTCCGTTGAGAGCGACATGATTCGGACCATCCGAGCACTCACATCAAACCCTTAAGCTTCTGCCATTTGAAGCTGGAAAACTGGCCCGCGGACTGCATTCCCCGGATGGTTTTCACGCAGCATCTGCGCGTACTGGATTGCGCAGTATTGCGGCGCACGATGTTGATGTGCTTCACCATCGGGAGGCAACCACACCGAATTATTTCTCAACGGAACCGGCGTGGGAGCTCTTCCGAATAAACTTCCGGAAGATCGCACGGTATGCGCCTTTGTAAACCTCTATGAGGGGGGCGTTGTGCGTGTCAAACGGTCATAAGCTCCCGTTCTTCTGTCGTCGCCTACCGTGGTGCGCGATGGAGGTTACGGGAACCTTGCGGGATGGTTGATCCCGCGCGCTCTGCATTGTCTTGTGGAGTGTGGTGTGTTTGGGTGGCGTATTCGCAGTGCCGGAGCGAATACGCCACCCGTTTTTAACATCTAAAACAGGGGCACCCCAGACTGAGGCAAGCTAGCCTGAGAAGGAAACCCCGCACCAAGCCACCCATATTCCCTACCCCAAGGGATTGGCGCGTTACCTCTGAATCCCAACCACAGACCAACCCCTATATAAACCCCACCGAGGGGTAGGCGACCTAGAGGGCGTACCGGACACGCGAAGCGGGGGCTCCGTCCTCAAGGCGCCCCAGCGCCGCAGAGGGGGCACTCCCCCGCGAGCGGCGTCCGGTATGCACTTTCCAAACAACTAACCCACGGAAGCCGCACTCCCCCGCGAGCGGTGTCCGGTACAACCTCTCAAACAACTAACCCGCAAGTAAAACTTCATACGCAAACAGGGTCGCCTACGATAGACATCTATCGCAGGCGACCCTGTTTATTGCTAACCCTATAAAGGGCGTGTCGGGAATGCGTGGCGGGGGCTCCGTCCTCGAAGCGCCCCCAGGCGCTGAAGAGGGGGCACTCCCCCGCTAGCATTTCCGATGTGCCCTTTCTATGAGGCTGTCGAAGAGTTTTAGTCCTCTACGGAGCGGAATGCTACAACCGCGTTGTGGCCGCCGAAACCGAAGGAGTTCGACAGTGCCACGATCTCACCGGCGGGCAGCTCGCGCGCCTCAGTCACCACGTCCAGGTCAATCTGGGGGTCCTTGTTGTCCAGGTTGATGGTGCAGGGTGCGGTGCGGTGGTGCAGTGCCAGTACGGTGAGTACGGCTTCGAGTGCGCCCGCGCCGCCGAGCAGGTGGCCGGTCATGGACTTGGTTGCGGAGACGGCAATGTTCTTGGTGTGCTCGCCGAAGGTTTCGTGCATTGCGGTTGCTTCGGGCAAGTCACCGGCGGGGGTGCTAGTGGCGTGCGCGTTGATGTGCACGACGGTCTTCGGGTCGATGTTGCCGTCTTCGAGGGCTTCGCGCAGTGCGCGGGTTGCGCCGAGTGCTGCGGGGTCCGGTGCGGTGATGTGGTAGGAGTCGGCGGATACGCCGGTGCCTGCCAGTTCCGCGTAGACGCGTGCGCCGCGTGCCTTGGCGTGCTCTTCGGATTCGAGGATGAGTGCTGCTGCGCCTTCACCCATGACGAAGCCGTCGCGGTCGACGTCGTAGGGGCGGGATGCCTTTTCGGGCTCGTCGTTGCGGGAGGAGAGTGCCTGCATCTTGGCGAATGCAGCCATGGGAAGCGGGTGGATTGCTGCTTCGGCGCCGCCGACGATGACGACGTCAGCCTTGCCGCTACGAATCATTTCGGCACCCAGCTCCATGGCTTCGGTGGAGGATGCGCATGCGGAGACGACGGTCTGTGCTGCGGCGCGTGCCTTGAGGTTCATGGAGACGGCTGCTGCGTTGCCGTTGGGCATGAGCATCGGGACGGTCATGGGTAGGACGCGGCGGGGGCCCTTTTCGCGGAGGGTGTCCCATGCGTCGAGGAGGGTCCACACGCCGCCGATGCCGGTGCCGAAGGCTACGCCGGTGCGCTCGGGGTCGACTTCTTCTGCGGATTCGGCGTCGGGGCCGGTGAATCCTGCGTCTTCCCATGCTTCGCGTGCGGCGATGAGGGCGAGCTGGCCCGAGGGATCCAGGCGCTTTGCTTCTACCTTGGTGAGGCGGCCGGATTCGAGGGCGGGCACGGCGAGCTGGCCTGCAATGTATACGGGCAGGTCGTATTCCTTGACCCAGGGGTGGTCGAGGGTGGATACACCAGATACGCCCTTGGTTGCGTTTTCCCAGGTGGTGGGGACGTCGCCGCCAATGGGGGTGGTCGCGCCGAGGCCGGTCACCAGCACTTTTCGAGACATTGTGGCACTTTCTCTTCGGTGGTCGATTTGGTGGTTTATCCGGTGGTGTGTGGATAAAAACCTGTAGGGCCCGGGGTTTACAGTGGGCGTTTTCACGCCGTGGAGAGTGCAGTCATCGCACCCTGTGTGTTCCCGGGGTGTGTTGGGTTGAGGCTGAGTGAATAGCGATGCGGCGCGGGCCGGTGAGAGCCCGCGCCGCCTCGTTATTGGTTATAGCTTAGGCAGCGTTCGCGATGAACTCGACTGCGTCGCCAACGGTCTTGAGGTTCTGGACCTCTTCGTCCGGGATGGTCACCTCGAACTTCTCCTCAGCGTTCACGACGATGGTCATCATCGAGATGGAGTCGATGTCCAGGTCCTCGGTGAAGGACTTGTCCAGCTGAACGTCCTCAACCTCAACGCCGGTCTCTTCGTTAACGATTTCTGCCAGACCTGCGAGGATCTCTTCCTTGTTAGCCATTCAGGGGCTCCTTTGTTGTTCGATGGTCATCGCACCCGCCGGGTGGGGGTACGCGTGCATTACCGAGTTTATCGTGTCTGCGTGGTGTACGCATGCGGCAACTCGGAGTTTAGGGGATGCTTTCCCGCTTTATTTTCTTTCTCGTGTACCGGCACTGTGCCGGTCGTGAGGGGCGGTGAGCATCGGGCTCTGGTGGTTTTTCTTAGGGAAGGACGACTACCTGAGCTGCGAATGCCAGGCCGGCACCGAAGCCGATCTGCAGGGCGAACTTGCCGGAGAGTTCCGGGTTCTCCTTGAGCAGGCGGTGTGCGGCGAGGGGAACCGATGCGGCGGAGGTGTTACCGGCATCAACGATGTCGCGTGCCACTGCCACCGTGTCGGGAAGTTTGAGGGTCTTGACCATCTGGTCAATGATGCGGGCGTTTGCCTGGTGCGGGATGAGTGCGCCGAGCTCGTCGGGGGTGATGCCGGCAGTTTCGAGTGCCTGCTTGGCGACCTTTGCCATTTCCCATACTGCCCAGCGGAAGACGGAGGGGCCGTCCTGGCGCAGGGTGGGCCAAATCTTTTCGCCTTCCTGCACGGGGTTTGCTACGAAGTCGCGGTTGCGGATATCCAACAGGGAGTGAGTCATACCCACAGTACCCCAACGGGAGCCGTCCGAACCCCACACAGTCGGTGCGATACCCGGCTCGTCGGAGACGCCTACAACTGCTGCGCCTGCGCCGTCGCCGAGCAGGAAGGAGATGGTGCGTTCGGTGTTGTCGATGAAGTCAGAGAGCTTCTCAACGCCGATGACCAGCACGTGCTTTGCGGTGCCTGCGCGGACGAGGGCGTCTGCCTGGGCGATGCCGTAGCAGAAACCTGCACACGCTGCGGAGATGTCGTATGCAGGGCACTTGGAGCCGATTGCGTCAGCGACCAGGGTTGCCAGGGAGGGGGTTGCGTAGGGGTGCGAGATGGTCGAGATGATGACCGCCTCAATGTCCTCACCGGCTACACCGGATGCTGCCAGGGCGTCCTTGGCGGCACCGATGGCAAGGTCGGCTACCGACTGGTTTTCGCTGGCGCGATGGCGGGTTGCGATGCCGGTGCGCTGCCTGATCCACTCGTCGGAGGAGTTAATTGCCTCAACGATGTCATCGTTGGGGACGATGACCTCACCGCGGGCTGCGCCGTAACCGAGGATGCGGGAGTAGCGGTTGATTTCGTACTGCTTGAGGGTAGTCACGTATTCAATCCTTAGTGCTGATGCTCGCAAGACACTGTGTGCCTCGCATGTCTAAAGTGCATGTCTAGTGTGAAGGGTTCCTAGCGCGGGGAGGGCTGGGTGCTCTCCCCCCGGCGTTTAGCCCTTCAGCGAGGCGAGGTCCTCGGGAGTGTTGATGGAGGTGCCGGGCACGCCACGCATCGCGCGCTTTGCCAGGCCGACCAGGGTGCCTGCGGGGGCGACCTCGATAATGCCGGCGACCTCACGCTCGAGCAGGGTTGCCATGCACAGGTCCCAGCGGACGGGGCTGGTGACCTGGGAGACGAGGGTCTTGACGAACTCTTCACCGGATGCCACGGCGGAACCGTCGCGGTTGGTCAGCAGTGCGGAGGTCGGGTCGGAGACCTGCAGGGATGCGGCGAACTCTTCCAGGGCGGGCACGGCGGGTGCCATCGCCTCGGTGTGGAATGCGCCAGCGACCTTCAGGGGGATGACGCGAGCGCGTGCGGGCGGGTTCGCGGCGAATGCCTCGATGGCGGGAATGGGGCCTGCGGCTACGATCTGGCCGCCGCCGTTGGAGTTTGCCGCGACGAGGCCTGCTGCGTCGATGGCTTCGCGGACGTTTTCTTCAACGCCGCCGAGTACTGCAGCCATGCCGGTCGGGGAGGCGGCTGCCGCCTCCGCCATGCCGTTGGCGCGCACACGCACGAAACGCATTGCGTCTTCGTCACTGAGCACACCCGCGAGGGCTGCTGCGGTGATTTCGCCGACGGAGTGGCCCGCGAAGATAAGTTCTTCACCGTCGAGTTCGCGTAGTGCGAGGCGGCCGGTGACGATGCCTGCAGCCACGATGAGGGGCTGGGCGATTGCGGTGTCCTTGATGGTTTCTTCTTCGGCTTCGGTGCCGTAGTGAATCAGGTCGATGCCTGCCGCTTCGGAGAGTCGTTCCAGGTGCTCACGCACACCTTCAATCTCGAGCCAGGGGCTCAGGAAGCCCTTCTTCTGGGAGCCCTGTCCGGGGCAAACGAGTGCGCGCATGCGGTGCGACCTTTCTGGTTTTTAGTACTCGTACGCGGTGCCGTTATAGAGACGGAGACCACGGTTAGTCTGATACCTATGCTACCTTGTTCAGCCGCCCTGTATAAACATCACTGTGCAGAAACTTTGGGCTGCGCTGGGAGCCTAGACAGAGGTTGAACAGTGTATAGCTTAGAACGATTTCCCCCATTCGTACAGTTCAGCCACTCAAGGTTCAAATAGAGAGACATTAGACGGCGGCGCTCAGCGCACTATTCAAAGCACAGTACAACACAGCCCAGCATACTCCCCCATATCGGTGCGCGACCTTAGACGCGCGAACGCCCTATGCTCGCGGATGCGCCCGCGCGTACGTCTCCGCCAGACGCTTCATCGACACGTGCGTGTAAATCTGCGTGGTCGCCAACGACGAATGCCCCAGAAGCTCCTGCACCGAACGAATATCGGCACCACCATCCACCAGGTGAGTTGCCGCCGAATGACGCAAAACGTGCGCACCCGACGCCTGAGTATTCTCCACCGTGCGCAGCAGGCGGGTCAGGTCCTCACGAATCTGACGGGCGTTCGCACGCCCGCCCCGAGGGCCAATAAACAGCGCCGTCACGCCCTGGGCCCCCTCCTGGATCCACTGCGGACGGCCATAGGACACCCAACGATTCAACGCCTTAAGCGCCGGGGTACCCAACGGCACCACGCGCTCCTTATTGCCCTTACCCAGCACGCGCACCGTCTTATTCGCCCGGTCCACGCTCTGCAAATCCAGGCCCGTCAGCTCAGAAATACGCATGCCCGAAGCGTACAGAACCTCAACCACAGCTTCCAGGCGCAACAGGCGCGCATCACGAGGATCCTGCGCCCGACGCTCCTGCAGGGTAGTCAGCAGCTGGTTCATCTGCTCACGGCTCAGCACCGGCGGCAGGTGATTCTCCCGCTTGGGGGTGCGCATACCGCGGGTCGGGTTGGCGTGTACCAGCTCCTCTTCCTGAGCCCAGGTGAAGAACGTGCGCAGGGTCGAACCGCGGCGCGCCACCGTAGAACGAGCCGCCTGCCGCAGATGTAGCGAACCCAACCACTCACGAATCAGGGACGCATCAATGCTGTCCAGATGCCGCACACCGCGGCGCGCCATGTAGCCAAAGAAGCCCTCCAAATCGGAGATATACGAGCGGATCGTCTCTTCGGAACGGTGCTTCTCATAGCGCAAAAAACGCTCAAAACGGTCCAGGACAGGGCGGAACACCTCACCGGAAACACCCAGTGCCGAATCAGGTAGAACAGAGCCGGGTAGGGCGGAGCCCGAGCCCTCAGCTTGGGTTCCGGGATGATCGGCGGCAAGGCTGCGGGTATAGGTCACCGGCAGGGTCGTGGAGGGAGCATCATCCCGGTACTCTTCCCGGTTCTCACTCCGGTTTTCTGCCTGGTTTTCGTGCTGGCGGGCGGGGGTCATGCGTCCCTCCTTTCGGGTTTCGGTCTTTCGACATTTTCTCCGCGCGTCTGCTGATAGCGCAGCGGCGGGGTAGGCTCCGCGCAAGTATGCGCAAGCCTACCCCAATTGTAGAGAGGTTCCGAGCTCTCCACGCACCGCCCCCGTCATGACCTGCCGCCCGTCATGACCGACCGGCGTATCCCGCTATAGCCGGGGTGTTCGGCTGAGGTGTTCAGCTGAGGTGTTCAGCGGGGGCTCTCCTAGGCTGCGACAGCCGGGCGGACCTTCCTCCAGCTCGTTCCGCTGCTCTCCGCAAGACCGCAACGGCCCAGGTGGAACAGGTCAGCCATCACGTCGCGAGCGCTCAAACCGAGAGCGGCGGCAATCTCGTCCACGCCACGGTAGGAACGCGGGCTCAAATCGTCCCAGACCCTACCCTGTCGCTCGGTCAGCTCATCCAGCGCGCTGGAGGAGGCAGCCTGATCCCACTCGCTCTCGTGCTCGGTGCCCAGCTCAAACCCTGCGGCGGCATCGTACTCGAGGATGTCGGCGGCCTCGGTGAGTGTTTGCGCTAGTCCATCGCGCAGCAGACGGTTCGTGCCCACCGAGTTCGGCGAATTAATCTGCCCCGGAACCGCCCAGAGGGTACGCCCAATCTCCATCGCGTGACGAGCCGTGTTCAGGGCACCGGAACGCCAGCGTGCCTCCACCACAATGGTGTGCCGCGCCAACGCCGCAATCAGGCGGTTACGCTCCAGAAAACGCCAACGCGTGGGGGTGTTACCCACACTCACCTCGCTCATGATGAGCCCGCGGTCAACAATCATATTCAACGCATCCGAGTTCTGCGCCGGGTACAGCCGATCCAGCCCACCCGCCATGAAGGCGATGGTCGGCAGGTCACTACCCTGCTGAGTCAGCGCCGCCCGATGCGCCGCAATATCAATGCCCATCGCACCGCCAGAAATCACCGTGTACCCGCGGCGCGCCAGCTCAGCGGCGAGATGGGTCGTCGCCTCCGTACCGTAGATGCTCGGGTCACGCGAACCAACCAGCGCCACGCTCGGGGCAGACGCCACATCCAGCAGGTGCCGCGAATCGCCTCGGCACCACAGCCCGTACGGTCGGGCGGGCCCCAAATCGTTCAGCTGCGGCGGCCACAGCGGATCGGCGGGAGTGACCAGCCACGCCCCGCAGGTTGCCGCCATGTGCGCCTCCGCATTCAGGGTGCGTTCCATGCGGCGGTTCCAGCGCAGGCGGCGGGTCGCGAGCGCCTTGCCGAACTTATCGCGGCTCATTTGATGCTCACCCGGCGTGTAGTAGCCATTCGCGCTAGAAAACAGGGCGGACTCCCCTTCCGCGGGTGCGCCCACCGAGTGCAAATAATCGCTGAGCTGCGTATCCGGTTCGCCGTGCTCCCAGGTGTGCGCATCGGGGATGTGCCCGGTCAGCAGGTAGTGCAGGGTCAGCGGCGCTCCCAGGGTGGTGAGGGATTCGACCACGAGCTCATCGGCGGGTTCGGCGTAGCGCATCAGCTGGGCGGTGCAGCAGCGGATGTACTCGCGGCACGCCGCCTCAACCTGCTCCGCGCTGAGGGCGGGGTTGAACAGGGGTGCTGGATTGAGCAGAGGCACAGGGTCAGAACCGCTGGAGGCTGTACCCGCCGCAGGTTCGGGGTGCTCACCCTGTGGCACCTCGCTCTGCTGTTCCTCCCCCGGCTGCTCTTCCCGGCTCAGGTCCTGCAGGTTCATCTGTTCCAGGTACACCGGGTTCAGGCAGGAGGTGAGGAAACCCGGCAACCGCGCCGCGTTATAGGGGCTCGGTGAGGGTTCGTTCCCCAGCGACAGAATATGCGCCACCCTCTCACGCACCAGGGCGTGCGCATCCAGGGTGCGGCCTGGCAGGCGGATCTGCAGTTCCTCCTGCACAAAATCCTCCGCCGCGCGCTCTTCTGGCACATGCTCTTCAGGCACGCTCACTTCTGGCACACACTCGTCCGGCGCTGTTTCTCTCAGCCCATTTTCTTTCAATTCGGCCTCTTCAGCTCGTTTTCTGAGCTTCTTCTCACTCATGACGTTCTTCTCCTCTCGTGAGTGATTCCTTCTATAAACCGGCACGCTATGTCAGCTGGCCCTATTTCAGCTGGCGCATTATTTCAATTGCCCCTGCTGCCGCAGAAAAAGCGCCACATCCAGGTGCTCCCGGCTCGGGTAGGCGGCCCCCTCCAAATCGGCGAGAGTCCAGGCGATACGCAGCACCCGGTCGTAGCCGCGAGCCGTCAGCGTTCCGCGGTCCACGGCGGCGTTCAGTTCGCCGGTGAGCTTCGCATCCAGACGCAACGGACCGCGCAAAATCTTGCCGTTCATCTCCGCATTCGTCTTCAACCCGTACGGCTCCAGACGCTCCCGCTGAGCCTGTCGCGCCGCCATGACGCGCTCACGAATCTGCGCCGAACTCTCGTTCACCTGACCGCCCGCAAGCTCCGTGGACGACACCTTCGGAACCGTCACATTCACGTCAATGCGGTCCACCAGCGGGCCGGACAGCCGCCCAAAATAGGCGCGACGCTCACGCGGGGCGCACGTGCACTCCGTACCGGTGCCCACGTTCATGCCGCAGGGGCACGGGTTCGCCGCCAGGATCAGCTGAAACCGCGCCGGATAGGTCGCCGACGCGCTCGAACGATCCAAGGTCACGGTCCCCGACTCCAGGGGCTGACGGAGCGAATCGAGCACCGTGCGTTTGAACTCCGGCGCCTCGTCGAGAAAGAGCACGCCGCGGTGCGCTTTAGACACACAGCCCGGGCGGGGAATGCCGCTACCGCCACCAAGAATCGCCGGCGCGGAGGCGCTATGATGCGGCGCCTCAAAGGGCGGCTGACGCACCAGCTCGCTCAGGTGCTCCCCCGCCGAGCAGAGGGAACGAATAGCGGTCACTTCCATCGCGGCATCATTATCGAGGGTCGGCAGGATGCTCGGCAGGCGCTCCGCCAGCATGGTTTTACCCGAGCCGGGCGGGCCTGTCAGCAGCATATGGTGGCCGCCGGCAGCTGCAATTTCCAGGGCGAAACGGCCCTGCGACTGACCGGCAACATCGCTCATATCCGAGGGAATTTCAGCCGGTCTCGCCACCGGTGCACTCGCCTCCGTCTGCGGGGCGGGCGGATAGGTCAGCTTCTGGCTCTCAGCGCCGAGCGCGGCAAAAACCTCAGCCAGGCAGCGGAAACCGCTCACCTGCGCGCCGGGAATGAGCGCCGCCTCCTCAGCATTTTCGGCGGGCACAATCACGCGGTGGTGTCCGGCATCCACGGCGGCTTTAACTGCCGGCAGGATGCCCGGCACGGGGCGTAGCGTTCCGTCCAGGCCCAGCTCACCCAGGAAGACGCTATCGCCGCTGGGGTGCAGTTTCTTCTCCGCCTGCAGCGCCGCAACCACAATGGCTAGATCGAACGCCGAGCCGCGCTTGGGCAGGGTCGCCGGGGTCAGGTTCACCGTAAGCCGGTGCTGAGTGAGGGTGATGCCGGTGTTTTTCGCTGCGGAGCGCACACGCTCTTTCGACTCGTTGAGGGCGGTATCGGGCAGACCCAACAGCACGAAGCCAGGCAGGCCCTGCGAGATGTCAGCCTCAACATCAACAATGTGCCCGCGCAGGCCCACGAGCGCTACGGAATAGGTGCGTGCGAATCCCATTACGCCACCGCCTTCAGATGCTCGAAGGTGAAGGTTTCGCAGGTTCCGGTCACCGCAATAGCGTCAATGCGAAAGCGCGGAAAATCCAGGTTCTCACGAAGCCTGCACCAGAGAATCGCCAGCGAGCGCGTGCGGCGCGCCTTATCGCGGTCAATGGATGCGAACGGGTGCCCGAAGTCTTCGCTGCTGCGAGTCTTGACCTCAACGAAAACCAGTTCGTCCTCGGGGTCAATGGCGATCAGGTCGAGCTCACCGCGGATCTGTTCGTGTTCCAGTCCGGCGGGCGGTCGCCAATTCCTCTCCAGAATCCGGTAGCCGTTCGTCTCCAGGATGCGGGCGGTCAGCTCCTCGCCCCACCTACCGACGCTGTGGGCGCGAGGCGAGGTTCTGCGGAGCAGGGGTCTGTTGGGTGCGCTTCGGGTTGCGGCGCGGGCTGTTATTCGGGCTGTTGTCATGGGTCTCTCCCCCGGTAGATAGCGGTAGTGCTTCTACTGTGCCCGCCGCGCGCGTGCCCGAACGCGGTTAACGAAAAACTGTGGATAACCTCGGTTCCCAGAAGGAATTAGAGGTTATCCACAGCCATTTATTTGAAATTTTGGGGCATATTTTTCAAAAACACCGCTCGAGTGCCGATTCGCCGCGTCATATTCGTGCTGGTTTATCACGCGGTTTCATCACCCAGCGCTGCCGCCCGGTAGCTCAGCAGCCGCCTGCTTCCCCCGGCAATGCGGTGAATCAGGCGTGAGCTAGGTGTTAAAGTCCGGCATTTCCGGCACGGTGAACTCCTGGTTGGGCAGGCGCTCCTCCACGTTCACGTCACGTACCGAGTAGGCGTGCACCTTCTTCACAAAGCGGTTGGAGCGGAATACATCCCACACCCACACGTCGCTCATGCTCACCTCAAAGTAGAGGGTGCCGTCCTGCACGTGCGGGGTGACGTCCACCTGGTTTGCCAGGTAGAAGCGTCGGTCGGTTTCTACCGCGTAGCTAAAGAGCGACATGACGTCTTTGTATTCGCGGTAGAGCGCCATTTGGGCGTCGGTCTCGTAGTTTTCGAGGTCTTCTGCGCTCACTGCTCTTCCTTTCCTGGTTAGTACTGATTCAGCGGTGGCACGTTAGGTTTTCGCCAGCTTCCGAGGCGCGGTTTTCAGGAGTGCCACGCGCCCTAGCCGCGCTGTGCCGCGGCGGCCTCAATCTGCTCGGCGGTCGCCGGAAGCGACCATGACAGTCGATGCTGCAGGCAGGGGCCCTGCACGCTAATCGCCTCGCGGTGAGCGGCGGATCCGTAGCCTTTGTTCTTTGCCCAACCGTACCCCGGATAGCGGGTATCCAGCTGGACCATCAGCTCATCACGTTCTACCTTCGCTACCACCGATGCGGCGGCAATGGAGGCGCACTTGTAGTCGCCCTTAATGACCATGGTCACCGGCATCTGCGCGGGCTCCCCTGCACCCTCCCACGCCTGGGCGAGCAGCGCGTTGTAGTGTGCCTGCGCCGGATCCGGTGCCAGCGCACTGAACAGGTCCTCCTGCGGAGGGGTGAACCAGTCGTGCTTACCGTCCAACAGGGCGGCGTCGGCACGGTATCCGCGGCGCGCCAGCTCGGCGAGCGCACGCTGGGCGGCAAGCCTCAGCGAGAGGGTCATGCCGAGCCGGTCAATATCTGCCGGTTCAACGTGGCCGACCGCCACGGCGCACCACTGGCGGATTTTGGGAACCATGGATTCGCGACGTGCCGGTGAGAGCGCCTTGGAGTCGATCAGCCCGCCCACTTCGAGGGTGGCGTCCGGGGTGAGGATTGCGACGCCCACGGTGACCGGGCCCGCCATGGAGCCGCGGCCCACCTCGTCAATTCCGGCAACCGTGCGGGCGCCGGAGGCGAAGAGCTGCTGCTCGTACTCGAGGTCGGCGGCGGGCGGGGTTGCCTTCGAGGGCTTAGCTTGTGCGGGTTTCGTTGCGCTCTTCTGGGCGCTCACCATCATTCCCAAGCTCGCTTACTCGCTCGGGGTGGAGGTCGGTGCGGGAATCGAGGAGAACACCGAGCTCTGATCCTGCAGCAGACCGAAGTGGTTCAGCGGCCACGCCACCACGAACACGTTACCCTGCACGTCGTCCTTGGAGATGAACGCGGTGCCGTCGCTAATGTGGTAGCGGGAGTCGGCGGAGTTGCTACGGTGGTCACCCATCACGAAGTACTTGCCGGCGGGCACGGTCACCTTGAAGGGCACCTCCGAGGGCGGGTTGCCGGGGTACAGGTACGGTTCGGTGATTTCTACGCCGTTGACCTTGATTTTGCCGTTGCCGTCGCTTTCGACCACGTCACCGGGGGTGCCGATAACGCGCTTGACCAGGAAGTTCGAGGAGGTATCCGGCAGAATACCCGCGAAGGACAGGGCGTCCTTGAGCGGGCTACTGGACTTCTGAGCGGAGGGAATCCAACCCTGAGAGTCCTTGAAAACGATCACGTCGCCGCGCTTGGGCTCGCTAAAGTAGGAGCCCGCCACGTTAATGAACACGCGGTCGTTCACCTGCAAGGTCTGCTCCATGGAGCCGGAGGGAATGTAGAAGCCACGCAGCAGGAAGGTCTTGACCAGGAATGCGATGACCAGCGCGTAGAGGATGACGGTGCCGCCCTCGCGTGCCTGCACCCAGAACCATTCGCCGAGGCGGCCTTCTTCCTGCGCCTGGGAGTAGGTCAGCTCTGCCTGTTCGGCGCGCTTAGCCTTGCGGCGTTCCTTGGGGGTCATTTCGGAGAAGTCCTTGGTGGTTTCCACGTCTGCGGTGTTCTCCTCATCGGCGGCTTCTTCGCGCTCGGCATTCTTCGCTGCGGCATTCTGATCGGTAGCCGTCTTCTCAGCTGCTGCCTTCTCGGCGGCGAGGCGCGCGAAGTATTCTTCCATTTCGCGGCGCTCGCGGCGGCTTTGAGGCTGGTATCCCTCAGGGAAGGGGCTGGTGTTCGCAGTGTTCTTATCGTCTGCCATGCTGGAGTGAGCCTTTCGTTTGAGAGATACCTAGCTCGAGTGAAACGGTACCTAGCTATTGTATCGAGAGTGCTTGTGCTCTTGGGCTTTTATTTTCTGAGAGCGGCAAGGTTCTCAGAATATGCAAAAACCGCTCCTTGCCCGCGGAATGCGGTTGGGGAGCGGTTTGCAACAGAATTCTGTATCTATAAAGATTAGAACTCGCGCTTCTCGCGGATACGAGCAGCCTTACCGTGGCGGTCGCGCATGTAGTACAGCTTTGCACGACGGACGTCACCGCGGGTCACAACCTCGATCTTCTCGATGGAGGGAGAGTGAACCGGGAAGGTACGCTCAACACCAACACCGAAGGAAACCTTGCGGACGGTGAAGGTCTCGCGAACGCCTGCACCCTGGCGGCCAACGACGAAGCCCTTGAAGACCTGGATACGGTGGTTCTTACCTTCAACGATCTTAACGTGAACGTTCAGGGTGTCACCGGGGCCGAATGCGGGGATGTCGTCACGGAGGGACTTCTTGTCGAGGAAGTCAAGAGTCTGCATAGTTGTAGATCTCCAGAGTCATCTGCCGCAGGTCAAATAGACTCAGATTGCTCTGCCCCACTGCGGGACAGAAAACTTCATGCTTCGGACAGGATTGGTGCCCGAAGGTTGACATCGTTGGTCGCTCTCCCCCCTGCGGCAGGGGCGTGCCCGATGTCAACACAATGCTCCATTATCCCAATGCGTCCACGTTTATGCAAGCATCCGGGGAGCACTTTTAGAAGGGGGGTTCGTCACTCTGCGCTCCCCCGCCCTGGGATGCACCGTTCTGCGCCGGAGCATACTGCTGCGTGTACTGAGGCGCCTCCTGCAACGGCGCGCCCGAGTGCGGCATACTCTGCTGCGTTGCGTCCTGCTGAGGCGCACCCTGCACGGAACCCTCGTTGACCGTGCGCTTCTCCACGGTGCGGGCGAAGGTGCTCGTACCGTAGTTCAGGTCGTGACCGATGCCGAGGGCATCCACTTCCACGGTGGTTCCCTGCGTGCCGTCTTCGCGGTTCCAGCGGCTAATGCGCTGGCGGCCACTCACAACCAGCGGTTGCCCCTTCTCAATGGAGGTGGCGATGTTCTGGGCGAGGCGGCGGTAGGCTTTCACGGTGTACCAGTTGGTGGTGCCTTCTTTCCAGGTGCCGGTGGCGTCCTGCCAGCGCGGGGTGCTGGCGAGGCGAAAGTTCACGACGGGCACCCCGTTGGGCAGGGTGCTCAGTGCCGGGTCGGAGGCGGTAAATCCGCGGATCAGGATGGTGTCGCTCATGGTTTCTCCTTAGAAACTAGTGGGTGGGTTCTTCCACCCTGCCAGGGCTGAGCTATCCCTGCACCCGGTGATTACCGCTTCTGTGGATAACCTCGCGTTTTACGGTTTTGGGTGCCGCCTGTGGATAAAGTTTTTGAACTTTTCACCCCGTTTTTTCAAAATTTGCCCGCGAGCAACACACTCCCTGCAGAAATATGACGACCACTCCCCCGCCGGCATCACGCCCGCGACCCCAAAGCTACCTCCACAAAACCCCACCCCATCCGGCATCGTGACAGGTATCTCAGCATCGGGGCGGCTATTTTTGCCCTCAAGTTCACTATTTCAGCCCCGCGCCCTCTATCCTTGATGATGCGGTGCACTCAGCCGCATCCCGTCTACCCGCCTTGGAGAATCCGTGAGCAAAAAGCCCGCGAACAACAACCTGCCTTCTTTACAGGAACTTCGGCAGCTACAGCGCAACCTGCCCAAGCTGCCCGACTCGATGGACCCGCAGAAGAAGCGCCTCATTTACGGTCTGCTCGCTGTGCTTGCCGTGATCGTGCTGATTATTGGCCTGGTCTATGTGAGCAAGAACGGTGTGGACGGCCTGCTCGGTTCGGATGCGACGACCTCCGCCACCGACGAGGAAGAAACCACCGTTGCCACGGAAACCCTCGCCGAGGTCAAGAACCCGTACAAGGCGGTTGATCCCGCGACCGCGCTCGCACCGGATCTGGCGACCGCAAAGAGTGAGCTGGCGTCCCTGCAGGTGAAGGAACGCGCGTCGAAGGCCGGCTACTCTCGTGATCAGTTCGGACCCGCCTGGGATGACGTTGACGGTAACAAGTGCAACACTCGTGACGATATTCTGCGCCGCGACCTGACCAATGTTCGTTTCAAGGTCAGGACCCACGCATGCACCGTGATTAGTGGCACTCTGGATGACCCGTACACCGGCAAAACCATCGAGTTCAAGCGCGGCAAGAAGACCTCCTCGGCTGTGCAGATTGACCACGTGGTGGCTCTTTCGAACGCATGGCAGACCGGCGCACAGGATCTGACCGCGGAGCAGCGCCGCCAGCTGGCGAACGACCCGGAGAACCTGCTCGCAGCAGACGGCCCGGCGAACCAGCAGAAGTCCGATGCGGACGCCTCCGAGTGGCTGCCGAGCAACACCGCCTACCGCTGCACCTACGTGGCACGCCAGGTGCACGTGAAGGCGAAGTACAAGCTGTGGGTGACCGCGGACGAGAAGAAGGTTATGGAGCGCGTCCTCAACTCTTGCAAGGACACGAACCCCGCTAAGAAGTAGCCCCGGCCAAGAAGTAATCCCAGCCAAGAAATAGCCGCCCGGCACCTCGCGGCACACCAACGCAAAAAGCATAAAGAAAACCGCCCCGCACCCTGAGTTTAGGGTGCGGGGCGGTTTTTGCATGTGGCGCCCCAGGAGGGAATCGAACCCCCGACCAAGAGATTAGAAGGCTCCTGCTCTATCCTCTGAGCTACTGAGGCCTTCCTCTAGGGTACATGAGAATTTATGCTTCTCATGCACCGCGCCTCTCACGCGGGAGCTGTTCCACTGAGCTAAGCCAGGCTGGCGCGTTAGGAGTTCGCGCTAGGAGCCTACCTTGGCGGCTTCCCTTTCTGCCTTCTTCACATCGCGGCGGCGTGCACGGCGGCTTGATGCGCCGGGGAACAACTGCCACCACAAGCGGATGGTGGTGCGGCGAATCTGCGTGGGGTGCAGGCTCACGTACACCAGACGGCGGGTTGCCGGGTCGAGGGCGACCAGGTAGATGATGTAGCCCAGGCAGATGACCGTCGCGATGAGTCGGCCCATGTCCTGGTTGAAGTCGCGCAGGTAGGGCGACACATTCAGCTGGTCGCTCACACCGTACGCCATGAAGAACAGCGTGGTGATGAAGTACCACATGAGCTGGAAGTGCGAGCGCAGACCGGTTGCGGCGAGCATCGGGATTGCCCAGAGCAGGTACCAGGGCTGAATCATGGGGCTGCACAGGAGCATGAACAGGATGGCGAGGCCGGCGTGACGCACGATGTTGCGGTCGCGTCCGACGAATGCCATTGCCATGGCGCCGAGCATGCCGATGCCCTTGCCGACGGTTTCGATGAGCTTGCGGATGACCTCGAAGGCGTCGCCCTGAACGAACAGGGAGGCGGCGCCGATGACCAGGCCGAAGGGGGTGTACCAGATGTACTGGCCGCCGGTGGTGGACAGTGCCTTGATCCAGCCGAATTCCAGTCCGGTTACCCAGCCCATGAGCGCCATTTCGGCGAGCAGCAGCACGCCGGAGAGAGCCCAGAAGATGAACTTGCGCGGCCAGGAGGCGTTCTTACCCGCCCAGAGCAGACCCACGAAGGGCAGCACTACGAGGGCGAGCGGCTTGACGGCAACGCCGAGGGCTACGAAGGTCACGCCGAGCGGGCCACCCCACCAGGTGTCGCGGTAGCGCTTGGCGTAGTAGAGGCCGCCGAGCATGAACATGGTCATGAGCGAGTCGTTGTGGCCGCTGGCAATGAACGATGCGATGAACAGCGGGTTCGGGCCAATCTGCCAGAGAGCGCGGACCTGGTTGAAGCCGTGCGCCTGGGCGAGTTTTGCCACGTAGAAGAGGATACCGATGACCGCGAGCACAGAGAGCAGGCGGAAGTAGAAGAGGGAGAGGTCGATGTTCTCCCCCGCCAGGCGCACGATCCACTCTTCGAGCTTGAGGGAGACCGGTCCGTACGGGGGCGGGGATTCCGCCCACATGGGGTCCGCACCGTTCTGCATGAAATTCGAGATTTCAGAGACACCGTGCTTGTACGGGTTGAGGCCGTGCGCCATGACCATGCCCTGACCGTAGTAGGAGAACATGTCACGGCTGTAGATGGTGAAGGCGAAAACCTGCGGCAGGGACCAGCTGGTGATGACTGCAATCATCCAACGCATGGTGTTGGGTTCGTTCCAGTCGCCCATTTTCTGGTAGATTCGCAGCCATTCGCGGCACATGATCATAGCGCCGAGGGCGAGCATGATGATGCCGGTGATGACCCATGTGGCTTCGAATCGGATGGCTCGAATAATGTCGTAGCGCCAGAAGCTGGAGCTGTCGGCGAGCCAGCCGACGGCGTAGGAGCCGAGGGTGACCATGATGGAGCCGATGGTGCCGATAATCACCGTGCGCAGACGGTGGTTATTGACGTAGTCCAAGAGTTTGGGTGAGAGAGGTGCGTCGTGTGCGCCGGGGGTGGTGAGCCGGTGTGCTAGCTCCTTTGGTGCGCGCATAACTCCCTTTCTGTCTGCATCGTCGTTCTGGTTTTTATCATACCGGAGCCCTTGGACGCACTTGTGAGAATCACTGTTACGAAAGCGCTTGTGGACACGCATCGACTCCCCTACCTGTGTGTTTTTATGACATCGTGGGAGTCCGGTCGGCGGCGTTTAGGGGTAGAGTGGGAGGGTGAGTATTTCTAGTGAACGTATTGTATGGATTGACTGCGAGATGACCGGCCTGGACGTGGAGAACGACGCTCTCGTCGAGGTGGGCGTTCTGGTAACGGATGCCGATTTGAACATTCTGGGTTCTGGCGTTGAGTTCGTCATTAAGCCCGGTGATGAGTCTCCTGCCGGTGCGCTGGAGAATATGAATGACTTTGTGCGGTCGATGCATGAGGCGTCGGGTCTGCTACCCGATATTGAGCACGGTGTGTCGATGGATTACGCGCAGGAGCAGGTGCTTCGTTACATCAAGAAGTATGTTCCGGTGGCGGGCAAGGCGCAGCTGGGCGGCAACTCGGTGGGCATGGATAAGCGCTTCTTGGAGCGCTACATGCCCGAGGTCATGGCGCACCTTCACTACCGTGTGATTGATGTGTCGACCATTAAGGAGCTAGCGTCGCGCTGGTACCCGGCGGCTCGTCACAGCGCCCCGGCGAAGACCGGTAACCACCGCGCGCTGGGCGATATCAAGGACTCGATTGATGAGTTGAAGTATTACCGCCGCGCCATTTTTGTGCCGCAGGGCCCGGATGCAATTGCTTCGGCGCAGATTGCGCGTGAGGTGGAGGCGGAGCGTGCCGCACGCGAGTCGGCTGAGCGCGAGGCTGAGGCATCCGCTTCTGAGGCGGCAGAGGCGTCCGAGGCGTAAGCACAGCATGTAACGAGCATCACGGCTTTTCAACTTGGCAGGTTTCTGAATCTCCTGTACAGTAGTATCCGTTGCATATCGCAAGGGAAACCAAGCGAAGCACATGGTGGTCGTAGCTCAGTTGGCAGAGCGCCTGGTTGTGGTCCAGGAGGTCGCGGGTTCAACCCCCGTCGATCACCCCGATGGAAAGGGTCGTTATGGTTATCCGTAACGGCCCTTTCGCTTACCCTCAATCCGGTTCACCCGCACACGGTGTACCCGGCAAGTTCCCGTTCAACAGTTCCCATTCAACACAAGCAAAGGATAATTCCGTGGCTATTCGCCCCATCGTTATTCACGGCAACCCCGTTCTGCACCGCCCCGCGGCACCCGTCACCGAGTTTAATGATGAGCTCAAGGAGCTCGTGGCTGACATGTACGAGACCATGGACGCATCCAACGGTGTGGGCCTGGCGGCACCGCAGATTGGTGTGGGCCTGCGCATCTTCACCTACAAGATGGAGAATGAGGACGGCGTTCCCCCGCGCGGCTGCATCATCAACCCGGTACTGACCCTGGGCAAGATTTCTACCGCTGACCCGGACCCGTACGAGGAGGAAGAGGGCTGCCTGTCCTTCCCCGGTTACGGCTTCCCCCTCAAGCGCGCCGAGTGGGTGACCGTGAACGGTCTTGACGAGCACGGCAACCCCGTCCACTTTGAGGCGACCGGCTGGTTCGCACGCTGCATGCAGCACGAAACTGACCACCTGGACGGCAAGCTGTACGTGAACCGTCTGAACAAGAAGTGGACCGGCAAGATGAAGAAGGTCGTGAAGAAGGAAGGCTGGACCGTTGACGGTAACTCGTGGACGCCCGGCGTGGATCCGGATCCGTTCGGCCACTAATCACGGGCTCTTCTGAAGGTCAGAGGCCTTTCGAGGAGTTTAAAACGAAGACCGCGAATGCGCTTTTAGAGTGCATTCGCGGTCTTCGTTTTCTGTCAGCCGATGATTTTTCCGTCAGCTAACGGTAGCGTGAAACGGGTCATCCTATGAGCCGGGTTCTGTCTAAAACGCCGCCCGAAGGGGCGTTTCGAGGCAATCATCTATCTAGAACGTACGTTGCCGCACGTCTCAAGCAGCCTACCCGAATACGCACCCCACCTCCGTGAAGGAAGCTGACGGGGATCGGGCGCACTACCCTACCATAGCGTATTCTGTTTGACCTTGCTCCGAATGGGGTTTACCTAGCCGGGCACGTCACCGCGCCCGCTGGTGGTCTCTTACACCACCCTTTCACCCTTACCGCGGCGAACCGCGGCGGTTTACTTTCTGTGGCACTGGCCTGCGGGTTACCCCGAGTGGATGTTATCCACCATCCTGTGCTGTGGAGCCCGGACTTTCCTCGAAACACGTGTGCCTCGCGATTGCCCAGACGGCCCGTTTCACCCAACCCATTATACGCACACCCTTGGAGGTGGCTATTTCCCGGGTTTGTTTCGCGGGTACGTAGGGGTACGAGGAGGCACACTAGCAGCCTCGCGGGCATATGCAGGAACCTCGCAACTACACTGCGCCTCGTAGCTACCCGGCGTCTCACGGGTACACTGGAGAGATGCTGATTCTTCTTCCCCCTTCCGAAGGTAAGACCCCCGCCCCCGCAGGCAACGCGCCCGTATGCTTTGCTGACCTCTCGTTCCCCGAACTGACCGCTGAGCGTGAGAGCGTCCTGGAGGAGCTGGCGACTGTCAGCTCGGGTCCCGACGCCCTTGCAGAGCTCAAGGTGGGTGCTTCCCTCGCAGCAGAGGTGGAACGCAATACGCGCCTGCTGACCGAACCGGCACAGCCCGCGATCCGCACCTACACGGGTGTGCTCTTTGAGGCGCTGGATTATGCGAGCTTCTCCCCCGCCGAACGCGATGCCGCGCACTGGTCGTTGCTGATTTCTTCGGCGCTGTGGGGTATTCTGCGCCCCGAGGACGCAATTCCCGCCTACCGCCTGTCGATGGGCGTGAAGCTGGGTTCGGTGGGTGCGCTTGCATCCTTCTGGAAGGGTGCGTTGGGTACCGTACTGGAGGCAACCGCGAAGGACCAGCTGATTCTGGATTGCCGCTCTGCAGCGTACGCGAAGTCGTGGGTGACTCCCCCGTCGCAGACTCTGGCGGTTCGCGTGGAGCGCGTGGCGGCTGATGGGTCGCGTAAGGTCGTCTCGCACATGGCGAAGCATTACCGCGGCCTGTTTGCGCGCTACCTGATTCAGTCGGGTTTGGCGGCTCGTCCTATTGATGGTTCTACGGCTGGTATTGCCGAATTTTTGGAGGCGATCAGCGCGGACTGGTCGGTGGAGTGCACCCTGCCGACGGCGCGTAAGGCAGGCGTTTTGACGTTGCTGGTACATGAGCAGTAGGTCGCCCAACTATTTGTTTTCGCCTATTTTTTGCATCATATTGAAAATTTTTTAACTATTTTTCTAGGGGCTTAAGTCTGTATTTCCCCCTGTAAAACCACATTTCCCCACATTAAGCGGGTAGGTTTTTGCGGGGCAGAAGGCGGGTAGTGTCTATCTATCCGCCTTCTTTTTGTGCACAGAAGTGCTTATAGTATTAAACGTCTCGCCATTGGTGGCGGGTACATCACTCACTAGCATTCACATTCTCAACTCAGCACACATGGAAACACGTCACGCCGCGTACGCATAGCAAACGACTAGAGGCTTAACCAATGGTTATTGGTTTGCTAGCGTAGAAGTAACCACTCAGAAACACATCGATGGGACAATGATATGTCTACTTTTTCCTCTCGTCGCGCCCTTTTTAAGGGTGCGGCAGCACTAACAGTCGCTGGCGCTTTGGGTGCGCACCATGCCGGCGAGCAGAGCGCCCAGGCTGCCACCTTGGACGTTATGACCACCCCGCTGACGTTCAAGATTACCGAGGCGTCGTTTGATATTAGCGGCTTCAACCTCAGCTACGAGATTACAGGCCTGCAGGCTGTGCTTGATACTGGCCTGTACACCCCATACATTGAGGCTGGCTACTACACCAAGGAGAAGGGCTTCACGCAGTTCTACTTCTTCGCTCTTGAGCCGAAGAAGCGCATCGAGAATGACCCCTACGTGAGGCACCACGTCATTTCTCGCGAGGTCACTGGTGGCCCGAAGGCGGACTACGGGATTCGCTTGTCTCTTCGTCCGCGCCGTGAGCAGTACACCATCCTGCGTACTATTGAGGTTCGCCCGACGATTAACACTGAGTTTGCGTGGGCACCTTTCATTGTGGATATTGATATGGATGGCGAGTACGCTCCCGATATCTACAGGTCATGTAAGGCAAAGGTTTTGCTGCTCGATAAGGAACGTTGCTTCTACCCTAAGCGTGCGGTGACCCGCAGCGATCTGATGGATGCAATCTACCGAGGCGCCCGCTCGCCGAAGGTTAAGCTTCCGGCGCGTTCCCCGTTCCCGGATGTGTCCCCGAAGGATGAGCGTTACTCGGCATACATTTGGGCATACCAGAATGGTCTGACCTCGGGTTGGTCTGACGGTAAGATGCACCCGGAGGCGGTGGCTAGCCGCGCTACGATGGCAGCGTTCTTCTACCGTTACTTTATGCTTACCCCCGGCCGTCGTCCTTCGTGGTTCCGTCCCACTACCCCGCAGGACATGAAGCCGGGTGCCCCGTTCTACACCGAGTCGGTGTGGCTGCACTCGTCGGTGAATATTGATACGAGCTTTCACAATAAGAGCAAGGATTTCCGTCCGACCAAGATTGCTACCCGCGAGGAGCTGGCTCGTGTCCTGTCAATGCTGGACATGATTGACATCCCCAGTAGCCCTTATATCGATGCTTAAGATTTGGCAGGTGCCGTGAACCGGGCGGTTAACCTACATGTTTTAGCTTGGGTTGATCTCTGAGAACAGCAGCTGAAGATAGTGGCCTATGGCCTATAGAAGGGGCGGCGAGAGTTTTTCTCTCACCGCCCCTTTTTGTATGCCCCTTTTTTTCGTGTGCCCGTTTTCTGGTGCAGGCGCTGCTGGGTGCGGTTTTTAGTGCTGGTGATGCTTCCATTTTTGTCTCTCTATTGTGTGGTCTTTTTGGGGGTCGGGCTTTGTATAAAACCGGGGGCGTAATTTTCGAATTTTTTGTCTTATAACTCTTATTGGAATGTTTTTCTCGTGTTTTCATTGAATGTCTAAGACGCGGGTTGGTAGGCTGAAATTGCACTTCAGCATGCCGCCGCTACGGGTCCTCCACGATGTGGATTTGGCGTAGGCTCAGCGCGGTGGACTGTCACTCATTGATCCTCTCAACTTCTTTTCTCATTCACCCTCATTCATGCAGAAAATTCAGATTGGATAATGATGTCCTCATTCTTTAAGCCTGCCCGTGGCGCACGCCGAAAAGTTGCGGGCGCTTCCCTGGCGTTGGGTTTGACTCAGCTGTTGGGCGTGTCTCCGCTGCTGGCTTTGACGCCGGTGGCGGCTCAGCCGGCGCCCGCATCCCCTGTGAACACGCAGCAGGCAACTACTCAAGAAACACCGGCCCGTCAGATGCCTCAAGTACAGGGTGGCGATCCCGCCTCTGAGCTGGAGAACATTGATTTGAAGGTCACGACAGGCCCCCTCAACATTTCTCAGGGCGGTATCGTGTCGGTGACAACTTCTCCGTTGAGCGCCGAGTTTAGGCAGAAGTACACGTTCCACGAGCTCGCGTTGGTGGAACGTGGTTCCACGTACGTCCATGTCGGGCACCATAATTATGTTCCCCTCACTCAGTACGGTGGGATGGTTAGGGACCTCAAGCAGCAGGGTAATGTGCGAGAGAACCCGGATGGTAGCCTCACTTTCACACTCGTTGTTCCCGCCCATATTGTTGAGGCTAAAGAGGGGACTCTCTTCGATACGGTACTGACGTATTACCCGTCGAATGAGTATGCGCCGGATCCGTTGACGTGGTCGAATCGCCGGGTAGTCCGCACTCCTACCGATGTGGTGCAGGACGCTAAACCTACGAAGACCACCTACCTTTTCAGTTCATCTTCTATCGAGCACCCGGAAGAGGATACAACCCTGACGGTTGAGGGTTTCCATATCCTCTCGAAAAGCACCTTTTGGGGTCCTGAAGGCCCGGCGGTCCTGACCCTCTATGAGGTTGATCCGGTGACCGGGCAGGGTATTGGTTCGCCTGTGTTTATGCAGAATCTGAATTACACCAGGTGCAATCAGTACTGTGATAGTTTCTTGAACGACCATTTCAGTACGGCTATCACGATTCCCGGGGGTACTCTCAAAGCGGGCAGGCTGTACAGGATTGGTTTCTACGGCGGTGGTTATCCTGGCCCGGGTTCCGAGGAATACCCTGGTGCATGGATGACCGATGTGGCAGATTTCATCCCGGTAGGTACCCCGGAGCAAGATGCAGCTCCCACCAGCATCTACGTCTCGGGAGATAAGATGAGCCCTTATCGCGAGAATAATACTTTGAAGGTGACTGTTTTGGGTCTGCCGCCGCTGACCAAGGGCTACTACCGTTTCTCCTTGCAGCCGATTGATGATCATGGCCGTCCGACCGGGCAGAAGTCTTGGGAGAAAGTGATTCCTGCCAAAAGCATTCAGAAGGGTCGTACGGCGCAGACGCTTTCTCTTCCCGGCTATGCCCTGAATTTTGAGGTGGCCTATAGGCTCTTTGTGGAGAAGGTAACCCCAAATCAGGGTGACGCTGTCGATTCGGTTGAGCAGGTTGCTTCCAAAGATCTGGACTTGGATATCAGTCAGGAACGGGAAATGGAGGCTGCCAGGAAATGGATTGTGAACCGTCAAATTCTGCCAGGCTACCCCACTGATCGCGATTGGGAATCAGTGAACCGCCGTTCTGTGACGGTGGCACTGTACCGGTTAGCGGGTGCGCCGCAGGTTGAGCTTCCTGCAGTCAGCCCTTACACGGATATTACGCCGGATGACCCTGACTATACCGCGATTATTTGGGCTCGTCAGCGGGGTATTACGTTCGGCTGGGTTGATGGTCGCTTCCACCCGAATGAGCCGCTTTCGGACCGTTCCACGGCTGCGTTCCTCTACAGGTATCAGCGATCCCAGGGGGAGGCGTCGCCAAGCTTACCGACGTCTCCTTCACTACCGGACTCTAACCCGAAGAAACAGAAGCATTTCCCACTTAGCTCTCATTGGCGGCTCTGGATCAGCCCGGAGACTGCTTTTTCACGTGAGTCTCGCTGGGCTATTGAGCAACGTATCTGGGGTTACATGCCTGATCAAGGTTACTTCTATGAGAGCTTTGACGGCTTCAAGATGTCGTACCGTCAGGTGGCTGTGATGCTGTACCGTATGGAGCACGGAGGCAGCCACCTCAGGTAACGCCCGGTCGCGGTGAGGGGGTAACCGGTGGGCTGGGATGCTCGACGTAGTTCGGCTTTTCAGCCCGCCGGTGCCGCCTCTGTTTCCCCTCCCCGGCGATCTCTCTTGCCTGACGCCAGGCTTTACGGGGCTTCTTCTCCCCTAGCCTGGCTT
This sequence comes from Rothia mucilaginosa, assembly GCF_019334805.1. Taxonomy (NCBI): domain Bacteria; kingdom Bacillati; phylum Actinomycetota; class Actinomycetes; order Micrococcales; family Micrococcaceae; genus Rothia; species Rothia mucilaginosa. The sequence goes on from NZ_CP079822.1 coordinate 246,111, forward strand.
TTCAGGCTCTATCCGCTCAACTTCTTCACTCGCTTCATCTACTCACTCACTTCAATCACCGTATAAATTTTGTAGATGGGATTATGATGTCTTCATTTTTCGCCCCACGAGGTGCCCCGCACCATTCTGAGACCCCGCGCCATCCGGCGAGCGCCCGCGCGCTCAGCCTGTCGCTGTTGCTGGGTTTGAGCCCGCTTGCAGGTCTTACTCCTGCGGCGCTGGCAGCGCCTCAAGAAACACCCGCGCAGAACGCGCCTGCCCAGAACGAACCTGCGCAGAACGAACCTGCGCAGAACACTCCCGTGCAGGGTGCTAAGCAGGATGCTTCCCTGCCGACCCTGCGCGTGTCCAGCGGCTCCCTCGACATTCTTCACGGCGGTACCGTGCACGTGGAGGGTACCGGGTTGAGCCCCGAGTTCTTGGCGCATCATGAGCTACGTAGCCTCACGATTGCTCCGAAGGGCTCTTCGACCTACGCTAACCCCTACCAGAAGGTCGATCACCGCGGCCTTGTCTTTGATGCCCCGGCTCCGGCTGCTGACGGCAGTTTCAGCGCTGACCTGACGGTTCCGGCGAATAGCCTGCCGGCAAATCTGGAGTACGAGGTCATTCTGACCTACCGCCCCGTAGACGATGCGCACCCCTATGCGTGGAACACTGAGGATCGCGTCCGTACGGCGCTGCCGGTGGAGTTCAACCTCCCGAAGGCGCAGCTCCCCTCCATCACCTATGATGTTTCGGCTATTTCTGAGGAGCAGATTGCTTCCGGCCAGCCGATTGAGGTGACGCTGACGGGTACCGGTTTTCAGGATGTCAGCTCCGTGGACTTCACCCTGTCCGAGCATGATGAGCAGGGAAAGGTCACGAACTCTAATGTGGCTTCGCTTGGTGAGCTGAAGGCACCGGATACGGAAGAGAATCAGCGCATTTTCAAGGGTCTGATTCCTAACGGCTATTTCCAGAAGAAGATTACTATCCCTGCGGGAGTCCTGAAGTCCGGTAAGGGGTATTCCCTGGATGTTTCCGGTGTAGAAACCCACGGGGGGAACGGGTGGAAGAAGCTGTCGCGTAAGTTCCCCTTCGTTCCTGTGGGCAATCACCCTGCGCGCATGGCATATCAGGATAATTCGTTCAGGAATACCCTGCCGAAGGTATCTGTTGCTGCGCAGGATTTTGATCCCGGTCAGGACCGCGTCTATAAGGTGACTATTTCTAATATCTCACCCGAGGTGGACCTGGGGTACTACCTTGAGTCTGTGGCGATTTATAACGCTACCTCTGGTGAGAAGGCACCTTTTGCGAAGAATGATGTAGCCGACCAATACTATAAGCGTGACGAGCTGGTAACCCGCAATGCTGACGGTACTCTGACCGTGGAGGTTGAGTATAAGGTTGACGGTTATTCCAGCTATAGGCCGACTTCTCGCGGTTCAGTGGCTGAAGTGCGTGTGGTGTTCTCGGACTATGAGTATTCGTACGGTCACCATAAGTTCACGGTGAGCACCCAGCTTCCGATGGCGCCTCTTGCCGCTGATGCTTTTGATTGGGTGAACCCGGCAAATGTTCAGTTGAAGGTCGATTCGGGAACCCTCAATATTTCTCAGGGTGGCACGGTGTCGGTGACGACTTCTCCGTTGAGCGCTGAATTCCGTAAGAAGTACACTTTCTACGAGCTGGTTCTGGTGCAGCGCGGATCGTTGTACGCGTATGCGGAACACAATAGTTATGCGCCTCTCGACGAGTACGGCGGGTTTCTCAAGGACTTGAAGCCCCAGGTGCGGGAGAACCCGGACGGTAGCCTCACCTACACGTTTGAGGTTCCCCCGCAGTACATTGAGGCTGCCGACGGTGAGCTCTTCGATGTGGTGATGACGTACTACTGGTCGTCGGATGAAGCTGAGCTGGAACCTTGGAGTTTGGCGGACCGTTTGTATGCCCGCGCCCATATTGATGTGGTTCAGGATGCGCAGCCGACCCGTGGGACCTACACCTTCAGTCAGTCCGCTATCGATAACCCGTGGAAGGATACGACGCTGCGGGTTGAGGGACGCCATGTCCTCGTGCGGGCTAGGGAACTGATTTCTAATGATTCGCCGGTCATTGCTATCTATGAGGCTGACCCTGCAACGGGAAAGATGGTGGGTAAACCTGTGTTCACTCAGCAGGTGGACTACACGTACAACGGAGTTAGCTCCAGGTGGTTCCGCAACAACTACTTCAGCACGGAGCTGAAGATTCCTGCAGGTACGTTGAAGCCGGGCAAGCTCTACTTTATTGGTATGTACGGGGACGGGTTGCCTTACCCCGGCATGGAAGATTCTCCGGGGTCTATGCTGAATGATGTTGCTGAGTTCCTTCCGGTGCGTTCCCCCAATCAGGAAACCGCACATCCTGCGTTGCACCTTGGGTCGGTGAAACTGAACCCGTACGCGCAGACGAACTCGTTTACGGTGCGCGCTACCGAGCTCTATGCGCTGGGTGAAGGATCGTACCGCCTCTCGGTGCAGCACGTTGATGAGCAGGGGCGTTTGACCGGTCAGACGGTGTTCCAGCAGGCAATCCCGGCTGACCTCATCAAGGACGGCAGGGCGGAGCTGAATCTGACGATCGCTCAGCAGCTGAACTATTCGGGTGCTTATCGTCTGGTCTTGGAGAAGGTAACCCCCGGTAAGGATGGTGCCGGTGAGTCGGTGGAGCAGCTTGCTGTCGAGGATATTCCCGTGAATCTGACTCATAAGGATGAGTTGCAGGCTGCTGAACGCTGGTTTGCTGAGCGTCAGATTCTGCCTGATCCTTCGCCGCAGTCCAGGAATAGCAATCTGACGCGCCGCGATGTGACGGTGGCATTGTACCGCCTGGCGGGTTCCCCGAAGGTTGACCTGCCTGCAACCAGCCCTTACACGGATGTAGCAACAAGCGACCCGGACTACGCCGCGTACATTTGGGCTCGTCAGAAGGGCATTACCTTCGGTTGGGTGGACGGCAAGTTCCACCCGGAGGTGAAGCTTTCGGCCCCGTCGACGGTGGCGTTCCTGTACAGGTACCAGAAGGCGACGGGCAAGGTCACGCCGAAGGCACCGACCTCTTCTTCGCTGCCGGGTAACCAGGATGCGCCCCAGAGTTCCGGTGGCTGGCAGCATAAGGCTCTTAAGGGTACCGCTTTCTGGAGTGAGGTTCAGTGGGCTGTTGATCACCGCGTGTGGGGTTACGCCGTGTGGGATCACGGCGTTGACAAGGAACACGTTTATGAGGGCTTTGATTATTCTTTCGTTTCCTCTGGTGATTTGGCGTTGATGCTGTACCGCTTGGAGCACGGCGGCAGCCACCTCAGGTAGCGCCCGGTTGTGGTGAGGGGTGACCGGTGGGCTGGAATGTTCGGCGTAGTTCGACTTTTCAGCCCGCCGGTGCACCTCTGTTTTTCTTCCTTGCCTCTGTGGGCTCTTTTGCCCGACGCCAGGCTTTACGGGGCTTCTTCTCCCCTGTTGAGGGTTTTCTTTTCACGCTTTATCCGCTCGACTTCTTCGCTCGCTTCACTCACCGTACAGTTTTTTGTAGATGGGATAATGATGTCTTCATTCTTCACACCACGAGGCGCCCGGCGCTGTTCCACGTCTCCGCGCCACCCGGCGAGCGCCCGCGCACTCAGCCTGTCGTTACTGTTGGGTTTGAGCCCGCTTGCCGGTATCACCCCGGCGGCTCTGGCAACACCGACCCAGGTAGCACCGGACCAGCCGGCACAGGCAACCCCCGCTCAGGCAGACCCGGAACAGGCGACCCCCGCCTCCCCCGCAGCTGAGGAGAATAAGCCTGATAACCCGGTTGGCATGAAGCTCACCTCGGGCACCCTCAACATTTCTGAGGGCGGTACCGTCTCTGTGACCACCGCGCCGCTGAGTGCCGAGTTCCGCGCGAAGTACACGCTGTATGAGTTCGGCATTGTGGAGCGCGGTGAGAATTACCTTGAGCCATATTACGGCAATCCCCTTCCTGAGGCGCAGTACGGCAGCAAGGTTGCCGGCCTCCGCGCTGAGGGCAAGGCCCACGATAATCCTGACGGGAGCGTCACGTTCACTCTTGACATTCCGAAGCAGTGGATGATGGTTCCGGAGGGTACGCTCTTCGATGTGGTGCTGACCTACTACCCGTCCGATAAGCCTGACCCGCACGACTATCCGTATGAAGATTATCGTCTTACGGCACGAATTCCCTTGCCCACGGTGCGCGACCCTGAGCCTGACCAGCCGACGTACCGCTACAGCATTTCGGCGATTGATAAGCCGTGGCAGGATACGACTCTGACGGTTGAGGGCTACCATATTCTTCCCCCGAATATCGTAGGTGGATACGACAGCCAGGCGTACGTCACTCTATACGAGGCAGACCCGGCTACCGGAAAGATTATGGGACGTCCTGTTTTCTCCCATGTTGTTCCGTTGACGGGCAACTGCCTGCATCACTGTACGGGTTTCCGCAATAACTATTTCGGCACGAAGATGACGATTCCGGCAGGTACGTTGAAGCCGGGTAGGCTCTACATGATTGGTATCTACGGTTCTAATCTTCCCCACCCGGGTGAAGAGGATTATAGCGGTAGCCTGCTGACCAGTGTTGCGCAGTTCCTTCCGGTACAGTCGGAGCAGCCGAGCGATAACCAGCCGAACCCTGACCAGCCTGTAGCGCGGCCGGACTTGTACATTCCGTATAAGCGCGTCAACCCGTATCAGGAGATGAATACTCTCACCGCGCGTGTCTCGAATCTTCCGAAGCTTACCGAGGGCTATTACCGTTTCTCGGTTCAGGCAACGGATATCTTCGGCGAGCTGACCGGTGAGAAGGCTATGGAGCAGGTTATCCCCGCTGAGCGCATTCACGATGGTGCCACTGAGGAGACGCTGAACGTCCCCGGTAGTGCACTGAATTATGAGGGGTCTTACAAGGTTGTTCTGGAGAAGGTAACCCCCGGCAAGAACGATGCCGCGGATGCGGTCGAGTCGGTAGCTTCTGAGAATCTTGATCTCTTGGCGAATACTACCGAGGAGCAGAAGGCTGCTGTCGAGTGGGTTAAGCAGCAGGCTCTTCTGGATGAGAGTAAGACCGTTTTGAGTCGCCGCGATGTCACGGTGGCACTGTACCGTCTGGCGGGCGCGCCTCATGTTGAGCTGCCTGCAACCAGCCCTTACGCGGATGCGGCACCGAACGACCCGGACTACGCCGCATACATTTGGGCTCGTCAGAAGGGTATTACGTTCGGCTGGGCGGACGGCAAGTTCCACCCGGAGGCGAACCTTTCGATTGCCTCGACGGTGGCATTCCTGTACAGGTACCAACGAGCGCTAGCCCCTGCGTCTTCGCCGGAGTCGAGCAGTTTGCCGTCTTCGTCTGTGCCCAAGAACAGTAGTGTTCCGGGTGATTCTCAGATTCGGGTTTCGCGTTCGCATTGGTCCGATTATGAGCGTACGGATACTGCATTCTGGCGGGAGTCGCTGTGGGCTACTCAGCAGTTCATCTGGGGTTATACGGATTATGATCACCGCTATGCCGAGGGTTTCAGTTCGGATACTGTTTCATCTTCGGAGTTCTCGGTCATGCTGTACCGCATGGCGCACGGCGGCAGCCGTCTCGATTAGTTTCGGTGCGTGAGGGGGCTGGCGGACTGTGTTCTTCGAGTCGTTGTGCCGCAGGCTCAACAGCTAGATCAGTCCCGCCCCTAGCATCCTTTACAGGCACCGGTGAGGGGAATCGGGAGCGTTACCCGATGGGAATCTTCCCATGAGCAGCACCCCGGTTTCCCGACCCTTGATTCGCTCAACTTTTTCGCTCACTTCACTTATTCACGCTTCACCTGTTCATTCGCTTCACTCACCGTACAGTTTTTTGTAGATGGGATAATGATGTCTTCATTCTTCACACCACGAGGCGCCCGGTACCGCTCAACTGCGCCGCGCCACCCGGCGAGCGCCCGCGCGCTCAGTCTGTCACTGTTGCTAGGTTTGAGCCCGCTTGCAGGTATCACCCCGGCAGCGCTGGCGGCTCCCGAACACCCGGCGCAACCGGCACAGGCGACCCCCGCCTCCCCCGTTGCGGCACAAGAGGATGTTAACGAGTCTGAGCAGACGCTTCCGCACGTGCGAGAAGAGCCCCGCAACCCTGAAATGGACGGGTTTAAAGTCTCTCCCGAGACTCTCAACATTTCTCGAGGCGGCACCGTAACGCTGACTACGCCTCCGCTCAGTGCTGAGTTCCGTCAGAATTACGAATTCTACGAATTTTCTCTGGTCGAACGCGGTTCTTCTTACTTCCATCTTGGGCATAATTACTTCCGCACGCCGGGTACCCAGTACGGCTACGTCTTTGACCGTGACCGCAACCCGAAGCAGATGGTAGAAAATCCGGATGGGAGCTACACCTTCTTCCTCAATGTTCAGCCGCTCATTATTGAGGCTGAAGAAGGCACTCTTTTCGACGTCATTCTGACGTACTACCAGAAGGGCTACCATCCGGGGCCTTGGCAGTCTGATTTCCGTCTCGTGGCGCGTGCACCTATTAATGTAGTGCAGGACCCTAAGCCTACCGAGACGAAGTACATTTTCGGAGCCTCCGCGATTGATGACCCGTGGAAGGATACGACTCTAACGCTTGAGGGGTTCCACATTACTACGAGCGGTAATCGTGAAGACCTGGGAGGTCCGGCGCTTCTGGCTCTTTATGAAGTCGACCCGAAGACCGGAAAGATTGTAGGCGAACCAGCATTCACCGATTGGATTCGGTATACGGATTGCGGTGAGTTCTGTAGCGGCTTCCTGAATGAGCATTTTAAGACGTCTATTACGATTCCTGCAGGCACGCTTAAGCCGGGTAAGGTCTATAAGATCGGGTTTTACGGTTATGATCGCCCGGAGGATGAGAAGTACCCCGGTGAGCTGCTGAAGGATGTTGCAGATTTCATCCCGGTACGTTCACCGAATAAGGAATCAGCTAGCCCTGAGATGTTTCTGAAGGCTACGACGGTGAGCCCTTATGATGGGGAAAATATTCTGCCGGTACGTGCTATGGGTCTGAAGAAGCAGCCTGGGGTCTCTTACCGTTTCTCAGTGCAGTATGTTGACGAGCAGGGACGACTGACCGGTCAGAAGGCACTGGTGCAGGATATTGCTGCTGAGAATATCCATGACGGCACGGTGGATGAGAAGCTGAACGTCCTCGGTGAGGCGCTGAATTATGACGGCTCGTACAGGCTCGTTTTGGAGAAGGTGACTACCGGTAAGGACGGGGCGGTTGAGTCGGTTGAGCAGCTTATTTCGAAGGACCTGCAGCTGGAGGTGACGAAGGATAAGGAGGGAGATGTTGCCTGGGAGTGGTTTAGGTATCGTCAGATTCTTCCTGAGTTTTCTGAGTCAGGTAGAAACAGCTATATGACGCGCCGTGATATCACGGTGGCGTTGTACCGTCTGGCGGGTTCGCCGAAGGTTGAGCTTCCGGCGACGAGTCCTTATGGAGATATCACCCCGGATGACCCGGATTATGCGGCATATATTTGGGCTCGTCAGCAGGGTGTGACCTTTGGCTGGGTTGACGGGAATTTCCACCCGTATGTGCAGCTTTCTCCTCGCTCTATTGTCGCGTTCCTGTACAGGTATCAGCGTTCGCATGGTAAGGTGTCCCCCAGCTTGCCGACTGCCGCACCTCAGCCTCGTAACGGTAGCTTGCCGGGGTCGAAGGATTCTGAGCTGAGCACTAAGAATTGGGCTACGGAGTTGGAGGAGGGTAGCGCTTTTTGGCGTGAATCTCGGTGGGCTGTACAGCAACGTATTTGGGGCTACGCCAAGGATGGGCGACGCGAGTACTTTACTTGGGAGCAAACGCCCACCGACGACTTGGCGGTCATGCTGTACCGTATGGAGCACGGCGGCAGCCACCTCAAGTAGTTACCCTGAAGTAGTTATTTGAGAGTCGCCTCCCGCGGCCACACAGCCTGATACTGTGTTGCTTTACAATCGGTGATGGCGGGCTGATTCGCCCGGCTTTTCAGCCCGCCAGCACTTTCGCTAAGACGCATGGTGCGCCCCCTCTTCTACTCAACTTTTCGTTCATTTTCACCGTTCATTTCTCTCTCCCCCCCCATTCACTCAACGTTTTCCCTCACTCGCTTCAATCACCTCGCAGAAAACCACTGTGCAGAACATTAGATGGGATAACCGTGTCTTCTTTCTTCCGACCAACCACCGCTCAGGGTGCTAAGATGCCCGCCCTAAAGGCCCCTGCCCAAAATGCCCGCACTCTAAAGACTCAGGGCAAGAAGGCAATCAGCCTCTCCCTGTTGCTGGGCATGGCCCCGGCGATGGCGGTCACCCCTGCTGTGCATGCTGATGCGGCACCGGCGAAACCCGCACAGACTGCTCAAGCGGCCCCCGTTCAGGTAGGCGCCGCCTCCCCTGCCGCATCGTTGCAGGCAACCCCCGTAGCTGCCGCCCCCGGCGCCGCTGAGGCGGATGCCGCAACCGGTATTAGCGATGCTGACAAGATTGATTTGAAGGTCACTACCGGCACCCTCAACATTTCTCAGGGAGGCACGGTGTCCGTGACGACCTCCCCGTTGAGCCCCGAGTTCCGTAAGAAGTACAAGCTCTTCCAGTTCGGCCTCGTGAACCGTGGTACCGATTACGGGTGGTCCCGTACCAGTGAGGCAACCCAAAATCCCCTGTACCGTGGCAAGGTCGATCATCTTCGAGAAGACGGTATCGTCCACGACAACCCGGACGGAAGCCTCACCTTCACCTTCGAGGTCAAGAAGCAGACCATCCGGGCGATCCCTTCGCCTGCCCTTGACGTGGTGTTGACCTACTACCCGGCGGGCGAGCGCGAGCCGAACGCCGAGGAGTATGAGGATCCCCGTCTTACTGCCCACACTCCGCTCAGCCTGACTCAGGACCCTGAGCCGGGTCAGACTACTTATGTGTACAGCATGCCGGCGATTGATAACCCCTGGGTTGATACGCAGCTGAAGATTGAGGGCTACCATATTCTCTCTAAGCAGCTTCTTGAGCCGGGGAGCGCCCCGGCGTATCTGATGCTGTATGAGGTTGACCCTGCAACGGGAAAGATGGTGGGCAAACCCGTTTTCACGCATGCAGTTCGTTATACGGATTGCGGCGAATACTATTGCTGGAGTTTCCTCAACAACTATTTCTCTGCGGATGTGACAATTCCTGCGGGCACTCTGCAGCCGGGCAAGTCGTACATGATTGGCGTCTACAGCGGCTTCTTCCCGAATCCAGATGAGGAGAAGGTCCCCGGTAGCCTCCTGACGGATGTTGCCCCGTTTATTCCGGTGCGCTCACCCAACTCGAACACCGAGGTGAAGGATGCCGCCCCGGTTCTGCGTGTTGAGCCGCAGCAGAGGGACCAATATTATTCTGATTCACCGCAGGTGAGCCCCTATTGGGAGAAGAACACGTTGCAGGTGCGTGCCGTGAATCTGCCGAACCTCACCGAGGGTCATTACCGTTTCTCGCTGCAGGCTACGGATGCTTCTGGCAATCTGACGGGTCAGAAGGCGCTGGAGCAGGATATTGCGGCTGACCGTATCCAGAGCGGTTACACGGAGGCGACCCTCGCTGTTCCCGGTGAGGCGCTCAATTATCAGGGCGGTTACAAGTTAGTGGTGGAGAAGGTTCTTCCCGGTCAGGGTGGTGCCGCGGATTCTGTGCAGCAGGTTGTTTCTACTGACCTTGGTTTGGTGGTGAACGCGTTTGAGGAGGGTGAGGCTGCGAAGAGGTGGTACAAGGCTCAGCAGCTTCCCAAATCAGAGTCCTATTCTTCTGAGAATATAACGCGCCGTGATCTGACGGTGGCTCTCTATATGTTGGCGGGTTCGCCGAAGGTTGAGCTTCCGGAGGCCAGCCCGTATCCGGATGTTCAGCCTAGCGACCCGGACTATGCCGCGATTGTGTGGGCTCGTCAGCAAAGCATTACGTTCGGTTGGGCGGATGGCAATTTCCACCCGGATGCGAAGGTTTACAATTCTTCGGCGGTGGCGTTCCTGTATAGGTATCAGAGGGCGCAGGGTAAGGTTCCTGCGGCAAAGCCTCGTCCTGTTTCTTCGGCGTCAAAGAAGAGTAGTCTGCCGGGTGGTTTTTCTGAAGGCGGGTGGAATACTGTTCTTGGCTGGCATTACTCGTTCCGTAAGGAGTCCCAGTGGGCGATTGATCAGCGCATTTGGGGTTATATCAGCGAACAGTCTACCTATGAGGCGTATGTGCCGTCGTTTATTGGGCACACGGAACTCGCTACGATGCTGTACCGCATGGAGCACGGCGGCAGCCGTCTCACATAGTGTCTCGCCGTGGTGTTAGCTATTTTGGGTAGCTTTCGTCAAATAGGCGACTTTATGGCTCTGTTTATGTGCCACTTTTATTGTGGGTGACTTTTATGTTGCCTTGCCCACCGCATTGTGAATATTCTCAACCTGCAGAGGTTGCATAGGTGCGAATTTTTCGAATGCGGTGGGTTTTTTGTGCTTTCTTTTTTGTACAGTGACCGGTGTTTGTGCTTATCAGCACACTATTTAGGCATATTTTCCACGTCATGCACATACTTTTTAAAGCTATACTTCACCTTAAGACATGCGATAAAACACACAGGCATTTTTCGCACTGATGACCTTTCAGGTTCCAGCACGTCTTAACTATTTGCTACGGTGTTTATGCGCACCACACTCGATGCGTGACACCGATAAAAACTGATTGGATAACAATGTCCTCACTTCCCAACCACATGCGCTTTGCGCTACCCAAAAACATGGCCAAGAGCGGCTGCGCCATCACCCTGGCGGGCGCCATGCTCTTGCCCCTCTCCCCCGCGTTTGCCGCACCTGCTACTCCGGTAGCTGCCCAGGCTGTTGCACAGGGTGAGGTTCAGGGTGCTCAGCGTCTGCAGGTTACCTCCGGCACTTTTGACATTCTCAAGGGCGGCAACGTGACCGTTAGCGGCTCCGGTTTCTCCAAGGACTTCGTTGAAGGCAAGTCGTTCCGCCTGTACGTTGTTCCGAAGGGTGAAAGCGTTGCTTTCCCGCCGCACCGCCCGCGTGATTACCCGTTCTATGTTCAGGATGTTCCCGCCTCCGCCTTTGCGGCTGACGGCACCGTGAACCTGACCGCTTCTATCGGCGCTAACTATCTGGAGGCCAATGGCTCGTCCTTCGATGTTGTGCTCGGTTACCGCGATGACGCTGAAGACGGCTGGATTCCCGCGGATGAAGTTCGTGCTGAACTGAAGGTTGCGGATGTTCCCGCCGTTGATTCCCCGACTCTGTCGTACGACGCTTCGTCGGTGAATGCTTCTGAGAACACTAAGGTCACCGTGAACGGTGCCGGTTTCCAGAACATTTCGTACAACGGTAGCGAGTCGCTAATTGTGGCGGTTCGTGCGGTTGATCCGGCGACCGGTAAGGCGACCGGCCCCGCGCTGGCTCAGTCGGAGGCTAAGTTCACCTCTTACTCTGCTTTCTTTGGCCAGTACATGGGTTACACTAACGGCCGTTTCTCGACGGTTCTGGACATCCCGGCGGGCACCCTGAAGTCCGGCAGCTCCTACGTTGTGCAGACTTTCGAGTTCAACGTTCCGGAAGATAACGATGAGGCGAACAGCCAGGCGCTGAGCACTCAGGCGTTTGTTCCGGTGAACGGCGAGAACGCTAAGACTGCTTCGCCTTCGGTTTCCCTGAGCACTGACACGGTGGATCTGAGCTCTTCGACCACTATCCGTGTGAAGGGTAAGGACTTCAAGGTTCCGGCTGGCGCTACCGTGAACGTTCTGTTCTCTGAGGCTGAGGCTGACGGCAACCCGACCGGTGAGGCTCTGGATAGCATCACTCTGAACTCTGACCGTGTGGCAACTGGCGCATTTGAGACCACCGTTAACGTTGACGGCACCAAGCTGGATGAGGATAGCCGCTACGCTATTTTCGTAACCATTAACTACGCAGATGGTCAGCGCGAGCGCATCGCTGCCGATTACCTGACTCTGACCGGTGAGTCTGCGAACAAGAAGGCTCATGAGCGTTTCGCTGATGTTCCGGCTGCTCACGCGAACCACAAGGCTGTTCTGTGGGCTGCTGATCAGAAGCTGATTGATTCTCGTGAGAAGGATTGGTTCGGCGTTAATGATGATGCGACCCGCGGTGAGCTGACTGTTGCGCTGTACCGCCTGGCTGGTTCCCCGAAGGTTACCCTGCCGGCTACTAGCCCGTACCCGGATGTGAAGACCGATGACCCGAACTACACTGCGTACATTTGGGCTCGTCAGAAGGGCATTACTTTCGGCTGGTCTGATGGTAAGTTCCACGCGAATGCGTCTGTTTCTAACGCTACTGTTGCGGCGTTCCTGTACCGTTTCGATGGTAAGAAGCCGGTTGTTGCGACTGAGGCGCCGTACACCGATGTAAAGGTCGGCTCTGCGTTCTACCGTGAGATTACTTGGGCTAAGCAGCAGAAGCTACAGGTTTTCCCGGGCTCTGAGTACCACCCGTCTGCGCTGGTGAGCCGTGGTGAGCTGGCTGGTTTCTTGATGAACTACAAGGTCCGCTAGGGCTCTATAAGGTTCACTAGGGCTTTATAAGGTTCGCTAGGACTAGTCTCTAGGGTCTATGGATTATGCCGGGCTGGCGGCGATGAAACGTTGGTTTTATCCCGCCGGCCCGGCTTTTCTGTGCCATTGCGGGGTGTTTATGAGGTGACTGCAAGGTATCTGTAGGGGCGCGTGCGGGACTGTCGCCCGGTGCTGTTCCGCGGTTTTTCGAGGTATTTTTGCCGGTTGCCACGCTAGTGTGGGCTGTACCGCATGTGGGGCGCACCTCATGCGGTACCCGCTATTGGGTGGATTTTTGGGGTGCTCCACTCCCCTTTTTCAAGAATGTTCCATGGAGTGTAAATTAATATTTTTCAAGCTGTGGTTTATGCTTAGGACTGTTGCGCCCCCTTGGTGCGCGCCCGTTTCCGGTTGGGTGCGTAGAACTAGAGGGAGCCCATCACACACCGATACATCAACCACATCGAGGATTCATGTCCCAGGATTTTAAGCAGCCGACTAATGCTGCCCATAATTCTTCTGCACCTCTGCTGGCGCCGGAGGGCACCCCCGAGGCTTCTTCTCAGGATGCCGCTAAGAAGCGTAAGCGCCGCCGTATTGAGCTGGCTGTTGGCGCTGTGGCGTTGGCGGGTGTTTTGTATCTGCCGTTCTCACCTCTTTTCTCTTTTTATGATTCGTCGGAGGCGCGTCTTTCTTCGGCGGATACTGCTGCGCCGGTAGCTGCTTCGGTGCCTGCTACCTCCTCTCCTCTGGCGTCGAGTTCTTCGACACAGGGCCCGAAGATTCTGCGTCCGTCCGTGACCGCGCCTGATGCGAACACTATGTTTGCTGATGCCCCTGAGGATTCTGCGTACTATGCGGGTATCCGTTGGGCTGTTCGCACTCAGACGATGGAGCCGCTTTCTGAGGACCACTTTGGTGCTGAGGATCCGGTGACTCGTGGCGAGTTGATCACCATGTTCTATAAGCTGGCGGGTTCGCCGGCGGTAACCCGTCCGGAGCATTCGCCGTATGCGGATGTTGATGAGTCTGACCCGAACTATGATGCGTACCTGTGGGCGCGTCAGGAGCGTATTACGTCCGGTTGGGTTGATGGTAAGTTCCATGCGGAGGCGCGCCTGTCGAACGCTTCTGCTGCGGCTCTTCTGTACCGTGCTGATGGTGCGCAGAAGATTCAGATGTCGGGTACTTCCCCGTTTAGCGATGTTTCGTCTGCGACTCCGTTCTACCGTCAGATTGTGTGGGCGTCTCGCCATGGCGTGTCGACGGTGTCTGAGGGTAATGCTTTTGAGCCGACGGCTCAGACCTCTCGTGGTCGTGTTGCGATGATGATGTACCTGTACTTCCGCACTTCCTAGTTTTTGCACTTCCTAGTTTCTGTGCTTTGTTTTAGCGCTTTGCTTTAGCGTGTTTGGCGGCCCCGCACTCTTGTTTGGGAGTGCGGGGTTCTTTTTTCGGGCTTTAGCCTGCTGGGCTCAGTTTTTAGCGGCTGGTCAACCTGGGAAAACCCTCAGAACCTTCAAGTCTCTATTGAGTGTTTCCTGACATCTGTTCAGCCCTTTGATAGGGTGAAATTGTCCCCGAAACTGACGGGGATATTCGACCACTTCTCATTGGGTTGGCGCAGATTCGACGAAGATTTCTCACTCCCCTTTTAGAAACTGCATTGGCGCGATGGGTTCGACCAATAAGGAATGATTATGTCCGCTCTTCCGAATTTCAAGGCTTCGTCCTTCTTCCGTGCAGCACGGGGTTGCGGTGCATTGGCGCTGGCTGGCGCGATGATTCTGCCGATGTCTCCTGCGCTTGCTCAGAATGTTGCCGCGGATACTCCTGCGGCGGCTGTTGCTGGTTCCCTGCCGGATGATCGCGTCCGCGAGAATCCTGTTGCTACTTCTGATGAGTTCGCTCCTCATTGGAGCTACAACGCTTTGAAGGATACCGGTAACGATCAGGTTCTGAACTTCTCAGGTTGGGGTTTCAACGGCGATATTAACTCCCCGAAGGGTGTTCAGATTGTTGTGCGTGAGAAGGGCTCGAACACCCCCGTCCTGGCTATTAGCGACATCATCGAGTACAACGACCCCGAGTATGCGTTCCAGTACCAGCATGGGCTCCTCAACGGTAACGTTAAGATTCCCGCTAACACCCTGAATAAGGCAAAGCAGTACGTTGTCGAGGTATGGGGCAACAACGGCTACCAGGAGGGTAGCGAAGACCTGGTGACCCCCGTTGTTGGCAAGGCACCCGAGGGTCGCGGTACTCTGCTCGCTTCTCAGACGCTGAACTTCAATGGTTCTGACGGCACGACGGCTGCGGATGTTCCGGGCGCTAAGGCCACCCAGGAGGACGCTCCGACGTTCGAGGTTCTGTACGACGGCAAGGCTCAGTTGCTGTACACCTTTGAGGGCGGTACCGTCCACGTGAAGGGTTCGGGTTTCACTAAGGAGTGGCGTGAAAAGCACGGCAAGGTGGCGGTTTACCTGGCCGCTTCTCAGGGTGTTCCCGACGGTAGCCTACTGCCCGCTGATGATACGCCGCTGCGTTTTGAGGAGGGTAAGGACTTCACCATTGCTGAGGACGGCACCCTGGATGCTCAGCTGACGGTCAAGCCGGACGTGCTTCAGCGCTACTATGAGCCTCGCTACTACTTCCCCGGTATCCCGACTTACGATGTGCGTTACGAGGTTGACCTGGTTGCTGAGCAGCAGGGTCAGCCCCAGCTGACCATTGAGGATCTGTGGGCTGGCAAGAATGTGATTCGCCGTATTGCAGTGCAAACTCAGGCGTTCCGTCCCAGTCCGTTTGCCCCCAAGGTGGAATACAAGGCTCTTGGCGATACCACCACTGATCAGGACATTTACTTCTCGGGTACCGGTTTCTACGGTGAGATTCACTCCGTCAAGGGTGTTCAGTATGTAATCCGTGAGAAGGGTTCGAACACCCCTGTTCTGGCGACCAGCGACATCATTGAGTACAACCACCACGACCGTGCCTTTGAGTATGTGAACGGCGTAGTGAACGGCACCGTGAAGGTTCCGGCTAACACTTTGGATGCTTCGAAGAAGTACGTGGTGGAGGTCTGGGCTAATGACGGCTACAGCGAGAGCGGCGAGTTCCTTGCCCCCGTTGTGGGTAAGGCGCCCGAGGGTCGCGGTGAGCTGTTGGCTTCTCAGGACCTGAATTTCAAGGGCTCTGACGCTGTTGAGGATAAGAAGCCTAGCTTGACCGATGAGCAGCGCAAGGAACGCGCTACCCGCGGTGAGCTGGCGGTGGCTCTGTACCTTCAGGCTGGCGCGCCCGAGGTGAAGCTGCCTGAGACGTCGCCCTGGCCGGATGTGAAGACTGACGACCCGAACTACGCTGCGTACATTTGGGTTCGTGAGAAGGGCATCAGCTACGGCTGGTCGGACGGCAAGTTCCACGCGGACGCTGGTATCTCGAACGCTACCGTTGCGGCGTTCACTTACCGTGCGGCGGGTTCTCCTGCGGTGACGGGTGATTCTCCCTATGTGGATGTTAAGCCTGGTGCTCCGTTCTATCGTGAGATTCTGTGGGCGAGCCAGAATTTGCCTACTGTGTACGGTGGTCACTATTTCATTCCTAAGCAGCTGCTGACTCGCGGCCATCTGGAGACTGTTCTGACTGCTTTCCAGTCTCGATAAGCTGGCTCGCTAAACTGGCTCTGCTTATCGACTAGTCGCACGAATAACCCCGTGTTCCCGAGTGGTGTTTCTATTCGGGAGCGCGGGGTTCTGTTTTCGGGGTTTGGCTTGCTGAGTTTGGTTTGCTGGGCTCATTTTTTAGTGGCTGGTCAACCTGTGAAAACCATCAGAACCTTCAAGCCTCTCTTGAGTGTTCTCTGACATCTACCTGAGGGTTTGATAGGGTGAAAATGTCCCCGAAACCGACGGGGATACTCAACCACTTCTCATTGGGTTGGCGCAGATCCGACGGAGATTTCTCACCCCCAGAAACCCTATGAACCTGCATCATCCCGGTGGGTACGACCCGTTAGGATGATGCATGTCCCCGCTTCCGAATTCTAAGTCTTCTTTCCTCCGTGCGGCTCAGGGTTGCGGCGCACTGGTGCTGGCTGGCGCTATGGTTCTGCCGATGACTCCGGCACTCGCCCAGGATGCGGCACCTGTTGCTAATGCACCGGCGGCAAATGCTGTGACCCCCAAGCCGGCTGCTCAGGATGCAGCGGCACAGCCGACGTACTCCACTGATTATGACGGTATTCTGTACACCGGCGAGGGTGGCACCGTGACCCTGAAGGGTGCCGGTTTCACCAAGCAGTGGCGTGAGCAGCACGGCACCGTTGTCTTCTACATTGCTGCTACGAAGGACCGCCCCGGTAACGCTGAGCCTTCCACGTCGATGCTCCGTTTTGAAGAGGGTAAGGATTTCACCATTGCCGATAACGGTACTTTTGAGGCAAAGCTGACCGTCAAGGCTAAGGCGCTGGAGAGTTTCTACACTCCCATCGATTATTTCCCGGGTATCACCCTGGATGAGGTGCGTTACGAGACGGGTATTTTGACCGAGGCTAAGGGCCAGCCCCAGTCGAGCATTGAGGATATTTGGGCTCGCAAGAACGTTATCGCCCACCACCCGATGTACACCCGCGCTTACCATCCGCAGGTCCTGGCACCTAAGTGGAAGTATGATGCTTTGAAGGACACCACGAAGGATCAGGAGTTGCTGGTCAAGGGTGAGGGTTTCGTTGGTGAGGAGTTGCCTGGCCGTGAGGGTGCCATGTACGTGATTCGCGAGAAGGGCACCGGCACCCCCGTCCTGGCGATGAGCGATATGAAGTCCTACTATGAAGGTCCCGATGGCGTAACCCGCCTGGAGGGAGGCACTCTTTACCGCACCATCAAGATCCCCGCAAACACCCTGGATCCGTCTAAGCAGTACGTCATTGAGGCGTGGAGCGACTACGACTACGACCTCACCAAGAAGGACAGGCCCCTCATCACCCCGATTGTGGGTTTGGCGCCGGAGCACCGCGGTGTTCTTATGGGCCGTCAGGATCTGAAGTTTGAGGGTGTTCAGGACTTCGCGGATGCTACTGCGCCCGCGCGAGAATACAAGACCTTCACCTCGAAGCTCACCTACCAGGAGCAGCAGCAGCGCGCTACTCGCGGCGAGTTGACTGCGGCGCTGTACGCTCAGGCTGGTAGCCCCAAGGTGAACCTCCCGGCAGTCTCCCCCTGGCCGGATGTGAAGACCACCGACCCGAACTACACCGCTTACGTGTGGGCTCGTCAGAAGGGTATTACTTTCGGCTGGTCTGATGGTAAGTTCCACGCGGATGCCGGTATTTCGAACGCTACGGTTGCGGCGTTCACCTACCGTGCAGCGGGTTCCCCGGCGGTATCAGGTGTGTCTTCCTTTACCGATGTGAAGCCGAATTCTGCGTTCTACCGTGAGATTCTGTGGTCCACTCAGCAGTATGTCATTAATCCGGATTTCGGCTCTTTTAATGCGACGGACCTGGTGAATCGTGGTCAGTTGGAGCAGATGCTGTTCAATTTCCAGAACCGCGCTAAGTAAGGCGGACTAGTTCTACGCTGAATACCCCGTGTTCTCGAGCAGGTTTTCTGTTCGGGCACACGGGGTTCAGCTTTTACCGGCTGATCAACCTGTGAAATGTCTCAAAACCTTCAAGCCTCCCTTGAGTGTTCCCTGACATCATTTGGAGGGTTTGATAGGGTGAAAATGTCCCCGAAACCGACGGGGCTTCCAACCATTTTTCTCATAGGGCGTGCAGATTCAACGGCGAATTCCCTACCCGCCGTTGATTCCGCAGAGCTCTGCGGGAAACAACTTTAAGGATGTGCTATGTCCTCGCTTCCGAACTCTAAGTCTTCTTTCCTCCGCGCAGCTCAGGGTTGCGGCGCGCTGGCGTTGGCTGGTGCTATGGTTCTGCCGATGACCCCGGCGCTGGCTCAGAATGCGGCTCCTGCCGCTGATGCCGCCGTTGTTGCCGCTACCCCGCAGGCGGCCAACCAGGTCGCTGCGGCTACCCCGACCCTGGATGTGTCTCTCCCCAATGGTTACAACTACGACGGCGTAAACATCTTCCTCGTAACGACCGAGGGCGGTACCGTCCATGTGAAGGGCGCGGGCTACACGAAGGAGTGGCGCGCCCAGCACGGCACCGTAGCGCTGTACATTGCTCCCGCGAACTACGCGCCCTCCGGCTACGAGATTCCGACTTCGAAGATGTTGCGCTTTGTGGAGGGTCAGGACTTCACCATTGCCGATGACGGCACTTTTGAGGCTGATCTGAAGGTTGAGGCGTACAAGCTTGCCGCCTACTACTTCGTTGATGACGATTACGCCCAGGATCCGACCGGCGGCACCAAGTATGATGTCCGCTACGAGATTCACGTGGTTGCTGAGCAGAAGGGTCAGAAGCCGCTGACCACTCAGGAGCTGTGGACCAGCAAGAACGTGGTGAGCACTCAGGTTCTGAATACTCTGGGTAAGAGGGCAGAGCCGTTCGCACCACGTCTGGGTTACAACGGTGTGGCTGATCCCGCAAAATCGCAGGATCTGAACGTTGGCGCTCAGGGTTTCCACGGCAATATCGACTCCGTTAAGGGTGTCCAGTTCGTGGTTCGTGAGAAGGGCTCGAACACCCCGGTTCTGGCAACCAGCAACATCATCGAGTTTGACCACCCCACCGAGTCTTCGGCGTACCGTGACGGCAACCTGTACGGTAACGTGCATCTTCCGGCGAACACTCTGAATGCTTCGAAGAAGTACGTGATTGAGGTTTGGGCTAATGACGGTTACAGCGAGACGGGCGAGCTGCTCGCACCGGTCGTGGGCAAGTCCACCGAGGGCCGCGGTACCCTGCTCGCATGGCAGGACCTGGACCTGAACGGCACGAACGGTTACAAGGATGCGAACCTGCCCAACGCTCAGGATCCCAAGAAGGACGACGATCAGAAGCCTGCTCCTTCTGATGAGAAGCTGAAGACCCCCGCAACTCGCGGTGAGCTCGCGGCTGCCCTGTACATCCAGGCGGGCACCCCCGAGGTGAAGCTGCCTGAGACTTCCCCCTGGCCGGATGTGAAGACCGACGACCCGAACTTCCCGGCGTACGTGTGGGCTCGTCAGAAGGGTATTACCTTCGGCTGGTCGGACGGCAAGTTCCATGCTGATGCCGGCATTTCGAATGCTACCGTTGCGGCGTTCGCCTACCGTGCGGCTGGTTCTCCTGCGGTGACGGGCAACTCTCCCTACAGCGATGTGGCTCCGGGTTCGGCGTTCTACCGTGAGATTCTGTGGGCTCAGCAGAACAAGGTGGTGCTGAACGCTAGCGGCGCTTTTGACGCTCAGCACATGGTGACTCATGGTGAGCTGGAGACTCTGATTGAGGCGTTCCAGGCTCGCGCTAAGTAAGGTCGTTTAGCCCGCCCGCGTCCCCCTCGGGTTTTACCTTGAGGGCGAGTGCGGCGCATCGGATAGTTCTCTGAATCCCCCGTGTTCCCGAATGGTTTTCTGTTCGGGGGCGCGGGGTTCAGCTTTTAACAGCTACCGCGGTGTGAGATTTCTCGAAACCTTAAAGTATTCCTTGAGCGTTTCCTGACAATCGTTCAACGCTTTGATAGGGTGAGAATATCCCCGAAACCGAGGGGGATTTTCAACCACTTTTCTCATGGGGCGTGCGCAGATTCAACGGTAGATTCCCTACCTACCGGCGAGCTCGCGAAGCCCCGGAGAAACAACTTTAAGGATGTCTCATGTCCTCGCTTCCGAACTCTAAGTCTTCATTCTTCCACGCGGCCCGCAACTGTAGCGCGCTCGTACTGGCGAGCGCGATGGTCCTGCCGCTGACCCCGGCGTTAGCCCAGGACGCAGCGCCCACCGCAAACGCGCCCGTTGCTAACGCACCGACTGCCAATACCCCCACCCCTGCAACTCAGGACGTCGCGGATGAGCCGTCTTTCACCGTTGTCTATGAGGATTACTACTACCAGGACGGCCGTGACGTCTTCGAGCAAGAGGGCGACGGCCTGTACACCGGTGAGGACAGTAAAATTACGGTTCTGGGCACCGGCTTCACCAAGGAGTGGCGCAAGCAGCACGGCAAGGTAGTCATCTACATCGCGCCCGAGGAGAACGTCCCCTACAACGCCCATCAGGTGACCGATACCCTCTTGCGGTTTGAAGAGGGCAAGGACTTCACCATTGACGATGACGGCACCTTTGTCGCCCCGCTGAAGGTTGAAGCTAATACTTTGCCGAGTTACTACACTCTCACGGAGTATTTCCCGGATATGACTCTGGACAAGGTGCGTTACGAGGTTGGCATCCTTGCCGAGCCCGAGGGCCAGCCGCAGTCAACCGTTCAGGATATCTGGGCTCGCAAGAACGTTGTGACGCATCACGGTCTGAGCACCAATGATTATCATTTCGATACCTTCGCACCTAAGTTGAAATACGACGCTTTGAAGGACCCCACGAAGGATCAGGAGCTGCTGATTCAGGGTCAGGGCTTCGTAGGGACTGACATCCCCGGTGCTGAGGGCATGATGTACGTCATTCGCGAGAAGGGCACGGGTTCCCCCGTCCTGGTCATGAGCGAGATGAAGCATTACGTCCAAGGCGATGATGAATACGAGACGAGCCTGGAGGGAGGCTTCGCTTTCGTCAATCTCAAGATTCCCGCGAACACGCTGGATCCGTCCAAGCAGTACGTCATTGAGGCGTGGAGCGACTACGGTTACCCCAGCAAGACGGATAAGACTCTCATCACGCCGATGGTGGGTTTTGCCCCGGAGCACCGCGGCGTTCTTTTGGCGCACCAGGATTTGAAGTTTGAGGGTGTCCAGCGGTTCACGAATGCTTACGTACCCGTAGAGGAACGTATGTACTTTTCGACATCGCTGAACGACGAGGAACAGAAGCAGCCTGCCACCCGCGGTGAGCTGGCTTCCGCCCTTTATGAGATGAAGGGCAGCCCCAAGGTGGACCTTCCTGAAGTCTCTCCGTGGCCGGATGTGAAGACGGACAATCCGAACTACGCCGCCTACATTTGGGCTCGTGAAAAGGGCGTTACTTTCGGCGGACCTGACGGAAAGTTCCACGCGGAGGACGGTCTCACGAATGCAACCGTTGCCGCAATGATTTACCGTGCGTCTGGTTCACCGGAAGTATCGGGTGTTTCGTCCTTCCCGGATGTTACGCCGGATTCCGCGTTCTACCGTGAGATTCTGTGGGCTACCCAGCAGAATGTTATTACTCCCGAGACCGGCATGTTTGAACCGAATCATGCTGTGACCCGCATTGAATTGGACTGGATGTTGTTTTATTACCGGCATCGTGTGCTGAACCCTATCACTACCGGCCTGTATCGCATTGCTAACTAAGTAGGCCAGGTAACTAAGTAGGCCGGGCCGGTTCTAGCCCGGGTACCTCGTCACAACGGACGGGGTGCCCGGGCTCTTACGCGCTGAGGGAATCCGCGCGGATTCTTCTAGAGTTCTCGCCCCTAGAATTCTCGCCCTAGAGTTCCCACGCGGGGGCTGCGGCGGTGCTTGCCGAGCGCGCATCCTGACCGGTTGCCACGCCGGTGGAGACGGTGAAGTCCCACGGGTCGCTGTTGAGTGCAGACAGCTTCGTTTCGATGGTGAAACCGCGCTCAGCGAGCAGGGCGCGCAGGCGGTTTGCCGCCGACTGCAGCCAGAGGGATTCGCTGGCGGCGTGGGAGCAATCAATCAGGGCGATGTTACTGCCGTCGACTCGTGCGGTTTCGCGGAATTCGCTAGCGGGGTGGTGACGCAGGTCGGCGGTAATGTACACCTGCGCGTCGGTGGCGCGTACCGCGTCGAAGAGAGAGTCACCGGCACCACCGCAGAGGGCGACGCGGCGGATCGGCTGGTCGGCACGTCCGGCGATGCGCAGGCCACCGGCGGTTGCGGGCAGTGCCGCTGCGAGGCGTTCTGCAAGCTCCTTGAGGGTGATTTCTTCGGGCAGGGTGCCGAGGCGGCCGGTGCCTACCGCGTGTTCCTGCTCGTCAAGTACCTGGGTTTGCGCTTCGGTGAGCGGTTCGCGGTCAATCAGACCGATAGCGTCACAGAGTGCTTCGTTCACACCTTCGACGGCGGCATCGGCGTTGGTGTGCGCGCCGAGCAGGCCGCATCCGCCTTCGATGAGGGTGTGCAGAACGTTGCCTTTGTAGTCGCTGTCGGGGATGAACTTTGCGCCGCGTAGCAGCAGCGGGTGATGGGTGATGAGCAGCTGCGCGCCTTCGGCTACAGCTTCTTCAGCGGTGGCGGTGAGGGCGTCTACTGCGAAGAGGACGGTGCTCACTTTAGCGGCGCCACGTCCGGCGACGAGGCCGGATGCGTCCCATCCGGCGGCGAGCTGCGGCGGGAAGAGCGTGTGGAAGGCGTCGACGACTTCTGCGAGGGTGGGGGTTTCTAGTTTTTCAGTCATACCTCTATTGTGGCAGGTGGCGCGGCGGCAGCTCAGGAATATTATGCGGCTCGGCGGTGTTCTTCAGGTAGTGTGGTTTTATAGTTCAAGGAGGAATCATGACTGATGTTGTTCTTGCCGGCGGCTGTTTCTGGTGCCTGGATGCGGTGTACCGCCAGTTCCGCGGGGTTGAGGAGAGCGTCTGCGGCTACACGGGCGGCGATACTCCCGACCCTGATTATCGTTCGGTGTGTTCGGGTGCGACCGGGCATCAGGAGGCGCTGAAGCTCAGCTTTGACCCGCAGGTGATTGACCTGGATACGGTGCTGGATATTTTCTTCACGAGCCACGACCCGACTAGCTGGGATCGTCAGGGTGCGGATACCGGTTCGCAGTACCGTTCGGTGCTTTTCTACGCGGATGAGCAGCAGCGTGAGGCGTTTGAGCGTGCGGTGGCGCGTGCTCAGCAGCTGTACTCCTCCCCCATCGTTACGGAGATTAAGCCTCTGGGCGTGTTCTATGAGGCTGAGGAGTATCACCAGAATTATTACGCGTTGAATCCGGCGCAGGGTTATTGTGCGTTTGTGGTGAGCCCGAAGGTGGCTCATGCGCGCCGTAATTTTGCGCATCTGCTCCGTTAGCTACTCCGTTAGTCGGTGCGTCCGGTTCAGTTGAGGCGTATTACGTTGTTCACCCCGTAGCTGTCTTTTGTTGTGTGGCAGCTATGGGGTGTCTTCATATGCGCCCGGCTATTTGTTGTTCGCCGGTGTTTTACGGTTGCTATAAGGTGCGCCCGGTATGATGGGGGTGTCGACTCACTCCCCCTCGTCCGTTGACCTCTTCGAAAGACTGCTGATGACAAGCTCCTCTTCTAAGCCCGTCGCCTTGAGCCGCCGCGCCGTGTTGGGTGCGGGCGGTGTTGGTCTTGCCGCTGTGTTGTCTGCGTGTGCGCGTACGGTGCATCCGCCGGTTGCTACTGCTGAATCTGAATCGGCGAGCGCGAGTGCTTCGGTGAGCCCGTCTGCTTCGCCGGCGTTGCCGTCTGCGAATAAGTCGTATAAGGGTAAGGTCACGTTCGATAACTTTGAGAAGAACGGCGAGTACGTTCCTGCCACGGCTGAGAAGAAGGCGCAGAACGTGCCCAAACCGCTCATGCCGGAGAAGGTGCAGGAGCTGAGCATTGACGGTATTTATGCGCTGATTGGCTATTGGATTTCTAGCTTTAATTATTTGGCGTTGACGGGTGATATTGAGCCGTTGAAGAAGACGGACCCGAGTAGCGAATACTATAAGGAGCTTGAGCCGATGGTTAAGCTCTATGAGACAGGGCGCGGCTGGATTTACGATACGAGTGAGCCGATGTCTGTGTACCTGATGACGGACACTCCCACGCAGGTTGAGGGCGACCGTATTCGTTATTTCTGGCGTGCTCGTTCTCTGGTTGACCAGAATGCGAAGAGGCATCTGACGGAGGGGGACAACCGCGATAAGTCGCTGGCTAGGGCAGAAGATTCTCAGGGGCAGGCGATGAGGATTGTTGTGGAGTATAAGGAGGGTGCTTGGTTTATGAGCACTCAGAAAGATAAGGATGCTGATAAGAGCACGGAGTCTGCGAGCCCCTCAGCGTCCTAGTGCACTAATTGCAGCTTTTTAGACCTTTCTTCGCAAAAGGATATAGGTAGTGGTATTTGATATCCATTCATGTGCTTAGGGTATAATGATGGTGTCAACTCACTCTATTTCCTTTGTTGACTTCTTTTGAAAGGCTGATTATGACGAGCCCTTCCCCCACCTCTGTTGGTATGTCCCGCCGCGTGGCACTGGGTGCAACCGGTGCCGGCGTACTGGCTGCATTGACTGCGTGCGCTAGCGATATTCGCCCGCTGGCTGATGGCTCGGCGTCTAACTCTACTTCCGGTTCTGCTAGTGCATCCGCGAGCGCTTCAGCTAGTGCCTCACCCAGTGCCTCGGCTAGCGCTTCGCCTTCTGCTTCTTCCGGCAAGCATTATAAGGGCCTCGTGAAGTTCGATAACTTCGAGAAGAACGGCGAGTACGTTCCGGCAACCGCCACTCATAAGGCGCAGAATGTGCCGAAGCCTCTCGTTCCGGCGAACATGAACGAGCAGAACGTTGACGGTATTTACGCGTTCGTTGGTTATTGGTTGGCGAGTTCCAACTATCTGCTGATGACCGGCGATACTGAGCCGCTGCAGAAGGTTGAATCTGCGGATTCACTGCAGAATTACCAGAATTTGACGGTTGCCTATGAAAATAATGCGGGCTGGCTCTACGGTGTGGATAGCCCTATGACTCTTGAGTTGCTTTCTGATTCACCACAGAAAATTTCCGGTAGCAGAACTCGTTATGACTGGTTGGCGTACATGAACTACAGCGCCGATATGAAGATTCACATTGAAGGCAGCCCTGATGAACCTTTCATGGAGGATAGTTCGCGGGAACTGACGAAGGTTAGTGTGGAGTACAAGGACGGTAAGTGGATTATGGTCAGCAGTGAGGATGGCTCTTCTGCGACTGACTCTGCCGGCGGGTCTTCTTCTGTCTAAGCACCTACCCTATAGGTAAGGTCTAACGGCTTAAGATAGACTTCTCCCCCGCCTGCGGTAATGCACCGTGGGCGGGGGTTCTTTATGTCAAGACTTGGTGATGCTTTGCAGTGGTATTAGGTTGCTTTGTCATCGGCGCTAAATGACGACCGCTGATGGGCATCTGTGTATTTGCCGGTATGATGGGGTTGTCAACTCACTCAATTTCCTTTGTTGACTTCCTATGAAAGGCTGATTATGACGAGCCCTTCCCCCATTTCTGCTGGTATGTCCCGCCGCGTGGCGCTGGGCGCGACCGGTGCCGGTGTGCTGGCTGCATTGACTGCGTGCGCTAGCGATATTCGCCCGACGGCTGAAGGTTCGGCGTCTAGCTCCGCTTCTGAAAGCGCCTCGGCCGCTGCTTCCGCATCTGCTTCTTCGGACAAGTCCTATAAGGGCTTTGTGAAGTTCGATAACTTCGAGAAGAACGGCGAATACGTTCCTGCCACTGCCGAGAAGAAGGCGCAGAATGTGCCCAAGCCCCTCGCCCCGGCGAACATGAACGAAGATAACGTTGATGGCATGTATGCGTTCATTGGCTACTGGCTGGCAAGCTTTAACTATGCGCTAATGACCGGTGATACTGAGCCGATGAAGAAGGCTGACCCTGCAGATGTGTATGTGAATGGTCTGCAGGAACTTACGATCATGTACGAGAACGATCTGGGCTGGATGTACGGTACGGATACCCCGGTTACTCTTGAGCTGACTAGTGGTTCACCGAAGAAGGCGTCCGGTAAGGGTACCCGTTACGACTGGCCGGCATACATGAACTACAGCGCCGATGCGAAGATTCACATTGAGGGCAAGTCTGACCAGCCCTTTAAGACCGCTTCTAGCCCGAATGGCAAGCTGGCGAAGGTTGCCGTGGAATACAAGGACGGTAAGTGGATTATGCTCACCGGCGATGAAGGCTCTTCTTCGTCGGCTTCCGCTTCTTCCTCTAGCTCTTCTTCTGTCTAGGCCCCACCATATCGGTTCCGGTCTAACGGTTTGAGGTAGGCTTCTCCCCCGCCTGCGGTAATGCACCGTGGGCGGGGTTTCTTTGTGCCGAAACTCTGCGAAAATTCTGCCGTAACTCTGCGGAACCCCAGGGTAGGAAACCCAGGGAACACCCAGGGGAAAACCCAGCGGATGTTCGGGGTCGGAGGAGGGGCGCTCGGGTACGCTTAACGTATATACATTGACGTACTACATGTGGTCTTTACCTGCAGGTTGTGAGCTTCGTGCTGACGGCTTTGGGGGTGAAGGATCCAACGAAGGACTTCCGATGACTACTTTCTTCACTCGACGTACTGCCCTGGGTGTTGCCGTTGCTGGCGCGCTTTCTGCGTTGACTGCGTGCGCTAGCGATATTCGCCCGCTGGCCGACAGTACCGGCTCGGCTTCTCCGTCGGAGGCGGCGACCGCCTCCGAGACCGCCTCCGAAACTGCGTCTGCGAGTGCTTCGGCTTCTCCTTCTGCGTCTGCGAGTGCTTCGGTTGCTTCGGGTCTTCCGTCTTCGGGTAAGTCCTATAAGGGTCCGATGAAGTTCGATAGCTACGAGAAGACCGGCGAGTACGTTCCGGCGAGCGCTACGAATCCGGCTGAGAATATGCCGAAGCCTGTTCCTCCGGCGAATATGAAGGAGCACAGCGTTGATGGTGCGTATGCTTTCTTGAGTTTCTGGCTTGCTAGCTTGAACTATTTGATGATGACGGGTAACCCGGCCCCGATTGAACATATCTACTACAACGGCTACGGTTGGGAGAAGTATCAGAGCACGATCAAGCTGTATGCGTCGGGTGCTGGTTGGGTGTACGGTACGGAAACTCCGTATATTGTTGAGCTGCTGACGGATGCTCCTCGTGAGGTGCCGGGTAGCGACAATACCCGCTTTATTTGGGAAGGCTATTCCTACATGGACCCGAAGATGATGCGGCATTATAGGAATCAGCCTGAGAAGGCAACGAGCGCTGATGAGTCGAAGAAGAAGGTGGCGAGGTTCCGTCTGGAGTACAAGGACGACAAGTGGGAGCTGTCTAGCGCCGCTTAGTTGCCGTCTGGCGGAGGGTTTCCTCTCGTGGTGATTTTTCATGTTATAAGACCCCGCACCTGGTAAAACGCTGGGTGTGGGGTCTTAATTTTCTGAACACTTGAGGTGGTCGCGGGGGCTAGGTGGTGGCTCTCGGGTAACCTTAAAAATATATACATTGACGTACTGATAGGTCTGTACGGGGTGCGCATGCCCGCCACGGTGTGTGGCGTGATTTGCTCTGTATTGGCTCCAACGAAGGGCTTCCGATGACTACCTTCTTCACTCGACGTACTCTCCTGGGCGTGGGTGCGACCGGCATCCTTGCGGCGCTGGCTGCGTGCGCTAGCGATATTCGCCCGCTGTCGCAGGGTTCCGGCGGTTCCTCTGGTTCAGCTTCTGATGCTGCGTCTGGCGCGGCTTCTGGTGCGGCGTCCTCTTCTGCGAGCGCTTCGGCGTCGCCTTCTCCTACCGATGATCACACGCCCGGCTCATACGTGGGTCCGATTAAGTTCAATAACTACGAGCGGAACGGCACCTACATCCCTGCGACTGCGGATGCGCCGGCGCAGAACGTGCCGAAGCCTCTGATTCCGGAGAAGATGAAGGAAAACAGCCCCGAGGGCGCCTACGCTCTGATGGGTTATTGGCTTGCTTCCCAGAATTATCTGATTCTGACCGGCGATGTTGAGCCGCTGATGAAGGCGGATCCTGCGAAGGCTTTTTTGAGGAACTCTAGGACCATGATTAAGCTCTACGAGTCGGGTCTGGGTTGGATTTACGGTTCGGATCAGCCGTACAAGATTGAGATTGCGGAGAATGAGCTTCAGCCGGTTGCTAATAAGCAGGACCGTTATGAATGGCTTGTGACTGTTGCTTATGATCCTGCCGCTAAGTACCACATTGAGGGTGAGCCTGATGCGACTATCGTTGAGGAGGAAAAGACGATTCCTCGCACGACGAAGTTCATCATGGAGTACAAGGAAGGCATGTGGCGCATGCTCCTGGATAACAACAGCTAATTTTCTTCATCTTCTGATACGCACTATTTAAGGATTTCTGATGACGACTTTCCTTTCTCGACGTGCAGCCCTGCTAGCTGCCGGTGCAGGCGCTATTACGATGCTGAGTGCCTGCTCCAGTGATATTCGTCCGCTGACTGACGGCTCCCCGTCTGCTTCTGGTGAGGCTTCCTCTTCCGCAAACCCCAGCGCCTCTGATAGCCCCTCTGCCTCCGCTAGCTCATCCTCTGCGGATGGTTCTTCTGAGAAGTCTTATCTGGGGCCGGTAAAGTTCGATAACTATGAGAAGAAGGGCGAGTACGTCCCCGCGGATGAGACGCACAAAGCGCAGAATGTGCCCAAGCCTCTCCCTCCGGCGAATATGCATGAGAAAACCATTGATGGCGCATACTCTGCCTTTAGTTTTTGGCTTGCCAGCGTCAACTATCTGGTGCTCACCGGTGACGATGAGCCGTTGAAGCAGGCTGACCCCTCCGGCAGGGATGTGAAGTCTTTCCATGATTACGTGACTTTTTATGAGTCCAATGAGGGGTGGTTTTACGGTTCGGAGCAGGCGCTTCAGGCTGAGATGATGACCCCGCAACCTGAGAAGGTATCGGGTAGCGACTCCCTCTACTACTGGCGTATCACGCTGTCCAAGGACTCTAAGGCGATGATGCATGTTGAGGGTAAGGGAAACAGGCCTATGTACCAGAACACTTCCATGGAGCCTGAGCTTTCCGACCTGAAATTGTCGTATCAGGACGGTAAATGGTTCACTTACCCCACTAAGATACGCGGACAGGGCACTGCGAGCCCGAGCACCAAAGCATCCGATGATGCTAACTCTAAGACCGCCTAGAGCATCTTTGCAGAGTTCACCTTATGGGTGAGGATCTACCTCACTTATAGGGTTAATAAGCTCCAGAGCTTCATCCCCTACCCTACTTATCATTTAAGGATTTTTCATGGCAACTTTTCTTTCCCGACGTGCCGCGCTAGCTGCAGCTACCGGTGCTGGCGCGGCTGCGGCGCTGACTGCGTGCGCTAGCGATATTCGCCCGCTGGCTGATAGCTCCGCCTCCGGTGAGGCTTCGGCGAGTGCCAGCGCTTCTGAGTCTGCGAGCGCATCCGCCTCAGCATCTGCGTCGTCTTCCGCTAAGAAGTCGTACAAGGGTACCGTAAAGCTCGACAAGTACGAGAAGAACGGCGAGTACGTTCCTGCCACGGCTGAGAAGAAGGCGCAGAACGTGCCGAAGCCTGTTGTTCCGGAGAAGATGAACGAGGCGACCGTTGAGGGCATGTACCAGTTCCTCTGCTACTGGGTGGCAAGCTTCAACTACATGTTCATGACGGGCGATTTCGAACCGCTCAAGAAGGCTGACCCTGAAGGCCGCTATGCGAACGATCACGCCAATGCTGTTCTTATCTACTCTTCCGGTAAGGGCTGGGTGTATGACACGGATGCGCCGGTTACCATTCAGCTGCTGACTGATGCTCCCAAAAAAGTTGAGGGCGGTCCCAACCGTTACGATTGGCTCGGACGCATTATCTATGATCCCAATGCAAAGGCTCGCGTTGAGGGTCATGACCCTGTTCCTCTGGTTGATGGATCGACCAAGAGCGAGGCAACCAATTTTCCGTTTGACTATAAGGATGGCGTCTGGTTCTTACTCAGTGATGAAGAAGCTGATTCCCCCTCTTCAGAGGCGAGTAGCGCTAGTGCCTAACCCGCGTTCCTAGTTCATTTATAGTGATGAGGGAAGCTCTCGAATGCAGTTGAGGCTGCGTGCGGGAGCTTCCCCTTTTTGTTTGTATGGCCTGCGTACGGTCGTGTTGAACTATTCTCCCAGATGAGCAGGTGCCGGCTTTGAACGTGTCAACAAACCTGCTCGGGTACGCTTAAAAGCACACGAACAAACTATTGAGGGGTTCCCATGCCTACCTTCGTTACCCGACGCACCGCCCTGGGTGTTGTTGCTACTGCCGCGCTCGCCTCCTTGACTGCCTGCGCCAGCGATATCCGCCCGCTGGAGGACCCGAGCGTGGTTGACTCGATGCGTCCCTACAAGGGCGAGTTGAAGTTCAATAGCTACAAGTCCACCGGAACGTACCACCCCGCAAGCAGCACGAAGAAGGCGGAGAACCCGCCTATGCCCACCCCTCCCGAGAACATGAAATCGAAGACGACCTCGGGCATGTACGCAGCTATAGGCTACTGGGTCGCGTCCCTGAATTATCTGACGGTTACTGGCGACGCTACCCCGTTCAAGGACGTGGACCTGGACGGCATCTACGTGCAGAAGATGAAGGCATACGTAGAGTTGTACGCAAAGAATGAGGGGTGGATGTACGGCACCGAGACGCCGCTCGTGGCTGACCTGACCGAAGAGACCCCGCAGAAGGTTGACGATGAGCAGTACCGCTGGAAGGGTGTTGCCCGTAGCCATAAGGATGCTGTTCTCCATTACGTGCCCGAGGACAGGGACATTCGTCTGGCTGAGACGAGCGGTGACTCCAGCGACGATGAGGTCACTTTTGTGTTGAAATACCGAAACGATGCGTGGATGGTCACCGTTGAGACGAAGAGTTCCTCGACGACTTCTCCCGGATCCTCGGGCGGAAGCGATTCTGGCCTCAACGTTTAGGATGCGGCAGCACGGCAAAGCGGCGACACAGGAAAATACCGGCTCAGGAAAATGCCAGTACAGGAAAGCGGCAGCATAAGAAGATGATGACACTTTCCCCTGGTAAACGGCACTTTTCGTTAGCTAACGTAGCTTTTATAGTATTTTCCAAGGTTTGACAACGAAGAAATCATAAACATAACCAAATACACTAAGGTACCCTGAAATAGATACACCGATAATCTATTGAAGGGTACCTTATGTCCACCTTCGTGACCCGACGCGCCGCCTTTGGCATCGCCGCCACCGCCGCGCTCGCCTCCTTGACCGCCTGCGCCAGCGATATTCGCCCGCTCAGCGACCCGAGCACGCCCAAGGAACAGCGCTCCTACAAGGGCGAGCTGAAGTTTGACAGCTACGAATCACGCGGCACCTACGTTCCGGCGACCAGCTCAAAGAAGGCGGAGAATCCTCCCAAGCCTATTCCTCCTGCAAAGATGAAAGCCAAGACGACGGAGGGCATGTACGCCGCCATAAGCTTCTGGTTGGCTTCTTTCAATTACCTTATAATTACCGGCGATATTGAACCCTTTAAGGCTGTGGATACGAACCGAAACGATATCTACAAGGCCGAACCCTTCGTCGAATTTTACGAGAAAAACACTGGCTGGGTGTACGACACCGATGCACCGTTCTCGGCAGAGCTGGTCGAGGACGCTCCAGAGAAAGTTGACGAGCAACAGTACCGCTGGAAGGGCACTGGCCGTTACAGCAAGGAAGCAAAAATCCACTACACAGACGGTAGGGAACTTACTATGGCTTCACTAAGCAGCGGCCCCGGTGACTACGAGTTCTTCTTCATCTTGGAGTATCAAGACGGTGCATGGACGGTCAGGAATGAACCCACCAAGCTGGCATCAAGCTCAGCCAGCTCAAGCAGCAGCTCCAGCACCTCCGTTTAGAACCCCGGTCATATCGTAGCTGCGTGAGAGCCTCGGGGCCCGTGTTTTTCGTCATCTCCTGCCGCTTTTACGGTCATGGAGGCGCACACGACATTGGGCTGACCGCTCCCCTGCGATATTCTGGAATTAGTTCAATACCGGCACATACTTTAGTCACCTCAGAAAGAGCCCCATGTCTACCATGTATACCCGCCGCACCGCCCTGACCGCACTGGGTCTGGGCACCGCCGCGCTTCTTGCCGCATGTTCCTCGAAGTCCTCCGAGTCTTCGGTGACCGCGAGTGCATCCGCTACCGAGTCTTCGACCGCGAGCGCAACCGCATCCGTCTCCCCCACCGCGGAGGCAACCACCACCGTTGAGCCCGGCCCCAGCATGAAGGGTGAGGTCGTTCTTGCCGATTACTCCTCCACCGGCACTTTTGAGCCCGGCACCAAGGAGCACAAGGCAGTGAACGTTGCGATCCCCGTGGAGCCGGCGAAGCTGCGTGAGAACAGTGTTGAGGGTCTGCACGCGTTCATTGCGTACTGGCAGGCTACCCTGAACTACCTGCTGCTGACCGGTGACGGTGTACGCTTCACGAACATTGACCACACCGGTGACTACTCGACTGTGGCTGAGTTTTTCCAGAGCATGTACGCTTCGGAGAGCGGCTGGGTGATCGGTTCGGAGCGTCCGATGATTCTGTCGCTGACTGCTGACCGCCCGACCAAGGATACTCGCACCGGCTACTACACTTGGGCAACCGAGATGGTGATTGATGGTGCTGAGGGTGCTGGCGTGTACAGCAAGACCAACGATCGTGTGCAGCCGCTGACCGAGGTGTTCAAGTACCCGGGCAAGCCGGTGGCTGGTCAGGTTGTGGCGCACTACCAGGACGGCACTTGGCGTATGGTGCGTCGCGCTCCGGGTACTGCTTCTGCTTCGCCGGTTCCGTCGCTGAGCCCGAGCGCTTCGGCTGAGGGTACTGCGTCTGCGGAGGCTACCACTGCTTCTGCTGAGGCATCGGCACAGTAGATTCAGATCCCCTTTATACCGCTGAGAAGCCACATGTGTTTCGAGAAGCCACCATTATGGTTGCTTTTCGAAACACATGTGGCTTTTCGCTTTTACTCTTTCTTGAATAAAGACAGATATAAACAAAAAAGCCTTGATTCCAAAGAATCAAGGCTTTTTCCTAGTGTGACCCCAACCGGATTTGAACCGGTGTTGCCGCCGTGAGAGGGCGGAGTACTAGGCCGCTATACGATGGGGCCGTGAGATTTACATCTCTTTTACCAGGTCTCCCTGGCAATACATATAACTATACAGAGGTTCCCAGAAACAACCAAATTGAAAAGCGGTGAATTGGGTCACATATTTTACACCGAGTGCAAGACCTACCGTTTAGGCTCCTTTCCAGCCAAACCAGGCACTCCCCCGGCAGCTTCAACCACCACAGCGGCCCGCCTCCGCCCAATAAACAGCCCCATAAAACGCCACAGCGCCAAGGCACAAAAATGCGCCCCGCACAGCGTACGGGGCGCATCCGCTCAAATTAGAGCAAGAAACTATGCCTTACGGCGGCGAAGCACCATCACAGCGGCACCAGCAATCAGCGCGAACGCACCGACAGCAGACAGGCTCAGAACATTCTGAGCACCGGTCTTAGCCAGCGAGCCCTTGCTCTGAGGCGCAGACTTGGTAGCCGAAGCGTTCACCTGAGCATCGGAGCTAGAGCCCTTAGGCTGCGACTCAGACTTCACCGAAGAAGAGTTCTTCAGCGGCGCGGTCTTCGCGGTGGTTCCCAGCTGATCGTTAGCGTCCTCAGCCTTCGACTGCTCACCCTTGGGCTGTTCAACTGCCGGCTTCTTTTCTACTGCAGCAGATGCGGAAGGCGATGCCGAAGCATTGGTCGGGAATGCCGGCTCGTCAGCCTCATCGCGGTTATCTGCATTGCCGGCATCCTTCGCATCGTTGACAATCAGCGAAACAGCCGAATCGTAATTACGGTTGGTTGCCACGTCAGAACCAGCGGTGACGGTACCGAGCATGTAGCCCTGGCTGTACTGCATGGTGTTCGCGGGAACACGCAGGGTCGCGTCGAAGGAGTACTTGCCGGTGCGTGCGTTGTAGACGAACGCGCTCGCCGGAACGACGGTCGAGACCTTCTGAATGCTTGCCAGTTCGCTATCGGTCAGCTTGTCGAAACCCATCGACCATTCGCCTTCCTTGACCAGGAACAGGCGAATACCTTCAGCCGGGGGCTTCTCAAAGTCATAGCCGGACACATGGAAGGTATAGGGGCGAGTAATGTCGACAGTGCCCTCAGCGAAGTTCAGGGTGGGGTCAATCAGCACTGCGGTAGCCTGCTTCGGGTAGCCCTGGAAAGGAACCTTAGCGGGGTTAATGGTCGCGGTGGAGGTGAACTCGCCCCCGGAAACCTCAGCGTAGAACTTCACGATGGAGTTCGGAACCAGCTTCTGCTGCGAGGAGGGAACAGCCTTGCCGTTACGGTCAACGGTCGCCTTGGAGGTATAGGTGTCGGTCATGGAGCCGTCACCGGTCTTCGAGTTCAGCACGTAGGGTACCGCCGCGGTGGTGTTAGCAATGTCCTGCTTGTCCACTGCGATGACGGAGCCATCCTCGGTGACGGTCAGGTCGTTAGCCTTACCGCCGTTCATCTCAACCTCACCAATCACGCGGTCAGCCTTGGCGTCGAAGATGGCGATCTTGCCGGTACCGAAATCGGTCACGTACACCAGGTCGCGGTCCTCGTCGTTCTCCATGGACAGCGCCTGGGTGCCGAACTTAACGAACTTCTTGAACGCACCGGTGGTCAAATCGTAGACGGAGATACCGGAGTTCACGCCGTCCACGCCCTGCGAGGAGACGTAAATTTCGTTCTCGGAGTGGTCAATAGTGACGTCAGAGGGACGAACCTCAACGGAGGAATTCTCGCCCCGGGTCTGAATAACCTGCTCAGTCTTGAAGGTCTTGGTGTTGATGACGAAGACCTTGCCGCCGGTACGCTCGGGCACGTACAGCTTGTCGCCGTCAACGGTCATGTTCATACCGACGTAGCGGGTGCCGCCGTTGGGGGCGCCTTCCAACTGCAGCTTGGTAACCTCGAAGGTCTTCATGTCGATCGCGGACACGTAGTAGCGGCCGGTCACGAACACCTTGCCGGAGTTGTGGTCCACCAGCACGGAGCGGGGGTGCTCAATCCAGTTCGGGTCGCTCTC
The DNA here is from genome assembly GCF_019334805.1 of Rothia mucilaginosa. NCBI lineage: Bacteria > Bacillati > Actinomycetota > Actinomycetes > Micrococcales > Micrococcaceae > Rothia > Rothia mucilaginosa. The sequence goes on from NZ_CP079822.1 coordinate 281,565, forward strand.
GGCGATGCCGTGGTTAGTCCAAATCTGCTCCATGGTGTTCTGGTCGAACACAGACAGGGAGTTGTCGGTGGTGTTAGTAACCCACACGGTGCCGGATACGTCATCAACAGTGATGCCGTACGCGGAAATGTAGCCGAATTCGCCGTTCTTATCCAGCTCGAAGGGAAGCGCTGCTACTTCTTCAATCTGAAGAGTGTCTGCGTTGACACGAGCAATAGTGGAGGCGAGGTTGCTATTACCGCCCACGCCGACCATCCAGATCTTGTGGTTCGCCTTGGAGTAGGCAACCTGGTACTGGCCGGGCAGACCCTGGGTAATCTGCGCGACGGATGCGGAGGTGTCAACAACGCGGCTCAGCGATGCGGTGGAAGGAGCCGATGCGCTGGAGGCGGCGGTCTGGTTTGCGGTGTTCGGTGCTGCGAAGGAGGCAGGAATCATGGCTGCGCCGGAGATTGCGAGCGCGAGGGAGCCGACGGCGAGCCCCTTCAGTGCTTTGCCCGAGGAGGGAGTGAGGTTCAATGTGTGTCCTTCAAATGTGTAACGGAAGTGCTCACATGCCGCATGCGAATGCTAACGAGACACCCGTGAATATGCGGTGACATATTCGACGGCACGAAAAGCAGAAATGCAGGTAACGCATAAATTTACCTACCTTCTAATCCTCAGTGTTTTCCCAGGAAAATACAAGCAGCGACGTGGGTGTGTTTTGTATTTTTATGAGTGAGCCCCTAATTCGCCTCCAGTATCACGTGAAGGTTGAGCTGTTTCCGGGGTTTTTCTTTGCTCTTGCAGGCAAAAACCCTGTCCACAAGGGGTGTTGTGACGCTTTTATATTTACACATTAATGTAAAAGTTTAGGTGAGGCGCGCCAGTAACATTCACCGCTGGCCACACATTTTTTCGACATTCAAAACCTATATTTTTACAGACAAGTGCACATATATAAATATATTTTAAAACCTCTGCCCAGCATTAGCCCAAGCAGGCACGCAAAAGGCGGGTACCCCTCCCCCAGATTCGAAGAATCCGAAAGAGAAAATACCCGCCTTCTCACGCGTTACATCGAGCATTTACGCCCGAAAACTAAACGCTACGCTTTATGCCTTGCGGCGGCGCATCACCAGAGCAGCACCTGCAATCAGAGCCACAGAAGCGAAAGCAACCAGCGGCATCACAGCGTCAGCACCGGTGTTCGCCAAAGCGCCACGCGAAGAGCCAGCCTGCGAGGAACCTGCGTCGCTCTTAGCAGCCGAGGAACCACCGCCCAAATTATCGGAGCCACCAGCAGAGGAACCGCTGTTCTTCACAGCCGAACCGGACTTATCAGCCTTCACAGCATCCGGAGCAGGCTTGGAGTCCTGTGCACCGGTCTTAGCGTCAGACTTGGAGTCAGACTGAGATGCCTGATCCTTGGAGGTCTGATCCTTAGCCTCTGCGGTGTTCTCGGACTTAGCATCAGACTTCTTGTCCTCAGACTTCTTGTCCTCAGGCTTCGGATCAGCCGGCTTCGGATCAGCCGGCTTCGGGTCTGCAGGCTTCGACTCCTCAGCCTTCACACCGGTCACCGTCGGGTAACCCGCAAACTGAAGCGAAGTCGGGGTGATTGCCACCGGTGCTGCGCTCGCGTCGGTGTCCTTCACGCCAACCTTGAACTTCAGAATCGAGTTAGCCTTCAGCTGCTGAACCGATGCGGGAACGTCGTTACCCTGGCGGTCCTTGGTGGGCAGGGTGGTGTACTCGCTGGCGGTGGTGATTTCGCCGGTGGTGCCGTTGAGCACGTAGGGCAGGGTCACCTTCTCGTCGCGGTCCTTCTTGTCAACAACCAGCACGGAGCCGTCCTTGAGCAGGGTCACGTCGTTCGCGGCTGCACCGTTCATCTCAACCTCGCCGATGACCTCGTCAGCACGGCCGTCGAAGACAGCCACCTTGCCGGTACCGAAGTCGGTCACGTACACCAGGTCGCGGTCCTCATCGTGCTCCAGAGCAAGCGCCTGGGTGCCGAACTTGACGAACTTCTTGAACTCGCCGGTGGTCAGGTCGTACACGGAGATACCGGAGTTGACGCCCTTCACACCCTGGGAAGAGACGTAAATCTCATTCAGCGAGTGGTCCACAGCAACGTCGGAGGGGCGAACCTCAACGGTGGAATCCTCACCCTGAGTCTGGATGGTCTTCTCAACCTTGAAGGTCTTGGTGTCCACGACGAAGAGCTTGCCGCCGGTGCGCTCGGGCACGTACAGCTTGCCGCCATCGAGGAACAGGTTCATGCTGATGTAGCGGGTGCCACCGTCGGGTGCGCCCTCAAGCTGAATCTTCTCAACCTGCTTAGTCTTCAGGTCAATAGCAGAGACAAAGTAACGGCCGGTCACGAACGCCTTACCGGACTCGTGGTCAACCAGAACGGAGCGGGGGTGCTCAATCCAGTTCGGGTCGTCTTTCTGCACGCCCTCGTTGGTCCAGATGAGCTTGAGGGTCTGCTGGTCGTACACTGCCACGGAGTTGTCGGTGGTGTTGGTAACCCAGACGGTGCCGTCCACGTCATCAACGGTCACACCGTACGCGGAGGTGTAGCCGTACTGGCCCTTGTCGTTCTTCTTCACGGGCAGCTCGGCGAAAGCCTCGGTCTGCAGGGTGTCTGCATCCACGCGTGCCAGGGAGGAAGCGAGGCCGCCGCGTGCACCCACGGTGGGCACGAACAGCTTGTGGTTCTTCTTGGAGTAGCCAACCTGGAACTGGCCGGGCAGACCCTGAATGATGTTCGCAACGCTACCGTTTGCGTCCACGGTGCGGTGTGCCTCGGTGGAGGGGGTGGTTGCGTTGTTGTCGGCCGCCTTGGTCTTGGTGGCGGTTGCCGGGTAGCCCTGGAACTCGCGGGTTTCGGGGGTGACCTGCTTGACCTCGGAGTTGTCGCCTGCGGTTGCGGTGACCTTGAACTTCAGGATGGAGTTCGCCTGAATCTCGGAGGTCTTGGCGGGAACCTCGTTGCCCTGCTTGTCCTTAGAAGGCTTGCTGGTGACCTTATCTGAGGTGCTGACGGTGCCGGTGGTGCCGTCGAGGACGTAGGGCACGGTTGCGGTTGCGCCAGCCTGCTTGTCCACAGCGATAACGGAGCCGTTGGGCAGTACGACCAGGTCGTTTGCCTTGCCGCCGTTCATGGCGACCTCAGCGATCAGCTTGTCTGCTGCGCCGCCGTCAATCACGCCCACCTTGCCGGTGCCGAAGTCGGTCACGTACACCAGATCATTGGCCTCATCGTTATCGAGCGAGAGCGCCTGGGTGCCGAAGGGGATGAACTTCTTGAACTCATAGGTGGTCGCATCGTACACGGATACACCGGAGTTCTCGCCCTTCACGCCTTGCGAAGAGACGTAAATTTCGTTCTGCGAGTGGTCAACAGCCACGTCGGAGGGGCGAACATCGCCGTCCTTATCGCCCTTCACAGAGATGGTCTTCTCGACCTTGAAGGTCTTAGTGTCGATCACGAAGAGTTTGCCGCCGGTGCGTTCGGGCACGTACAGCTTACCGCCGTCCACCAGAATGTTCATGCTGATGTAGCGGGTACCGCCATCGGGTGCGCCCTCAAGCTGAATCTTCTCAACCTGCTTGGTCTTCAGATCGATAGCCGAGACAAAGAAGCGACCGGTCACGAAAGCCTTACCCGACTCGTGATCGACACGCACCTCGCGGGGGTGCTCAATCCAGTTCGGGTCGTCCTTGCTCAGACCCGCATTGGTCCACAGCTGCTTCATGGTCGCCTGATCGTACACGGCAACGGAGTTATCGCGGGTGCTGGTCACCCACACGGTACCTTCCTCGTCATCGACGGTGATACCGTACGCACCCTCGTAGGAGTAGCCCTTCGCGTCCTGGACGATGGGCAGCTCAGCAACTGCCTCAATCTTCAGGGAGTTCGCGTCAATACGAGCGATAGTGGAAACGTGCTCGTCGCGGTCTGCAGTGCCCGCAACCCAAATCTTGTTGGTCTTCTTGGAGTATGCGACCTGGAACTGACCGGGCAGACCCTGGGTGATCTTTGCCATCGCCTTGTCGGTGATGGTGCGAGCGTCGCTGCTCTGGCTTGCTGCCCGGGTGGATTCTGCCGCGAACGATGCGGGGATGGTGGCAACGCCGGAAATTGCCAGTGCCAGCGATCCAACGGCGAGACCCTTGAATGCCTTGCTTGATGCGAGCTTCATATGTATGTCCTTTTTCGTGGGTGGTGTGTGGAGGTGCTTCTCTCCCCCACCGATGGGTGGTGAGGTGCCGCGTTTTTCCTGCTCTCTGATGTGGGTTTCGTGGGCCCACGAGGAAGGAAACTAGTCTTCACACAGTATTAAGTAAGGTAGCCATTAACTTGCCTTCTAGGTAATACTTACTTAGCGCACAGGATTTTTCAAGATTTCAGGTATATATGACGCAAAATTTCATATGCCAGGCACAGCCTGTCACTAAAACTCCCCGACTAAAACTCCCTGAGGTGCGGCAATACAGCAGCGAGGCACGACATGGCACAGCAAAACCCCCGCCTCCAGCAAAGCCAGAAGACGGGGGTTCCACGCACCCCAACACACGGTGCCGAAGTGACACGGTGCCAGGGGTGACTAAAAATTAGGAGACATACGAGAAGTCAGTGAACAGCAGGTTCTGCAGCTTGTAGCGGCGAATGAAACGAGCCAGCTCCGCGCGAGTAGTCGGCGCGGTCGGGTTGAACACACCCGAAGCATCCAGCACGATGTCGTTCGCGCCAGCCCACGCAACGTAACGATGCAGAGTACCCGCACCGAGCACGTCGCGGAAACGAGAACCAGTGCCCTCCTTCATTTCGGTCAGCTGAACCTCCGCGTTGTACTGGAACAGCACAGCCGCCAGCTCCTCGTGAGAAACCGGTGCGGTCGGGTCAATCTTGTCGCCACCGGTGAGCGGCTCGGTGATCTTACGGTCACGAGCCCAGTGCAGCGCGTTCGCGGTCGGGCGGTCTGCCGCATCCGCGAAGGGTGCAACATCCGAGTTTTCGCTCACGCCAGCGTGACCTGCAGCGTGGTTCAGCAGAGCAATAAGCTCCTCACGGGTCACAGGGCGGTCCGGCTCAAACGCGCCAGTCTGCGGGTTCGGCATCAGCCACTTCTTCTGGTTCGCCATGCGGATATCCTCAGCGAACGGGTGGTTATCCGGAACATCCTCGAAAGAAGTCTTCAGAATCTTAGTCTCAGCCATGGGGATGCGCGCAGCAATCTGGTGGGTAATCTCCTGGCCCCACGGGTCAGAGCAAATATCCAGCTGCAGGGCGTGATCAACACCTTCACCCTGCATCAGCTCGATGGGGAACTGGTCGCTACCGCTGAAGCTGTCAGCGTCACCGTCAAATTCGGGGGTGAGCGGCCAGGAGCGCAGAGTTTCGAAAGAGTCGTTACGAACGTAGCCGTGGCGTACGGTCAGGGTGGTGCCTTCGGTGAGGAATTCGCGCAGACCGTGTGCAGTGTAGTTGACGGTCATACCGGTTTCGGTGATGGTGGCGCGCTGAATGACGAGGCGCGGGCCTTTGGTTTCCTCGGTTGCCGGGGCAAGGTTTGCGGGAGCTTCGTCAGCCTGAGCGGCCTGTGCCTGCAGGGTCAGTACGCCTGCAGCAGCAGCGGCGGAAGCACCCTTTACAAAGAATCGTCGTGAGAGTCGATGGGTAAGCAAGGGCATGATTGTCCTATTCAGTTCTTGTTTGAGTTGAGTGAGTTACGGGTGGCAGGATGCGCGGACAGCGGCGTAAACGGTGAGTGAGGCCGATACGGTGGTTCCCTCCCCTGTGTGCGTGAGTGAGACGCAGCGTACGGGGTGCGGGTGTCTGTCGGGCGGATGCGCGGTGAGTGAGACCGGCACGGTTCCCTGACCCAGTCATCTAGCGTACCTTAAAGTCCCGTTTAAAGCGAAGACGAAACGGCGGTGATTTTACGCCCATTTTCGGTATTCAACGAAGTAGGGGCGTTATCTGGCAACGTTTGCCGGAAGTTGGCATGGGTTGGACGAGGGAGGCAAGGGAAGCATTGCGGAGCCGCTGGGGTGCGGATTGAACATAGTTAGGCTGATATTTTTGGGTGCACTGTTTACCAGCCCTCCTTTTTGGGGAGGACTGGTAAACAAGGCTTTCTAAAACATCCCCACTGATGCGGGGAACACCTGAACGCGCTCAAGCTGACGATGCAATGGCAGGGCTCATCCCCGCTCACGCGGGGAACACATACGCCGCTCCAGAGCCTCAATCAGGACTTTGGGCTCATCCCCACTCGCGCGGGGAACACCAAGGCATTGCGGCTCGCCCGGCGGTTGCCCCGGGCTCATCCCCGCTCGCGCGGGGAACACAAGAAAAAACGCTCATTTATCCTTCTTTTCTTTGACCTCAACACCATGTGGACGCGGGGTGCCGCTGTTATTCCAGCCCCACGCTCGGGATTTCGGCGGGTTCTCCTCACGCCAATCCATCCAGCGGCGAACCTCGGATTCGAAATAACCCCAGGTGTTGCCGGTACGCGAGGCGGGGTGCAGGTCACCCTTCTTGCGCGCGCTGTTCACGGTCGCGACCTCTACCCCGGCCATTTTTGCAACTTCTGAACTCGTCAAATACACGGTGAATTCGTGTTCCGTGTGTTCCGTTTTCTTTGCCATTGCTGTTATCCTTTCTTCTGCGTGTTTCCATGATTTCACGCCCTTCTGTCCCTCTCGTTTGGGGGTCCCCGGTGCCTTTTCCCACGCCTGTTTTTGGGCGGTGGCACCGGGGTTTTTATATTCTTGCAGTCAATAAGCAGCCAACCATCTGGACAGTATTAGTCACGACTATAATGCCTACCAGCTCAAACAACCAGACGCCAAGACCTACTACAGGTATTCGGCTTTCATCGCCATTTCTAGATGCCCTGCAGGCTCTGAGAGTAAACCCAGCCAAGACCAGCGAGAAGTGGGCGGCAACAACGAATCCGGCAACGCCGAAGCTTAACCCCTGCTAGTACGAGGAACATCGGCTCCCCTCTCCAGCCGGGAGCCTAGGAGGGGGATCACCCCCGCTTGCGCGGGGAACACTCCTGACCGTCCAGAACCGACCATTCAACGAACGGCTCACCCCCGCTTGCGCGGGGAACACTCCTGACCGTCCAGAACCGACCATTCAACGAACGGCTCATCCCGGCTTGCGCGGGGAACACACCTAACCCCAGAATCACCATCGTCTTAAGCTCGGCTCATCCCCGCTCGCGCAGGGAACACTACGTCCCCGCAGCGGCGGCATGTGCAACGGCGGGCTCATCCCCGCTCGCACAGGGAACACACGAAAACCGACACCACCCATCCCCTGCGTCCCGGCTCATCCCCGCTCACGCGGGGAACACCACAGGGAAATTTCACCCTGGCAGTAAAGGAACGGCTCATCCCTGCTCACGCGGGGAACACGTGTACAGCTCGCGTGCTTCAGAGCGGCGGAACGGCTCATCCCCGCTCGCACGGGGAACACACTTTATTTAGCTGATATGAATATCGTAGCGCCGGCTCATCCTCGCTCACGCGGGGAACACCAGTTTTTCGCGACTGAATGTCCAGCCAGTCGAGGCGCATCCCCGCTCGCGCGGGGACCACCCAGCAAGGCCAATCATCACGTCAGCCGGGACGGGCTCATCCCCGCTCGCACGGGGAACACATCACCTGGCACGTGCTCGCCTCCTGCCTCTGGGGCTCATCCCCGCTCGCGCGGGGAACACTTGCCGAGTATGAAGATGAGGTACGTGCCCGCCGGCTCATCCCCGCTCGCGCGGGGAACACCATCATTGAGGAGTCGAGTAGCACGCATACGGGGGCTCATCCCCGCTCGCGCGGGGAGCACCTGGCAGCCGAAAAGATCAGGATGAGCGCGTGGGGCTCATCCCCGCTCGCGCGGGGAGCACACCCGCAAGGGTTTCGCGGAGACCACGCAGACGGGCTCATCCCCGCTCGCGCGGGGAGCACCGGCTTTTTGATGCTGGTCTGTCTCATGGCCTGGGCTCATCCCCGCTCGCGCGGGGAGCACGTACCAAAGCTCACCCGGTGTGCCAACAGGTCGGGCTCATCCCCGCTCGCGCGGGGAGCACGGTTCTGACAGAGAATCACAGGGGCGAAGGCGGGGCTCATCCCCGCTCGCGCGGGGAGCACGGTTCTGACAGAGAATCACAGGGGCGAAGGCGGGGCTCATCCCCGCTCGCGCGGGGAGCACCTAGTAGGATTCCTAGCAAGTCCATTATTTGCGGGCTCATCCCCGCTCGCGCGGGGAGCACTAATGCCGTAGGGCGGGTCGGTGATTAGGGCTGGGCTCATCCCCGCTCGCGCGGGGAGCACGGTAACGAATTGGTAGGGGGGGGGTACCAAATCGGGCTCATCCCCGCTCGCGCGGGGAGCACAGGCGCTAAACAACATTGCCCTAGCTGAGAAAGGGCTCATCCCCGCTCGCGCGGGGAGCACCCGAGCGGGCGGGAGGGGGTGGCGAGCGCCTTGGGCTCATCCCCGCTCGCGCGGGGAGCACGCGACATACCGATACTAGACGCATAATGCCCGGGGCTCATCCCCGCTCGCGCGGGGAGCACCCGTCGCCTATGGTCAGTCAATCGAGGTTGAGGGGCTCATCCCCGCTCGCGCGGGGAGCACGAGATTCAGGACTATGACGGTATCCCTTTGGGGGGCTCATCCCCGCTCGCGCGGGGAGCACTTCTTGGGGTGCAGCCTGATGCCGGTCACGGCGGGCTCATCCCCGCTCGCGCGGGGAGCACCAGTGCACAAATCCCGTTGGGCGTTGCCGTTGGGGCTCATCCCCGCTCGCGCGGGGAGCACCAGTCCGTAAGTATATGCGAGGCGTACCGGGGGGGGCTCATCCCCGCTCGCGCGGGGAGCACTAATCTTCATGGTTTAGTGTTCCTCTCGGTTGGGGCTCATCCCCGCTCGCGCGGGGAGCACGACTCCATCAGATGCCATACATCCTCGCCGTCGGGCTCATCCCCGCTCGCGCGGGGAGCACGCAGAGCATCGCTTACCAAGAGCAATCCGAGGGGGCTCATCCCCGCTCGCGCGGGGAGCACGGCGGGGTCATACTCCTCCTCCCACAGAAGAAGGGCTCATCCCCGCTCGCGCGGGGAGCACACGTTCGTTCTATCGTCGTTCGACTGTGAACGGGGCTCATCCCCGCTCGCGCGGGGAGCACCTGAGACTATGGCATCTGCAAAGGCTACCGATGGGCTCATCCCCGCTCGCGCGGGGAGCACGCTGGTTCGCTGGGTGAGCAGGTTGCCGCCGCGGGCTCATCCCCGCTCGCGCGGGGAGCACGCACCAAGCACCGAAGCCAATTCATTGTAGGCGGGCTCATCCCCGCTCGCGCGGGGAGCACCCGGTTCTGGCTTGCTTTCGCATTCCAGGTAGGGGCTCATCCCCGCTCGCGCGGGGAGCACACATAACCGGACTGCGTGACGTTGGGGTCGCCGGGCTCATCCCCGCTCGCGCGGGGAGCACCCTGAATTTGTGTTCCGGTAAACCAGCGCCGGGGGCTCATCCCCGCTCGCGCGGGGAGCACAGTGGACTTCTTCTAGCGGTCGTCCCGGCGTGGGGCTCATCCCCGCTCGCGCGGGGAGCACGCTGTGGTGTGTAAATCGCCGTGGACTTCCAAGGGCTCATCCCCGCTCGCGCGGGGAGCACTCGCCAGCCTTAAACAGTGCATCCCTACCGGCGGGCTCATCCCCGCTCGCGCGGGGAGCACGCTCTGAATCCCCGGGTTGGTGAATCTTCTGTGGGCTCATCCCCGCTCGCGCGGGGAGCACTGCCTCAGCGTTGGCGGTGAAGAGGGCGCCCAGGGCTCATCCCCGCTCGCGCGGGGAGCACTCTGCATCCCAGAACTTGATGAACTGACGCCAGGGCTCATCCCCGCTCGCGCGGGGAGCACCATCCAGGAATGGGCACTCATGGTGACCGTCACGGCTCATCCCCGCTCGCGCGGGGAGCACTCAGACTTGCCGCCCACTTCAGAACCATAAGTCGGCTCATCCCCGCTCGCGCGGGGAGCACTCTGGCGGTGTTCGTCAGGGACGCGCGCGATGGGGCTCATCCCCGCTCGCGCGGGGAGCACTGTGCCGGGTATGAAGGTTTTGTAGTGCATCGGGGCTCATCCCCGCTCGCGCGGGGAGCACTGCCATGATGTTATGTCCTTTTCTGATTTGCTGGGCTCATCCCCGCTCGCGCGGGGAGCACCATAGGCTAGTAGCAGAGAATCGGACAGCTTGGGGCTCATCCCCGCTCGCGCGGGGAGCACATGCCGGTGCCGGTTTCATAGAGCACGCCAGTGGGCTCATCCCCGCTCGCGCGGGGAGCACGAGCTCGCGTAATGCTCTGGAGTCTGCCGCGCGGGCTCATCCCCGCTCGCGCGGGGAGCACTTGCGGTGGTTGAGGCTGCTGAAGAGCTGGCCGGGCTCATCCCCGCTCGCGCGGGGAGCACTGGGTTGCCTCTCCACCCGTGAGCCATTCTCTGGGCTCATCCCCGCTCGCGCGGGGAGCACAACCAGACCCACCCGCACCGGGTGGGTTTTTCGGGCTCATCCCCGCTCGCGCGGGGAGCACCGACCTCGCCGGTCACAACGTCCACAGATTCAGGGCTCATCCCCGCTCGCGCGGGGAGCACGTCAGGCGCATATGGATAGGCACGTCGGTGACGGGCTCATCCCCGCTCGCGCGGGGAGCACGTCAGGCGCATATGGATAGGCACGTCGGTGACGGGCTCATCCCCGCTCGCGCGGGGAGCACCAGGAGCTGCTCGCCATGCCGACCCGCTTTTTGGGCTCATCCCCGCTCGCGCGGGGAGCACAGGACTCGGCTATTCAGAAGCTCGCAAAGTCGGGGCTCATCCCCGCTCGCGCGGGGAGCACGCAAGCCGCGCCGCTCTGCATAGGGTATCAGTGGGCTCATCCCCGCTCGCGCGGGGAGCACTCATATAAGGCTTCTTGAATTTTGTCAAGTCGGGGCTCATCCCCGCTCGCGCGGGGAGCACTCCCTAAAGGGGACAACGACAGCACCCCCACCGGGCTCATCCCCGCTCGCGCGGGGAGCACTCATGGCTGGCTATAACGCGGGTCCGGGTGCCGGGCTCATCCCCGCTCGCGCGGGGAGCACGGGGTTATGAAAGCTCGACAGGGTGCCGATACGGGCTCATCCCCGCTCGCGCGGGGAGCACTCTCCTTCTTATGTCGGTTCAGTTCGCGCGCTGGGCTCATCCCCGCTCGCGCGGGGAGCACAAACCTGACCTGGACAAGCTGACGCGCGCGGTGGGCTCATCCCCGCTCGCGCGGGGAGCACGGCTCCATTGCTGAGAACATCGGCGCGGGTTGGGGCTCATCCCCGCTCGCGCGGGGAGCACTCATTGAGGCGCTTCAGGCGGGTGCGAATTGCGGGCTCATCCCCGCTCGCGCGGGGAGCACGCATCCTGCGCAGGTTGCCGTCTGATTCTTGGGTGGCTCATCCCCGCTCGCGCGGGGAGCACCAAGGAACTATATATTTGTCACAAGTACAAAAGGGCTCATCCCCGCTCGCGCGGGGAGCACGTGGTACTTCGGACGGATACCTCCTCCGGGACGGGCTCATCCCCGCTCGCGCGGGGAGCACGTAGCAGTTGCTGAAGCCATTGAGGTCATCATGGGCTCATCCCCGCTCGCGCGGGGAGCACCAGCATGACCGCGCCGCCGTGGCTGCGGGAACGGGCTCATCCCCGCTCGCGCGGGGAGCACCGGCGCTGTTCCTTCGCCAACTTGCGGGCGCTGGGCTCATCCCCGCTCGCGCGGGGAGCACTCACGCAGACCGCCGCCGAGGCATGGTTTGCCGGGCTCATCCCCGCTCGCGCGGGGAGCACCAGCGCTAACGCAGCCCAAACCTTTCTGCCGTGGGCTCATCCCCGCTCGCGCGGGGAGCACATGCCGCCGTGGTAGGCCAGCTCAAGCAGGGGGGGCTCATCCCCGCTCGCGCGGGGAGCACTCTGAGGTAATTACCGCCCCGCGCACCGTATGGGGCTCATCCCCGCTCGCGCGGGGAGCACCACCTTGACTCCTCAGACCGCGAGCCGCGACGGGGCTCATCCCCGCTCGCGCGGGGAGCACTCCTCGCTACTGAACAGCGAGTCCGCTGTTACGGGCTCATCCCCGCTCGCGCGGGGAGCACGAAACAGGGGATGCAGGCCAACGTTATCATGGGGGCTCATCCCCGCTCGCGCGGGGAGCACGCTTCGTGAGCTTACCCCGCTAACTACCTTTGGGGCTCATCCCCGCTCGCGCGGGGAGCACTCACTGAGTGAGTCGTAGACGGTGACGCGGTAGGGCTCATCCCCGCTCGCGCGGGGAGCACGTGGTGTTTACGGTTTCCCATTCCCCGGCGGCGGGCTCATCCCCGCTCGCGCGGGGAGCACCTAGCGCAGAGGTCTAATACTAACGGCAACAAGGGCTCATCCCCGCTCGCGCGGGGAGCACGCTGATATCGCATTCATGCGTGAGAAGGCGGCGGGCTCATCCCCGCTCGCGCGGGGAGCACCACGCGCAGAGCCAGCGGTTGACTCCGCGCGAGGGCTCATCCCCGCTCGCGCGGGGAGCACCAGCCGCTGCATCTTTGAACCTCGACGGTGAGGGGCTCATCCCCGCTCGCGCGGGGAGCACGATGTCGTGGCAGTGAGTCCGGCAGGGCATCGGGGCTCATCCCCGCTCGCGCGGGGAGCACATTCTGTAGCACCTTCTCTTCTCATCCGCTTAGGGCTCATCCCCGCTCGCGCGGGGAGCACACCGGAAATATTCTAATGGGTGTTAGCGACCTGGGCTCATCCCCGCTCGCGCGGGGAGCACGGGGTCACCTGTTGCACCCCGGGGGGTCACCTGGGCTCATCCCCGCTCGCGCGGGGAGCACCGCATGAATAGCGGTAGCGCGCCGGTAATCGCGGGCTCATCCCCGCTCGCGCGGGGAGCACTTCCGGTCGAAGCTGCGGACTTCGACCCGTGGGGGCTCATCCCCGCTCGCGCGGGGAGCACTTTTGCTCCGCTGGCCCTGTGGCTGGCCTGTGGGGCTCATCCCCGCTCGCGCGGGGAGCACCTAAGCTCCGGTATAAAACCGTTGTGCTCTTGGGGCTCATCCCCGCTCGCGCGGGGAGCACGTGGTGTTTACGGTTTCCCATTCCCCGGTGACGGGCTCATCCCCGCTCGCGCGGGGAGCACGTCTAGGATGATGTTCTAAACACCCACAGGCTGGGCTCATCCCCGCTCGCGCGGGGAGCACCTTTTGCGTTTCTCTCACCCGAAAAAGAAGCCGGGCTCATCCCCGCTCGCGCGGGGAGCACCCGGTAATCGCGTTCGGGTGTCCCAGCGAGGGGGGCTCATCCCCGCTCGCGCGGGGAGCACCGTGGATTGCAAGGTCACTGAATCTCCGACCTGGGCTCATCCCCGCTCGCGCGGGGAGCACCCTGCAACGCCCATGTGGGCATGGTCGCCGGTGGGCTCATCCCCGCTCGCGCGGGGAGCACACTTGCTGACATGGGGCTTTACCCCCTACATCAGCAAAATAGAATCACTTTGGAGCCAGAGCCTGTATCCAGAATACACGATAAACAGTTATTCTTAACCACGACGAGCACGGCGATACTTACTCGCCTTACTCCACCCAGATTTTGGCACCGTTTTGCGAACCACCGGGCGATAAATCAGCTTCACACCCTCAAAGTCGACAGGCTCCCAATCCGCATTATTCACCCGAAACTCAAGCCGCTGCTCATTATCCTCCGGAAACACCATCGTCGCCCTACCAGTGCCACCCGACTCCAACACACGTGCCCACAACTTCTCACGAATCCTGGCACTCACACGCCCCACAAACACGCCAGGATTAATCTCCAAAAGCCACTTCGTCAAATCACCACGAAGACTCACCGGACAAGCAGACAAAACAATAACAATCATCAGTCCACCCCTCCATCCCCATAATTCATGCCACCGCGCTGAGCCTCACCCTGCTCATTCCACAAACCCACAACATCCAGCTCAAGCATCTCCTCAGGAACCTCCTCAGACAACAGAAGCCGCTGAATATCCCGCACAACCCGCTCCATCACCCTCTCAGAACGAATACGGTCACGCACCGCCCTACGCGTCACAGACCCAATATCCATCCCCTCCGTATAGCCAGAAACCACCTCAAACGCAGCAGGAATCGTAATCTCAGCCTTATACAAATCAGCAATGTCATACACAAAAGACCAAGAATTCCCGGTATGCACAAACCCCAGCCCAGGCGCACACCCCAAAGAAACAATCGCTGCATGAACAATCCCATACAACGCGGCATGCGCAGCCGACAACGCCTGATTAATCGGTGACCCATCACCAAAATTATTCGGATCATACTCACGGCGTTCCCACGGAACACCAGTCCGCTCAGACCACTGCCTATACACAGAACGCACCCTAGCGCCCTCCCTACCACGCAGCTGCTGCATCGTCAGCTCGCTCGTGTCCTCACCAGGAAAACGCCACTGATACATCATGCGCGCCACAGCCAAACGGCTCCGCGTATTCGACACCAACTTCGCCTGAGCAATCAACAGACGCGAAGAACGAGCCACAGACTTACCGCTCGCATAATAACGAACACCCTGCTCGCCAACCCACACCACCGTAGTACCGCACTCCCCCAACAAAGCCATCGCCTGATGAGTAATACGAGTACCCGGCCCCAACAGCAAAGCGCTCAAACTCGCAGCAGGGCAATGAACCACGCCCTCTTCCTTCACAAACGTCACCGCACTATCCGCACGGGAAATCGTCGCATGCTCCACATACACAAAACTCAAACGGTCAGAACTACGAAACAGCTCAGACGAGCTCGGAGGAATAGCCCCCTGCATGATCTTCTCCTATGAACATCAGCGTGCCAGCATCGGCACAAAGTATGAGTGAATAAAGAAAGGGCGGGGCACCATCACACAGAACAGTCCCCCGCCCTTCACCCGCATTACCTAGCGGGACAGAGGCGCCAACGTCAGAAGGCCCATACCGTACGCCTTGCCCCTGCCCATACCGGAAAGCAGAGACTTACGGAATAGCTCAACATCAGTGATGCGAAGAACGCCGTCGAACTGAGCCTTACGATGAGTCACCTTACCGACCTTGCCCTCAGCGTTACGGCGGGCAAACGCAAGGTCCTGACGAGAAGAAACCATCGGGCACTCCTCAACATCCTGACCCTCAACCGTGGGAATTACTTCAAATCCCCATTGCGGAGCACGCTCACGAATCCACGCCTGCTGTTGCTCAGCCGTCACGTGCGGGAACGTGTCGCGCTTACCCGTCTGCTTATTCGTGTGACGCTTCACAGGGTTTGCGGCAAGACGGAAAGCCCACTCCTGACCGTTCTCCAACTTCGCCAGCAAACGACCATAATGAGCACTCTCACCAGGGCGAGTCTGCCAGCCAGCCTGCTCCACAAGAGCCGAAAAATCAGGCTTCTCAGGGCTCAACATGTACAGAACCGGAGCATGTTTAGACTCATCCAAACGCCACAGGATGCGGCTCTCAGAATAATCCGTATCCGGCGGCAAAGTCGCCATCACAGCTGCATGCATCGCCTGCGGGCTACGCAACAACTTCCACGCGCCACGACGCTGTGGATTAATCATGAAACGAGAAAAATACGTCATGCGTCTATCACCACATTCAAGAAATCAGGTTCGGCAGGGCTCTCGGAAGATTCTGCATCAACCGAGGAGGCTGCAGCATGAAGCTTTCGTCCTTGAGGATTCTCCAATACCAGAGGCTCCGCAGTAACCACCTCACGGGCAGCATATTGACGGTACTCCGGGCTGAAACTCACCGGAATATCCTGAACCAAATCACCGCGCTCACCAGGCAACGCATCACGCAGGATGCGCAACGCTACCGGGCTCGGAAAATCCTTACGACGATACTCAGGAACCTGCCACTCCAACGAACGCAGAGCCTCCTCAGCAGACTCCTCACGGATACCCAGGACAAGGTCGTAACCAGCCGGGCACGCACGCCGCCCAAGATACAGAGGATATACAGGCTTCTTCAGCGCAGACTCGATAGTCTCCAACTGTTCGCGTTCCCCATCGAGAGCCACTACAAAAACAGCGTCAGAAAGGTACATGCGGGTCGAAAGAGAAACCGCGCCCTTCGGGCTCTTAGCCCAGTTCTTAGCGGTCTGATAGTCACGAATCAGGGTACCAGAGGCATCCGTACGCACCGCGAACTTCAACGAAACCAAGTCATCAACCGGCTCGTTACGCGAGCGTCCCAAGGCTGCAGCGACCATTCCAATCACGCCAGATTTGCTCGGCTCATGTCCGGCATCACGGCGACGGAAACGGCTCTGAGTGCCCCATGACTGCAACGGCCCGCTCATCTTCAAGAGCAGGGTAGGCATTAGGACTCCTGAGAGGTGAGAGCAGTCAGCTGAGCTTCCAGGGACTCCAGCAGACCCTTCAGAGTGACAGACTCGCCCAGACCAGCCAGTTCTTCCTTGAGGTCGCCCAAAGCCAGAACATACGAAGCGACCGGCTCGTAACCGTATGCTTCTTCAATGTTCTTAGCTTCAGATGCGAGCGCACGAGCTGCGACTACGCGGCGGCCCTCAACCTCGGTGATAGCCTTCTCAAAGGCGTTCACGTAGGAGATGGGGCGGTCGTTACGAACGGTCACGATAACCGCGTCAGGCAGGGTGCGTGCAGCGAAAGAATTCTGCTTACCGGTAGGCATGGAGTTAATGAAGGAACGGACAAACGCCAGAGTTGCCTCAACACTTGCAGAAACATCGCCCAGGTTAGCGTTCAGTGCATCCAGGTTGATGTTGGCGTAGCGGTAGAAGGTGCTTGCCGCCATCTCAATGGTGCCGATCATGCCCGCACCGGTAGAGTCATCGGAAGAACGAACGACGTCATCCACTGCAGTGTAGTAGTCAAAATCGGGTTCGGAACCGTGGACGCTCAAAGCGTGTGCTACCTGGCAAGCCGCATCAACGTTGAAATCGGGAGCATCCGCCAGCATGCGACCGAAGAGAGCAATATCAACGCTGTGGTTGGTATCAAGGATTTCCTTAACCTGCTTCGCGGGAAGCTTCTCGCCGTTAGCTTCGATGATTGCCTGCACCAACTTGTCAATCTGCTGGTTGCTCAGCAAGAGCAGGTAGCCAGAAACAGGACGTCCTGCTTCTTCGCCTTCCTTCGCCTTAGGTTCCTTGAGCGTAATACCTGCAGCCTTGAAAGCTGCAACAACAGCCGTTTCAGCCTTCTCAGCATCGAACTCGGGCGCAAGCTCCAAGATACGCGCCACTACCTTGTCAGCAACCAGGCGGGTACGTACACCCAGCTGCGAGCGGTCAAGATGCGATTCAAAATCGCGGCGAATGACGGACTTCCAAGCCTGGCTGGAAACACGCTGACGCTGAACGCCGCCAAAGAAAGCGGACTTGGGGCTGCCGGTATCGTCACGGTTAATATTCGACGGGGGCAGGGTCTGCAGGGCGTGGATGTCGACGAAAGTAGTCATGATGTTTTCCTTCTTTCAGGAGTAATAGTTACTTAGTGGTTTTGCTCGCAGCAGCGCGAACAGGGATGAGCCCGTAGGAGAAGTCGCGGTTCCAGCGGTACATAACCTTTTGACGCGTCGCAGGATTCAGAAGACGCATGTAATCCACCGCAAATCGACCGTAATCGAAGGCAATACCTTCGGAACGAAGCAGAGTAATCAGGCTACGCAGGTAATGCTGGCGAGCATTCTCCGTCTGAGCGGTCAGCAGAGAATCAAAACGCTTCTTCATTGACGTTGCGGTGTCGCCAACCAGCTTGCCTACCGCGTTGCCAAAAGAAACCTCTGCATCGTGCATGGGCTGGTTCTGCGACTGCTGATGCAGAGCAAAAAGAGTCAAAGCAGTGTACGCAGCGCTCTCCGCATTACTCGGCTGGTCTCCCCTCCCTCGGTACTGTTCAGGAATACCTTCAGTGCCATCTTCCTTTTCCAGGATGATTCCTAAGAGTTCCGGGTACTGAAAGGGCGATGCACCCACACCTCGGCGAAGCTGAGCAAGCTGAGCCGTGGCTGCTGAGACACCGTTACTTTTCTGGTGGTACAGGCGCATCACTTTTGCCACGACGAAACGTTGTAGCTCATCCTGCGCGGTGTAATCACTCATTGGTTTCCTCCTTGTCAGAGTGAGATGTAGAGTCCTGGTAAGCCAGGGGAATAATCTTACGCAGGCGAGCATGTAGCAGGCGATCCGCACGCGCAACATTGTAGAGAACTTCATTACCAGCAGGGTCCTTACCGAAGGTACCCAGCATGGCTTTGGGGCCAGCGTTGTATTTAAGAAGGTCTGATTCTTGCGTGATTACGGCACGTACACGGCTTTGCCACTCCTTCTTTTTCTCAGCGATATCTTCCGATGCTCGCTGATCTGCAAGCCAGAGGCGGAAAGCATCTTCCATACGGTTCAGGAGAGCTTCAGTAGCATCCGCACGGAACTCGTATTCCCGACCTGCCGCTTGTAGAAGCTGTCCAGCAAACTGCCCAAGAGCGATTGCCGCGTCCATGGTGGTTTGGATGTTCTCGCGAACCATCTGGGACGCACTCACGCCTTCATCAGTCAGCAGAGAAAGCTCAAGAGTCATAGAGTCAGAAATAATGTTCTCGATGATGGAGCTCTGGGTACCGTATTCGACACCCACCAGCTGAACCTGTACCTCCGCATCGGTCGGGAAGTACCTTCCCGAACCCAGCTGACGAATCACGGGAGCAGGCTTATTCTGCTTCTCAGATTCCGGGGTAAGACGAGTCAGCAGAGCATCAGCACCACGCCACAGGGTACGTTCAGCCGCGTGAGTCTGCGGCATCCATACCTGTTCGGTCTTTGACGACTGATTCTTGCTGTACCGATACCCCGTCAGAGGGTCAGTATAGGTATTGCGATCAAGCCACTTATCACCGTTGGAGATAAGTACCGAAGTCACACGATTGCCGTCATGATGCAGACGGATGCGACGTGACTGCCAGGTCAAAATCTCGCACATACCGCTCGCGGGCACCGGCTGGTCCTTGTACTGAGCCGCAGGACCACCAGTGTATGCACGCGGTGCTGCGGTATCAGGTTCAGCACGTTCCCAAACTGGAACGTCTTGTTCGAATGACTCTTTATCGGTCAACTGCTCGTAGTCCAGGCTGTACAGCAAGGTTTCCATCATGTTGGCGCCGTGAACAATCACCTTGCCGGTGGCGCCGTACCAGCCAACGCCCAGAGGATAGCCCTTGCCACCCTTAACACGGGGGTCACCTACAGCACCAGATTTAATACCTGAGTAGTCGTAGGCATGAAGCGTTACGAGATACCGAGCTGCTTCAGCAAAGCTCAGAGACTTCAATGTCACCTCAGCCCGCTGCGAGAAGTACTCGCTTTCAGAATCCAAAACCAAGCGACTAACAGGCTTCGTGTCCCCCTTTGCCGTATGCAAATCATGCACCTGCATAAAGGGGCGCTCGCCGCCTACCAACCAGAAACGATCCTTGAAAATTTCAAGGTATCCCAGAACAGCAGCCAGGTTATTAGCGTCAGGCTCACGCATCTGGCGAATCCATTGGGCCGGACCATTAGAGGTATCGATACTGTCTGCAAGGAAGGATGCACGAGCAAAAATCACGAGCACGACACCAAAAATTGCAGTATCCGTCAGCGGGTTATCCGATTGAATTCGGTCAATCTCATACACCCGTTTGAAATAATCGCGCAGAGACAGCTCGACTACTTCGCCCGACTTAAGCCGGGCAAGAATCCATGCTTCATCTACAAGATTGAACCTAGGTTCTTCCATGACAACCATTCCCACTCCTTTCTTCTTTGAAATCAGCTCCTTGTCGAATGACGAACAAGCGAGCACAATATCGGACTCTGGTCCACAATGAGAGTAGACCAGGTAATTAAGCCTTGTCAGTAGGTTCTTTGAAGAGCCTTCATTGGCTTGTTGAGTTCATCATAGGACCATCAAGAAGGTTAAGTCAAGAAAATCAACTGTATTAATCACATGTTTAATATTTTTGATATGCTTAACCGAGAGAGAAAGCAGAATCCCCGCTGACGCAGGGAACAACTCAAACCAACTGTCAATAACCACATTGGCTCATCCCCGTCTGCTTCGGGGAACATACGCCTCGCACCGCAGCGAAGTACGCACTAGTCTATCGTCTAAGGAGAATCATGGCACCCGCCCCTGAGCATCTTTCAACACCTGAAACGGCATCATTCTGGGCAAAAACAGGAGACAAGGACTCCCCTACCCGCGGCCTCTCCCTCGTTCAGCACATGCTCGATGCTGGTTCTGTTGCCGCCCGCCTCTGGGATACGTGGCTCGCCCCCGGTCTGCAGAAGCGTTTTAGTGAGCACCTCCACCTTTCTATGGAAGATACGCGCGCACTTGTATGCTGGCTCGCCGCCACCCACGACATGGGCAAAGCAACCCCCGAATTCTCCGGGCAGCTCGATGCACGACGCGACGAAAACCTCGCTATATACCGTCAGCGTATCGAGCAGCAGGACTTTGAGTTCCCTGAAGACCTTGTGACCCCCACTAGCGGTATGCGCTGCCCCCATAGCAAGTACAGCCAGAGTATTCTCATTCATCTGCTCACCAACAATATCGAGGGCATGCCGAGTAAAGTCGCTGAAACTCTTGCAAGTATTTCCGGCGCGCACCACGGCACACCAGCAGACTACCTCTCTGCATCCACTGAACTGAGCAACGTCATTTTGGAGCGTCTCTCCCCCAAATGGCATGCCACCTGGCAGGAACTCTACGACATCACACTGGAACGTTTCGGTGCATCCTCGGCGTTACAGCAGCTAGCACAGCACGGACAGGTTATCCCCGTCTCCGTGCAGTTCTGCATTACCGGTTTCGTCATCATGTCAGACTGGATTGCCTCAAACCCTGATTTCTTCCCCATGGGAACCTTCGGCTCAGCCGAACAGGAACAGCGAGCGCGCATCGGCTGGCAAGCTCTCGGGCTTGAACAACGCTGGATCGCCGCGCTGGATACCCACCCCGGCGCACCTGCAGTTAATCTCTACGCATCCCGTTTTGGGTGGAAGAATCCCACCCTACGCCCCATGCAGGAAGTCGTAGTCGAAGCGGCACGCTCCATGCAAAGCGGCGGCATGATGTGCATCGAAGCACCCATGGGTCAAGGTAAGACCGAAGCCGGTCTTATTGCTGCCGAGTTCCTTGCGCAGGCAACCGGTCGCACCGGTGTAGCCTTTGCTGCACCAACTCAGGCAACTTCTAATGCCCTCTTTGACCGTGTTATCGAATGGGTGGAATACCAGACAAATAACGTGGCGCAAGAACACGGCGGACCTATTGAGCCGCACTCCATGTTCCTGGGTCATTCCAAGAACCGGTTCAACAAGTCCTATGAGGCACTCTCCAAAGCAGATATTTTCGACGAGTCTTCTACCCCCGGGCGAGAAAACAACCGAAAAACGCTACGCCCCGGAACGTCCCTCGCGCGACACAGCTGGCTCAGCGGTACAAAGAAGGGACTTC
Source organism: Rothia mucilaginosa (assembly GCF_019334805.1). Classification (NCBI taxonomy): domain Bacteria; kingdom Bacillati; phylum Actinomycetota; class Actinomycetes; order Micrococcales; family Micrococcaceae; genus Rothia; species Rothia mucilaginosa. The sequence goes on from NZ_CP079822.1 coordinate 303,172, forward strand.
TCTCCAGCTTCGTTGTGTGCACCATCGACCAGGTTCTCATGACCGCTCTGCAAGCACGGCATGTGATGCTCCGATACCTTGGGCTTGCGTCTAAGGTCATCATCATTGATGAGGTTCACGCCTACGACGCATACATGAACCAATACCTTTCTACTGCGCTCTACTGGATGGGTCAAATGAATGCGCCCGTCATTCTCATGTCAGCGACCCTGCCGTCAGCCACTCGTGATGATCTCATGGAGCACTATGCCAAGGGTCTGAAGGTTGGAGCAGAACCGAACAAAGTAGCTGCTCCTGCTCCCCCATCACAGAATGACCTGATGGCGAAAATGAAAGCTCGACTCGCAGGTATTCAGGCAGCACCTAAGCCGGAAGCGTCCGAAGAACCCTTCCTCGATCTGGATTACCCCGTCGTCCACACGCTCACCGCCGAAGACAACGGAACTCCCAAGAAATGGAAGGTTGAACAGCCCGTAGAGCAAACCGAAATCGAGCTGAAACTCATTGACGACAGCCCCGAAAGCGTCCTGAACGTGCTCGAACCGCTCGCCAATGACCACGGATGCGCCGCAGTCATCTGCAATACCGTTGGCCGAGCCCAGGAAATGCACGCATTTCTGAGTGAACGGTTCGGTGAAGAGCACGTAATCCTCACGCACTCTCGCTTTACCGCCACACACCGCGCCGAACAAGAAGAAATTCTTGTCTCCAAGCTCGGCAAGAAGGCACACTACAGCAAAGCTGACGGGGAGGATTCCTCGCGCCCGCACCGCCTCATTGTGGTGGGTACGCAGGTCATCGAGCAGTCACTTGACCTGGATTTTGACGTGATGATTACCGACTTCGCGCCGGTTGACCTGGTACTTCAGCGCATGGGACGTCTACACCGTCACGATAGCCGCAGCAGCTCGGAACGCACCCCCGCATACCGCAAGCCGGTGTGCTACGTGCGAGGAGTTGAAACTTTCGGCTCGCACATTGAGGCACCCGACTTCCCGCGTGGATCCAAAGCAGTCTATGAGCCGATGATTCTGCTCAGCAGCTACGCACAGCTACTCCCCCACTTCGACGGTGAGCCGATTCGAATTCCTGCGGACATCAGTCCGCTGGTGCAGAAGACCTACCAGGAAAATACGTCTACTAAGATTCCTAGTGCCTGGGCAGAAATCTACGAGAACGCCAAGCAGGAATACGAGAAGGGTAAAGAACAAGCCAAGGCCCGAGCTGAAGGCTATCTGCTCTGCGCGCCTCAGGGTGAGTACACCATGGCGGGTTGCATGAAGAGTCTTCTCCAATCCAACGACCGGCGATTCTCTGACGAACAAATCGGCGAGGCAAAGGTTCGCGACACCGACGCGTCCCTGGAAGTTATCGCAATTGTGGTAGAACGGAACCAGCCGGGCAATCCCAAGAGCGCGATTAAAAACTACCGACTCTTGCCTTCCATCAACGGTACAGACGAGGCTGATTCTCTCTGCTTTGACGCTTCAGCCGATGACCCACCGACTTACTGGCAGAGCATGCAACTTGCGGCTTCATCGATTCGACTCCCCTACCAGTACTCAGATGCACCCAACCACCGCGTCAGGGGTGGGATACTCCGATTCGACGCTGCACTCGACCAGCTGGAGAAGGAACGCATCGAGAACTGGCAGAAATCATTCATGCTGGAGGGGCAGCTCATCCTGCCCTTCGAAGAGGTCGAAGCAGGCGTGTACTCGTATATTCTCTGCGACCACGAGCTGGTGTACAGCACCCAGCTAGGCCTGCAGAGCTTCAAGCTTGATAACGAAGACTAGCCAAGACAAACAAAGACCCCCTCCGGATCCTCACGTGGAGCATCCGGCGGGGGTCTTCACTTATAAAACTTTTCGGCGCAGTTCACGCATTCACACTGCACGGTTTCGCAGCGTCAAGCAGCAGCTACTCAGACTCGCCGAGCATGCCCTCACGAGCCAACGCAGTCAAACGAGACACCGCACGGAAGTACTTCTTCTGATAACCACCAGCCAGCATCTCCTCGGTAAACACCTTGTCAAAAGGCACACCCGAAGAAACAATCGGCAAGTCCTTGTCATACAGGCGGTCAGCCAACACCACAAAACGCAGCGCCACCGACTGCTCAGTAATCGGGTGAACATCACGCCACGCAATACCATCCAGGCCATCAATCAGCTGACGGTAACGCGACGGGTGCACCTTCGCCAGATGCTCCACCAGGTCAGCGAAGTTATCAACGCCAACAGTCTGGCCGCCGAACACTTCCTCAACCTTCGCATCAAACGCATCATCAGCAACAGGCTCCGGCGCAGCAGGCAGGCCACGGTGACGGAAATCCTCACCATCCACACGGTGCACCTCAAACTGCGAAGCAAGCACCTGAATCTCACGCTTAAAATCCTCAGCCGCAAAACGGCCCTCACCCAGCGCACCAGGCAGCGTGTTCGACGTCGCCACAAGCTTCACGCCAGCATCCGCCAGCTCACGCATCAGACGAGACATGAGCACAGTATCACCCGGATCATCCAGCTCAAACTCGTCAATACACACCAGCTTGTAGCTGCTCAACGCCTCAACCGTCTTACGGAACGTCAACGCACCCACCAGGTTCGTGTACTCCACAAAAGTACCGAACGCCTTCGGGCCATCCACATAATGCCACAGCGACGCCAACAGGTGAGTCTTACCCACACCAAAACCGCCGTCAAGGTACAGGCCAGCCTTCGTCGAATCCTTCTTCTTGCCCCCAAACAGGCGACCAAAGAAACCGGCACCAGCGCCGCCACCATTAATCTTGTCGCCAAAATCCTTCAGCTTCTGCACAGCCTCAGCCTGCGACGGCTGATTCGGATCAGGAATGTAGCTATCAAAAGACACTTCGCCAAAACGCTCAGAGGGGCGGAAACCCGCCAGCAACTCATCAGCAGAAACGCGAGGGATGCGGTCGGTCAAGTGTACGGTCGTGGTGGGCACAAAAACTCTTTTCTTCAGTGACGGCGATGTGACTTCCGCTTTAAGTGTAGTACTGTCTAACACCCCGCGTGAGTCGCATGAGTTGCCCGCCACATTGCGGGCACGGGGAGGGAGTGGGATGTGGGTGTGTTGGGTGTGTAAGTGCTGTGCGGGGATACGGAGGCGAGCAGGGTGAGGATGTGCCGGGGTTTGCTTCAGGCGGGGACGTCGTTGGCTGGTTCTATCTCGGACGGGGTGCTGCGTTCGATAGGTTAGTGTCTTCGCCGTGGGTTTTATACCCGCGGAGGAGGCAATAGCCTATCGAATATTCCCTTAACCTATCGGCTATTTCTCCACCCTACTGTCTACTCCCCTAGCTTGCTGTTCATTCTTTTGGTCCGCGGCCCTCTCCCCTGGTCTGCTGCGGGAATTCTTTTATCGGGGAACACTCACCGCTACATGTAAATTCTTTGCGTGCAGGTACTTATTTGATGCATAAAGCATTGAGGTATTCGTATGGTGATGTTTCGTCGCTGTAGCACCCAAAAGAATGCAAACGACCGCAAACATGCGGTAGGGTGGTAACTGTAGTGTTCCATAGCGCATTGATGCGTTTGTTGGGCGCGCTACGGGGCTGTTTTTCTTCCGGCAGTCAGTTTGACCTGTGAATAACGGTCTGACTAGCAACTAAATAACACACCGTCACCGATGATAGGAGCGTATCTTCTATGGATTCGACCATTTTCAACCGCCGTACCCTGCTGGGTAGCGGCGCACTCATGGGACTCAGTGCCCTGCTTGCGGCATGTGGCCAGCAGGCAAATAACGAGGCGGCAGCCACCGCCTCCGCGGCGCCGAGTGAGACCGCTTCGGCATCTGCGGCAGCTTCTGAATCTGCATCAGCTTCGGCAACCTCGTCTACTATCCGAGGCTACTCTGGACAGTCCAAAGCCCCCGACGGCGAATACCGTAAAGCCGACGGCTACGGACCCGCGCAAAACGTACCCAAGCCCCCGAGCCGGAAACAATACCCCGAAACTCAGGAGGGCGCTCTCAACATGATCAACGACTGGACTATAGCCCACAACTATGCAGTCCAGACGGGTGATTGCGAATACGCTAAAGCATATGTGAAACCAGAAACTGACGAAGAAAAATTCTACGGATATGTCGAACGCCTTTATAAGCGCGGCGGATGGATCATTAATGGTCTCGACAAATATCAGCTCGATGGTCAGTTTATTTATGATGAAAAAACTAAAGAATACACCCTTATGCTGAAGCATATTTGGGAATTCGTAATGTATGTTGAGCCCGACGGGTCATACACCGAAGACACGAATACGGCCGAGGGGGACGATAGCGGCGCTTACATTCTCAAATATTCGGATGGATTTTGGACTGTCGTTGGCTCACTTTCTCAAGAGCAGCTGAAGGAAAAAGGGTCGTTGAAATAGCATGTTCCATATCAGAGAAATGGGAAGTGCATATATACTCACTTTTGCTGTTATCACATCATCTGTTTTTATGAGCGTTCCTCCTGCGAACAGCCAGGAATGCAGTAGCGATAACGGCCATGCTATATGCCTCACTAAGGAAAAGACTCCACAACAAAACTTTGCGAGGAAAGGCACCCTAGATACTAGGATAGACTCACCTGCCGCTAAATCATCCCTTGAAATAGAAGCGGAGAACCAGCGGAAGGAAGAAGAATTCCGTAGAAATTATGACGAAGTAAAAGACAACTTGGGGCAGCCTATGTATATTCCCAAAGGTAATGCGCGCAAGCAAGGTGAAGCGGAATGTCTTGCAGCGGGAAGACAACCTGGTAAATACAGCCGTATCCGTGAGATGCCTATTAGTGGCGAAGAGGTAAATTACAATCCGAAAACAGGACTAGGAACATATTGCCAGCCACTTGATACCAAAACTCTCACCTCTAATGACCCCGCGCAACCCAAGGGCCCTTCTCCTGAAGAAATGCTCCAAGAAGTTGAGGACCAATTCGCTAAAACCGATATCCAGGCCCCTGTACTGAAGCAGTCCTATAACCTTGGCTCTGGTCAGGGCGAAGATAACCCTAACGTCTATAAGAACCAGGCCGTCAACTTCTACGTCGACGCACCCACCGCACGATGGGAAGGCGACCTCATGATCGGCCACGTAGAGATGGAATCCTACCCCACCCAGATGACCATCCAATACGGCAACGGTGACGAGGGCAGCTTCTACACCATGGGCAAGCCGGTCAGCAGGGCACGCGGCGAAGAGCCACGCAAGACCGCAACCAGTTATGCGTATCAGCGGTCGGGCAACTTCCATGCCTACGCAACGGTCTCTTACTCTGGTCGTTTCCGTGTGAACGGCGGTGACTGGCATGCTCTGGATGTCGTGTTGACGAAGGAAACTGTCGATCCGTTGCTGATCCGTGTCTGGTGGACCGATGTGGGACGCGTGGCTGGCGACTGCAGCTATGACGACACTCGTTGGGGCTGCAAGAATGATCCGACCATGGGTAAGAAGGATAACCCGAACCCTCGCCTACGCAAGGCCGATATCCGTACCGGCCAGCGTTGGCACCTCAACGATAACGGTGACGGGGATACGGAGTATTCGCTGCACCGCGACTGGCCCGATATGTAAAGCCCGCCGCGGGTCTTACGTTGAGAAGCCACATGTTCGCCGAGAAGCCACTTCTTTCGTGGCTTTTCGAAACACATGTGGCTTCTCAGCTATCGGGGTTATTCCCTTCGGCTGTTTAGTCTTCCGGTTTCTAGCCAGCCACCTATTCACACTTCACACCGATACGAGGAATGTATTTCCATGACTTCCATTCTTCTTACTCGCCGCGCGATGCTGAGCGGCGGCACACTTATGGGCATTGGTGCCCTGCTTGCGGCGTGCGGCCAGCAGACGGCTAATGAGGCGGCAGCCACCGCCTCCGCCGCCCCGAGTGAGTCGGCTTCGGCGTCTGCAGCGGCGTCTGACTCGCCTTCGGCGAGTGCTACTCCGAGAGTAACTCGCGGGTATTCAGGTAATTCTAAAGCACCCGACGGCGAGTACCGCAAAGCTGATGCATACGGTATAGCTCAGAACGTCCCTCTTCCGAAGGCTAAGCCGCAACAGTACCCTGAAACCTTTGCTGGTCTTCGTGAGATGATGACCGATTGGGTCAGAGCCCGTAACTACGGTATTCAGACCGGTGACATGCAGTATGTATGGCCCTCTATGCTGGATACCTACGAGAAGGATATTAAGTTCCTCAAGGATATCGAAGGCCTTTATCAGCGCGGAGGCTGAGGTGGTGCGCTCCCCGGACTGGGTCTGTATTCCTACTTTCTAGTTTACCAAATAAGACTATAATAAGGAGTATCTATTTTCGGAGGTTTTTATGTCATTTCTATCAAAAAATTGGGCAGGGCTGTCAGTCTGTCTGATCATTTCTATCATCTCTTGGGTTTTAGGAGGATTTCTGCCTGTTGTGGGAGCACCTGTTTTCGCCATTTTTATCGGAATGATTCTCCATCCCTTTCTCACTTCCTATACACAACTGGATGCCGGTTTGACTTATAGCTCCAAAAAATTGCTTCAGTATGCTGTTATTTTGCTTGGGTTTGGACTCAGTATCTCACAAGTTTTCGCAGTTGGAAAATCTTCCCTTCCTGTCATCATTTCGACCATTTCTATCGCTTTAATTATTGCTTTCTTTTTCCAACGCTTTTTTAATCTGGATACAAAGCTTGCTACCTTGGTCGGTGTAGGTTCTTCTATCTGTGGCGGTTCTGCCATTGCAGCGACTGCTCCTGTTATTCACGCCAAGGAAAAAGAAGTGGCCCAAGCCATTTCTGTTATCTTTTTCTTCAATGTCTTGGCAGCTCTTATCTTTCCAACTCTAGGTTCTTGGCTCCATCTTTCCAACGAAGGTTTTGCTCTCTTTGCGGGTACTGCGGTCAACGATACTTCCTCTGTGACAGCTACTGCTAGTGCCTGGGATAGTCTTTACAATGCAAACACTCTTGAGCCTGCAACTATTGTCAAGCTGACACGTACTCTAGCTATTATCCCTATCGTTCTCTTCCTCTCCTATTATTGGCAAAGCCGTCAACAAGGCAACAACCAAGGAGTGAAGCTTAAAAAAAATCTTCCCCGTTTTCATTCTCTACTTTATCCTAGCTTCTCTGCTAACTACTCTTCTCACATCTTTCGGTGTCAGCACTAGCTTCTTTTCACCTCTCAAACAACTCTCCATATTCCTCATCATCATGGCTATGAGTGCTATTGGTCTCAAAACCAACCTCATTGCTATGATCAAATCCAGTGGAAAATCCATTCTTCTTGGAGCCCTTTGCTGGATTGCTATCATCCTGACTAGTCTTGGCATGCAATTACTCATCGGTATTTACTAAGAAAAAAGGGAGCCTAAAGGCTACCTCAGAACGTAGACAAACGTCATTTTTGGCGTTTTATCTATGATGAAAAAACTAAAGAATACATTCTCATGCTGGAACACATTTGGGAATTCGTAATGTATGTTGAACCCGACGGGTCATATACCGAAGACAAAAATACTGCCGAAGGGGACGATAACGGCGCTTACATTCTCAAATATTCAGATGGATTTTGGACTGTCGTTGGCTCGCTTTCTCAAGAGCAGCTGAAGGAAAAAGGGTTACTGAAATAACCCCATAACCATTGAGAAGCCACATGTGTTTCGAGAAGCCACCATTATTGTGGCTTCTCGAAACACATGTGGCTTCTCGGCGCATAGGTATCAGCGCATAGGTATCGGCGCGTGGTGACTTCCGTAAAATGGTATCTATGGCTAAGAAAACTAAAGGTAAGAAGAGCGGCGCAGCAACCGCCGCCGTAGCACTGCTGACCGAGACGAACACCCCCTTCCAGATGCGTGAATACGAGCATGTTGAGGGCGTCACCTCCTTCGGTGAAGAAGCCGCGAAGAACCTCGGTGCCTCCGAGGAGCAGGTGTTCAAGACCCTGCTGATCGTGCATGAGAAGGATTTCGCGGTCGCAATCGTGCCGGTCTCTGGCAAGCTCAACGTGAAGGCGGCCGCCGCAGCCCTCGGCTGGAAGAACGCCTCCATGTGCGACCCGAAGGTCGCCGAGCGCCGCACAGGCTACGTGGTGGGCGGTATTTCTCCGCTGGGTCAGAAGACCCCCTCCCCCACCCTGCTCGATGAGTCTGCGCAGCTTTTTGACACGATCATGGTTTCTGGCGGTAAGCGCGGCCTGGATGTTGAGCTCGCCCCGGACGACCTGCTGAAGCTCACCAACGGCAAGTACGCTGACATCCGTGCTTAGTCCGCGCGTAGCGGGAATAATCCGCCCGGCCGCGGCGTTATGTGAGCCGTAAGAGCCTGGGCATGAGAGCAAACTGAAGGAGTCATGATGGGCAATTCGCTACCCGGCGTGGGTGCTATCGCCAAGAACTGGCGTGAAGTGCTCAAGCCTGAAGAGTACGCTGTTCTGCGTGAGGGCGGCACCGAGCGCGCGTTCACGGGCGAGTACTGGAACACCCACACGGAGGGTGTGTATTCGTGTCGTGCCTGCGGTACGGAGCTGTTCCGTTCTGATCAGAAGTTCGATTCGCATTGTGGTTGGCCGTCGTTTTTCGCGCCGCTGGCTGAGGACCGTGTGCGTTACCTGGAGGACACGACGTTCGGTATGCGCCGTGTGGAGGTGCGTTGCGCCGCCTGCGATTCGCACCTGGGTCACGTGTTTGAGGGTGAGGGCTACCCGACTCCCACGGATTTGCGGTATTGCATTAATTCGGTGTGTCTGACGCTGACCCCGGCTGGTGAAGCACAGCCTGGTGATACTCCGGTTGACGAGGCGGAATCCACCGAATAGACCCCGCCAATGCCCCCAGCGGGCACGCCGGTGAGCCCCTTATTGTGAGTCTCTCTAAATTCGAGGCTTTAGGCTCGGGCGGGTAGAATGGCGTAGTGCCTTCGCGGGCACGCCACCTCGCCCGGGCTCGTGTTTGCTCGGGCGTACGCCTACCCGGGCATTTGGCGCATCGTGTGGGCGCGTCGAATCAGACAGAGGAAAAGGATTGAGTGCATGAGTACCGCAGCTGAACAGAATGCCGCAGGCACCCCTCAGCTGACCCTTCACGGTATCGAAGTTCCGGACGTTGTTCCTCTGGAGGCCCCTTCCTCACCGATTCCGACTCTCATCACCACTGAGAGCGGTCTGCGTCGTGCCGCTGAGCAGTTGGCGGCGGCGTCCGGCCCGGTGGCTGTTGATACGGAGCGTGCCCAGGGCATCCGCTACGGTTCGCGTGCTTTTTTGGTGCAGCTTAAGCGTGAAGATCAGCTGTACCTGATTGACCCTGAGGCGTTTAAGGATTTGCGCATTATTAACGATGCTCTGGCGGATGCTGAGTGGGTTATTCACGCCGCAATTCAGGACTTCCCGAGCCTGGATATGCTCGGTATGCGCCCGAACCGTCTGTTTGATACGGAGCTTGGTGCGCGTCTTGCCGGTCTGGAGCGCGTGAACCTGGGTGCGACCGTTGAGGAGCTTCTCGGCTATAAGCTGGCGAAGAAGCACTCGAAGGAAGACTGGTCGCGCCGCCCCCTGCCGGAATCCTGGTTGAACTATGCTCTGCTGGACGTTGACGTGCTCATTGATTTGCGTGATGCGTTGGAGGATTTGCTCCGCCAGCAGGGTAAGCTGCAGTACGCTCTGGAGGAGTTTGAGTACCTGTGCAAGACCCCGGTGAAGGATCCGACGGATCAGCCGGAGCGTTGGCGTAAGACGAAGGGCCGCACGATGTTGCGTTCGGTCAAGCAGCTGACGGCGCTGCGTAACCTGTGGCTTGAGCGTGACTCGCTGGCACGTAAGAAGGACGTCGACGCGAAGCGTCTGCTACCTGATTCTGCGATTGTGGAGGCGGCACGCACCATGCCGCGTAACGTTCCCGCCATCATGGCGATCCCCGGTTTTCAGACGCGCGGTCTGCGTCGTGAGGGCCCGCGCTGGGTGCGTGCTATTGCCGCGGCGGCACGCGGTGAGAACGCTGTACCGTTCACTTTGCCGTCGACTGCCCCGCCGCCGTTGAAGGCGTGGGAGTCTAAGCGCCCCGAGAACTTGGCGTTGTTCACCGAGGTTCGTCAGGCAATTGATGAGCTCTCTGAGGAGCTGACCATTCCGGCGCAGAACCTGATCACGACCGATTATGTTCGCCGCCTCTGCTGGGAGCCGCCGGCTCGTTTTGACGAGCAGACCCTGCGGGATGCACTCGCCGAGTACGGTGCGCGTTCGTGGCAGACGGGTCTGGTTGCCCCCGTGATCGCGCCGATTTTTGCCCGCCACTTGGGGTAGATTTCTCTAACGCTGAATAGATGTGTGTGCCGGTTGGGTGTGTTGCTGATGCGACCACCCGACCGGCATTTTTGTGCCTCGGGAGTTGCCTCAGGATTTTGCCTCAGGAGTTGTCTCGGGAGCAAACGTGAACGAAGCTTAGCCTGCTCTCATTCGATTTTTATCCCAAACCGGCATAGTGTGGAGAGAGTACACGAAAGGAACCACCATGCCCGCACCCAACGGATGCTGCCGCTCTCAGAAGGCATGCGCCTCCCCCACTGCATCTGCCGCCGTCGAATCTAACGCTACCGAATCTAATGCCGTCGACACCGCAGTCGATACCGCAGAGATTGAATCTTCTGCTCGCGTCTTTTCCCGCCGCGCAACCCTCATCACCGGTGCCGTCGTATCCGGTGCGCTGCTCGCCTCCTGCGCTGAAGGTGACTCCAACGTCACCGTACCCGAAGGCAGCGTAGAGATGGGCGCCGCCTCCGCCGTGGGCGTAGGCAAGGCGGCTAAGCTGACCCACGGCTCCACGACCGTTATCGTCTCCCAGCCCTCTTCGGGCGAATACAAGGCGTTCAGCACCGTGTGCACCCACCAGGGTTGTCAGGTGCAGGTGCAGGACTCCAACCGCATCGTGTGCCCCTGCCACGGTTCCGAGTACGCCGTAGCTGACGGCTCGGTAGTGCACGGCCCTGCGGAGGCGCCTCTGACCAGCTACCCAGTGCAGGTGAAGGGCGGCAAGATTTTCGTCACCCACACCAATAAGGATTCCTAAAACCTGTAGTTCAGAAGACGTACGGCAAAGCCCCGCCCATCACAATGGGCGGGGCTTCTGTCTGTCTATACTGTGCTTGTCATTGAGCAGCTTGTCATTGAGCGCTTGCTATTGCGGCACGCTACTGAGAGAAGCTCAGGCGGCACATTTCAGGTACGACCGCTTAGCGGGTGTGGCGCGGCTTCTGGCCCTCTTCACGAGCGAACGGCACCTTATCGCCAGCCAGCTGCGCACGCAGATCCGCGATAATGGTCTCCGCGGTCAGGCCGACTTCCTCAAGAATCTGCTCGCGGGAAGCGTGCGGAATGAACTCGGCAGGAAGACCCAGCTCGCTCAGCGCGGTATCCACGCCAGCCGCACGCATTTCCTGGCGGATGCGCGATCCCACGCCGCCGGAACGCACGCCGTCCTCAATGGTCACCACAATACGGTGATCACGAGCCAGCTCAATAACCGAAGACGGCACCGGCATCACCCAGCGCGGGTCAACCACGGTGGACTGGATACCCTCGGCGGCAAGCACCTTCGAGGCTTCCAGAGCCACGCGAGCCATAGCGCCCACGGCAACGAACAATACGTCACGCTGACCGGTCTCCGGGTGGGGTTCACCGGTGCGTGCCAGCACGTCCACACCGTCGCTGCGACGCTCCAGGGCGGGAATGTCCTCACCCACGGAGCCCTTCGGGTAACGAATCACGGTCGGTGCATCGTTAATAGCTACAGCCTCACGCAGCTCTTCGCGCAGGGTCGCGCCATCACGCGGAGCCGCCAGGTGCAGACCCGGAATGAACTGCAGCATCGCCAAATCCCACATACCGTGGTGGCTTGCACCGTCCGGGCCGGTAATGCCGGAGCGGTCCAGCACCACGGTCACGCCCGCCTTGTGCAGGGCAACGTCCATGAGCAGCTGGTCAAAGCCGCGGTTCAGGAAGGTAGCGTAGAGGGCAACCACCGGGTGCATGCCGCCGTACGCCAGGCCGGCGCTCATCGCCACGGCGTGCTGCTCAGCAATACCTACGTCAATAACGCGCTCGGGGTGGCGCTTCTGGAATTCGCGCAGACCCACGGGAATGAGCATCGCGCCGGTAATGCCGACGACGTTCTCCTGCTCATCCGCAATATCCGCGATTTCGCGACCAAAGACGCCGGTCCACGACTCGGAGGTGCTGGTCGAAACGTCCTCACCGGTCAGCGGGTCAATCTGGCCCACCGCGTGGAACTGGTCGTCCTCATTGGCGCGGGCAGGCGCGTAGCCGTGGCCCTTCTCGGTAATGGCGTGCACAATCACCGGGCCGGCGTAGTTCTTCGCCGCGGTCAGTGCGTTCTCCACAGCCTGCTGGTCGTGGCCGTCAATGGGGCCCACGTATTTCATGCCCAGGTCTTCAAAAATGCCCTTGGGTACGACGACGTCCTTAATGCCCGCCTTCATGCCGTGCAGGCCGCGGTACACCATCTGACCGACGGGGCCGCCGCGCTGCAGACCGATGCGCACCGCATCCAGGGCGTTGTCGTAGCGGTGATCGAGCCGCACACGATCCACCTGCTGCTGCACACCGTGCTTGAGCTCAGAGAGCTGGTTCGCGAAACCGCCAATGGTCGGCGCGTAGGAGCGGCCGTTATCGTTGACCACAATCACGACCTTGCGGGTGCGGTCGGCAGCGATATTGTTCACTGCCTCCCACGCCATGCCGCCGGTCAGCGCGCCGTCGCCAATGAGAACCACGGTGTAGCGGTCGTCTTCACCGTTGAGCTTGTGCGCGCGAGAAATACCGTCAGCCCACGAAATCGAGCTGGAGGCGTGCGAAGACGCAATAATGTCGTGCTCAGACTCGCCGCGATCCGGGTAACCCGACAGGCCGCCCTTCTGACGCAGAGTCTTAAACGCGTGACGGCCAGTCACCAGCTTATGCACATAGGACTGGTGGCCGGTGTCGAAAAGAATGTTGTCCTTGGGAGATTCGAAGACACGGTGAATGCCGAGGGTCAGCTCCACAACGCCCAGGTTCGGGCCCAAGTGACCGCCGGTCGCCGACACATTCGTCACGATGAACTGGCGAATCTCCTTAGAGAGCTCCTCCAGCTGCTCGTAGCTGAGGTTCTGCAGGTCCGCCGGGGACTGAATACCCGGGAGCAACTTGGCAGTGGCGCCATCGCCAATGCTGTAGTCAGCGGTGGGTGCGCCACCGGCGGCGCTATTCGGGGTCTCCTCCTGCGGCAATGCGTTTTCAGCGGACATACACCCACACTCCTCAAGGTTGGGGCACGGCTCATTCCGTGCGTTGGTTCTTCAATGATTCTACCGTTTACAGTGCCAAAAAGCAGATTTATGCGCCCGCAGAGCAAGACGCACCGGGTTGAGCGAAAACAGCCTGAAATAACCCCTAGTGGGCAGGCTGGTGAACAACCCAACCCGCCCAACACAGCGATTATTTGCTTCTTTGTTACGGCAACTAGCCGCGCGCTACGTGGTGCGGCGGCGGCGCGGACGAGGCTTCGCCGGGGCACGCTCAAAAAGCGCCACCGACTCCACATGATGCGTATTCGGGTACATATCAAACGCCCGAAGCTGCACCATGTCCCAACCCAGCTCACGCAAAATACCGGTGTCACGACCCAGGGATGCCGGGTCGCACGCCACATACAGAATACGCTTGGGGTCCAGCGCATCCAGGCGTTCCAAGGTGGTTCGGTTCGCGCCCTCACGGGACGGGTCAAGGACCACCGCATCAATGGCGGGGATTTCGCCAAACTCAAGGGCGGTCTTCAAGTCCACCAGGTGACGTGCCACGTCGCCGCGAATCACCTCAATGCGGGTGTCCGCAGAGTTCTCAGTGCGGGAGCAGCCATCCGGCGCGAAGTTCGAGCGCGCATCCTTATGGGTCACCGGGGAGCCCTCAATGCTGACCACGGTGCCGGTGGCGCCCACGGCGTCCGCGAGCGCGGCGGTGAACAGACCCGCGCCGGCGTACAGGTCGAGGGTGCATTCGCCTTCCTGCGGGCGGAGCATGGTGAGCATGGTTCCGACCATGGTGGAGGGGGCGGCGCGGTGAATCTGCCAGAAGCCGCCGGCGGACACCTGGTAGCTGAAGCGGCGGGAGCCGAAGGTGACTTCTTCGGTGACGGAGCGCAGACCCGCGCCGAGCAGCTGGTCGCCTTCGGGTACGCGGCGGTAGGGGCTGTGGGCGGAACCGGGGCGGCGGCGCTTGGGCTTGCCGTTGGAGGTAGGCTGCGGGGTGAAGAAGAGGGAGATTTTGCGCTTGGCGAGCAGTCCCCAGGCGTCAGATGCCTGCTGTTCGATGTCTTTGGCGACTTCTTCGATGGAGAAGCGCGGGTCGACGATGAACTGCAAGAGGACCCTGCCGCGGGAGGAGACGGTTGCCTCGACTTCGCGTACGCCGCGCAGGTTCAGCTTCTCAAGCTGCAGGTTGCGCAGTTCGGTGGCGGCGAGGGGAAAGTCGATGACCGGTACGGGCTGGGAGGCGCGGTAGGGGTGCATGCCGATGCGCCAGGTGACGGCGGGGCTCTTCTTGCCGCTGTTCTGCTCTTCGCTATTGTGCGCGCGGACCTTGGTCACGTTGTAGCGCACGCGGCTACGCCAGGACAGACCCTCGTTGTTATCGCGCAGGGGCAGCTCTTCAACCATGAGGTTGGTCAGCAACGGCGATTCGAGGGGCAGGCCGCCCAGGCGGTTGATTTGGGTGCGGACGATATCGGTCTTGTAGCGTCGCTGCTCATCCAGGTTGATGTGGCCGTACTCCATGCCGCCGAGTAGTTCGGGTACGCCGGTTGCTGCGGCGCGTTCCTCTTCGGTGGCGAGCGCATCCGCCTGAATCCAGGGGTGGGCACGGCGCGCCAGGGAGGGTACGGGTACGGAAATAACGTCCGCGAAGTAGAAGCGGCGCTTGGGGCCGATTGCGGTGATGCGCACTTCAGCCTGTTCGCCGACGATGCCGTGACGCACAAAGATGACGCCCTGTTCGGTGCGCGCTACGAAGGCGCCGCCGTGTGCGGGTGCCTCACAGGTGACGGTGAGGGTCTGCCCGACGCTGTATCCGTCTACTTTTTTGGAGGCGGCAGGCGTGGTAGCAGTGTGAGTCACAGCATTGTCTCCTAAAGAATCACTTAATGTGAACTATTTTACACCGGTTTGTATCTTTATTCCGATTCCGACGCCCCGCTAGGGGTACCGAATAGGGCGTAAAGGGCAAAGTCCAGGCGCTATTCGAGGGGATGTACGAGGCTACGTACGGGGTGTACGGAGGCTCAGAAATCGGCTTAGCCGATACGGCTAGCGCTTCTTCTCGCGCGCCACAGCGTCCGCCTCGTGCAGGCGGCCGCGGTACACCGCGTGGCGGTTACTCTGGATTAGCTCGCGGCCACCACCGGCAGAACGGGTCACGTTCGGGGCGACTGCCGCCGTAGAACCGTCAGCCTCCGCGGTCGAATCGTTGGCAGTTTCTTTACCCTGCAGGCGCTGATCAAAAATCTCATCATACACCTCATCCTCGTGCATCGCCCAGGGCACGGTTGCCGTCATAACGCCTGGCTCATGCAGAAGCGCCTGCTTGAGGCGGCGCACCGTGCGGCGGTGCAGAAGACGCTGCCACCAGTGCTCCACCACGAATTCCGGCAGGTAGACCACCAAAATATCGCGCGGTGACTTCTTGCGGCGGCGGCGAATATACGAGACGACAGCATCCACCGTGTCACGGTACGGCGAGTCAATGACCGACAGCGGCACCGGAATACCGAGGGCGTACCAGCGCTTCTTCACGACCTCCAGGGCGGCCCGGTCATTGTTGACCGTCAGCGCCTCAATCGTGGAGGGGCGACCGGCACGCGCATAGGAGAGGGCACGAACCACCGGGCGGCGCACACGCTCCACGTACACGATGGCGTGCACACGCGAAGGCAGGGCCGCCACATCCGCAACGGATTCGGCGTTCAGGGGGATGTCCAGGGCGGCATCCACCGCATCGTAGTGGCGGCGAGTCACAACCATACCTCCAACCATCAGGGCAATCATTCCAAGGGAGAGCCACGCACCGGCGGCGAACTTCGTCACCACGACGATGACCAGCACCGCGGCGGTTACGACCACACCCACCACAGAGACAGCGATATCACGAATCAGGGCGCGGCGCGGCATCTGTGCCAGGGTGATGCGCAGCAGACGCATGCGGTAGCGCACCACCGCCAGCTGAACCAGCACCATCGACAGGCACATGCCCACGATGTACAGCTGAATCAGCGAGTACACGTCCGAGCCGAAAACGGTGGTGAGGAAAATTGAGAATGCCGACAGCGCCAGCACACCGTTCGCATACAGGCCGCGTGATTCCATGCTGCGGAAGAACACCGGCAGGTACTGGTAATCAGCCAGCGACGAGGCAATCACCGGGAAGCCGGTAAACGCAGTCAGCGAGGCGATAATCAGCACGCCCACCGTGGCAAACACCAGCAGCTGCGCGAAGAACGGAACACCCTGATAAATCGCCAAAGCCACCTGGTACAGCGCCGGCTTCTGGTGGAAGTACTCCCCCGGCGCGTGCCCGTCAATGAACAAGAAACGGGTCGTATCGTGCACCATGTGCACGCGGGTTGCCGCCGCAAAACCGAGCAGGCTCACCAGCAGGACCGAGGTGATTAGGCCCATCATCATCATGGTGACCGCCGCGTTATATTTCTTCGGGCGGCGGAAATACTTCACCGAATTAGAGATCGTAGAAACACCCGAGAACGCCACCACACCGGCGGAGAACGAACGCGCCAGAAGCAGCACCAGCGCCAAGCCTTCCAGGGCATGATCGTGGTATTCGGGGGCAATCACGTAGGTCGCCGACTCAGCCAGCGGCAGGGTACCCGTCGCGGCACGAATCCAACCCACAATGAGGGTCGCTCCTAACAGCGCCAAGAAAACGTACAGCGGCCAGTACGCAATCTTGCCCAGCAGCTGCACGCCACGCAGCGCAAACAGCGTCAGCGCGACAATGAGTAGCACAGCAATGTGCGTGCGCCAATCCTGAATCTGCGGATACAACGCCACCAAAAACGAGGACGCCGAAGACATCGACACCGCCACTGTGAGCATATAGTCCATCAGCGACGAAGCGCCCATCACAATCGACGGCAGCGCACCCAGTTTGCGGTGCACCAGCTGAATATCGCCCTCAGAAGCAATCTGATTAATGTTGTACCGGTACGTGCCAATCACCAGCAGACCCACCATCGCCACCCCCAAACCAATCCAGGGCGAAAAAGCGAGCGCAGACGCACCCGCGGCGGCAAGGGTCAAAATCATCTGGTCGGCGGCGTAGGCGACCGAAGAGATGCCGTCGGCACCGAAAAGAGGCAGGGCGTAGCGCTTCGGCAGATTGACAGCCGAAAGATTTCGCGTGCTGACCGGCCTGCCGGTCAGGGCGATGCGCATCTTATCCCAACGATTCCTCACGCTGTTAAGGCTATAGGTCGCGGCTTCAAAGCTCAATTTTATTCAGCCGAATAGTGGGCATGGCGAGCGGAATATCACGGAGCATCGGCGTGGAGGCTCACCCGCCCATTACACTGGTAGAGGTAGGCGGTAACGCCTTATCGACACAAAACATCAACACATTCGGAGGGTTGTATGCCTCACTTCGTCATTATGGGTGCCGGGCGCGTGGGCGTCATGTTGGCGCGCACTCTGGAAGCTTCGGGGCATACGGTCGCCGTCATCGACCAGGACGAACGCGCCTTTCAGCCGCTGCGTAAGGGCTTTGAGGGCCGCCTGGTGACCGGTGTTGGCTTCGATGAGGACACCCTCAAGCGTGCCGGTATTACCGAGGCGTACGCTTTTGCCGCGGTCTCTTCGGGCGATAACTCGAATATTATTGCCGCCCGTGTGGCACGCGAAATGTTCAAGGTGAAGAACGTTGTGGCGCGTGTGTACGACCCGAACCGCGCCGAATTCTTCCAGCGCATGGGTATTCCCACGGTCGCTTCGGTGCGTTGGTCCACCGACCAGGTGCTGCGCCGCCTGCTACCTGAGCAGGCGCTCAAGGGCGATTTCCGCGAACCCTCGGGCCGCCTCATGCTCACCGAAATTCCGCTCGACGACGGCTGGGCGGGTCACGCCCTGACCAGCATCGAACGTGCCGCCGGGGTGCGCATCGCCTACATCACCCGATTCGGTGAGGGTATGCTCCCCCGCCCCGATTCCGCCTACCAGCAGGGCGACAGCGTGCACGTCATGATGCGCACCGACGACGTTGCGGACGTAACCCGCATCCTCTCCCACCCACCGCGCGTTGAAGACGAAGAAACAGAAGCTGAGGGGGACTACGCCCCCGCCTCGGGCCACAGAAAGCGCCCTAAGCGTCCCCACGCACCGAAGAAACCCGCCGAGCAGAAGCACAACGACGGCCCCGTCATCGAGCATGAATTCCACCTCGGTGACACTCCCCCGGAGCTGCCCGACCCCCTCGAACTCATCGGCCGCCATCGTGACCACTCGAAAGGTGAGAAGTAAGTGAAGGTCCTTATTGTTGGTGCCGGTTCCGTGGGTGCCTCCATCGCTAAAGAGCTCATGATGAACGGCCACGACGTGACCATCATCGACTCCAAGCCCGAAGTCAAGAAGCGCGCCGACCTGCCCGGTGTGCGCTGGCATATTGGTGACGCCTGCGAGCTGTCCGTGCTGCGCCAGGTGCACCCGAACAAGGCGGACGTGGTCGTTGCCGCAACCGGTGACGATAAGGCAAACCTGATGGTCTCCCTGCTGGTGCGCAGTGAGTTTGGTGTGCCGCGCACCGTGGCGCGCGTGAACAACCCGCGTAATGAGTGGCTTTTTGATGATTCCTGGGGCGTGGACGTTGCCGTGTCCACCCCGCGTCTGATGACCGCCCTCGTTGAGGAAGCCGTGGAAGTCGGCGACGTGGTGCGCCTGCTGACCCTGCAGGCTGGCGGCGCAACCCTCGCCGAGTACACGGTGCCG
Source organism: Rothia mucilaginosa (assembly GCF_019334805.1). NCBI lineage: Bacteria > Bacillati > Actinomycetota > Actinomycetes > Micrococcales > Micrococcaceae > Rothia > Rothia mucilaginosa. Next base: position 322,206 of record NZ_CP079822.1, read on the forward strand.
GATGACCACCCCGTCATCGGTTACCGCGTGGATCACGTGCAGTGGCCCGTTGATACGGTGCTCACCGCGATTCTGCGTGACGGCGCGCCAATCCCGCCCAGTGCCGACGTGGCGATTGAGGGCGGCGACGAGCTGTTCTTCATCACGACCATTGCCGGTGAGGATCAGATCCGCGCACTGTTCGCCTAAGCGTTTATGCGCAAGCTTTTGCATAGCATTTAGACGTAAGTTTTTGAGGAGGCGAAAGCCCCGGTCACCCATACGGGTACCAGGGCTTTCGCTTACTTTTATGAAGCTATTTCACGAAGTCACGGACTGTGATTTAGCGGTTCTTGGAGCTTCCAGACTCTCCGGGCACCTCAGTTTCTTCAGCATCCAGCGCCTCGGGGTCCTCGCTCACCGGCGCCTCCTCGGGAGCCGACACGCGCCACGCCAGCCACACACCCAAAGCGTACAGCGGCAGACCCATGATCAGGCGGGTCGCGCCCAGCGCCTCCACATTATTCGCGAAGTACAGGGGCACCTGCACGGCAAGGCGCAGCATCATCAGCACGGTAATAATCCAGGTGGCAAGCATGTACTGACGCAGACGCACCGGGTTCTGGCGCCAGCTCAGCGCCTCACCACGAATGACCGCGAAAATCAGACCCATCAGCGGCCAACGCACCAGCATCGACAGCAGATACGCCAGAATGTACACGCCGTTCGTCCAGAAACCGACCACAAAGTAGTCGCTCGCATTACCGGTACGGTACGCGGCAAACGCACAAATCGCCACGCCCACCAGACCGGTCAGCGCACTCACCAGCTTAGAGCCCTGCACCAGACGAATCAGGGTGAACACGCCCGCCGCAGCCAACGCCGCAATCAGGGACAGGTTCAGCTCCTTCGTCACGGTGAACAGCACCAGGAACGCCACCGCGGGCAGGGAGGATTCCACCAGGCCGCGCCAGCCGCCAATAGCGTGCAGAATATCCACGTCGCCGTTAGCGGTGCGGCGCATATTCGCGCCCATGGAGGCGCTTAGGCTCTGCGCCAGCTGATTCTCCTCCCGCGCCGGGGCATCTGCAGGGCTAGGTACAGGGTTAGCGTTCGGATCGGGCTGGGTCGAAGACTGCTCAGCGCTCATATTTTCCCTTCTCCACAAAGAATTGCGGCACAATCTCATAGCGCGGGTTATAAATCACCGGCTGATGCGCCCTCACAGACACCACCCCGGAACAGCGCAGTAGCGCACCGGCATGCACGCCGGGCACCATCTGCTGGCCCTGCCACTTGAGCATGACCCTATCCCCCGGATTAAACGGCGCATAGGGCGGGAAAGACACCTCGTGCGGCTCCTGCACCGCCACGGTCGCCAAAGACGCCGTGTTCAGATGGTGCTGCTTCTCGGGGTCCTCAGACTCCTCCTCGAAATCCTCACCGGGCGGCTCCACAATCGGCATACCAATCAGCGCCAGCGGGCTCGACCACTGCAGGGGCTTCGACTTAGCCACCACCAGCTCGGCACGGTACATCGGTTTATCCTGCAGGGCAGGCAACCACACCTGCTCCACGCGTCCGGCAAGGCGTACGCGAAAGCGCTCGGGGTACCCGGGAGCAAGAATCTGCTCCTCAGGAACCGCGAGCGCACTCGGGTAGTTCGAAAACTCAGGCATTAGCCAATCTCGGTAATCTCAGGGCCGCGGCGAGGCATCGGGCGCAGCTTGCTGTGCTCGTTCTCGGTCTCTTCCTCCACGGCGGGCTCTTCCTCAGCCGCAACGACCAGGTCGGCGGGCAGAGTCATGGGCAGCAGCTCGCGCGGCGGGCGCGGGTCGTCGCCACGGTCCACCACGACGGTGCGGAAGACTTCCTCCACGGAGGCGGCAGCCTTATCGTCACCGAGCACAGCCGCGCCGGAGATGACGCCGCGCAGGAACCAGCGGGGACCGTCCACACCCACGAAGCGGGCGATGCGCTCGCCGGGCTGGCCGTCCGGGGTGACGGCGGGCAGGCGGGTCAGCATCTCGGCGCCGAATACGCCGGCGTAGATGTCGACGATGCCGCCCTGGGATTTGACGGATTCGGTCAGGTCGTGACGGATGTCGTCCCAGATGCCGGTGGTGCGCGGTGCGGCGAATGCCTGCACCTGCAAGGTTGCGCCGTCACGGGTGATGGTTGCGGCGATCACCGCGCCGGTTGCGTCGTCAGTTTCGAGGCGCAGGTTCATGCCGTCGAGCAGCTTGATGCGCAGCGCACCCAGGTCGACGTAGTCTTCGAGGTCTTCGGCGGTGACTTCTTCAATATCGTGCGGGCCGTTGACGCGGTCGTACTTGATGACCTCGGGAGAGTTCTCCTCTTCCTTCAGCTCCTCAACCTCGACGTTGGTCTCCTCAATCTCTTCGGCGACAGCCTTGTCGATGGCGGCCTTTTCAGCCTCCTCGGCGTGCTTCTTCTTACCAAATCCGAACATGGTATTCCTACTTTCACCGCACGCAGGGTGCGGGGGTTTCTTCTCTTCTCTCGTGCGGTTTTCGCGGTGAGAGCAGACTAGTGGATGCCGCTGGAGCCGAAGCCGCTGGAGCCGCGTTCGGTCTGTTCCAGTTCGTCCACCACGGTAAAGGTTGCGTGCTCGTACTTCTGAATGATCAGCTGGGCGATACGGTCGCCGCGCTGCACGTGGAAGGACTTGGTCTTGTCAGTGTTGAGCAGGGTGACCATCAGTTCGCCGCGGTAGCCGGAATCAACGGTGCCGGGTGCGTTCACAATGGTGATACCGTTCTTGGTTGCCAGGCCGGAGCGCGGGTGCACCAGACCAACGTAACCTTCAGGCAGGGCAATTGCCACGCCGGTGGGGACGAGGGCGCGTTCGCCCGGCTCCAGTTCGAAGTCGATGCGGGAGCGCAGGTCAGCGCCGGCGTCGCCGGGCTTTGCGTAGGTGGGTGCGGGCAGCTCGGGGTCGAGCAGCTTAATGTGGACGTTTACGGGGGTCATCATGGTCAATACTCTAACCTTTCGCGGGTGTCTGTGCCATCACCTCGCGCTGTGTTGAGGCTCTACTGCGGGGTGTTTTCGTTGTGTGTTCGCGTTGAGCGCGTGCCACAGCGTGCCGTGTTGGGGGCGAACGCGGCGCTGTTCTTGCGCGCGCTTTCGCATACGCGCTTTCACATGCTCAACGGCACATACTCAACGGGGCGGGTGCACTCGGCACTCGCCCCGTCATGAGGTGTATGTCGGGTGGGTGTTAGCCCTTCCCTAAAGTTTTAGCCCTCGCACTCGATGCAGTAGGACAGGCCGCCCTCTTCACGTGCAATCTGCGAGCGGTGGCGCACCAGGAAGCAGGATGCGCAGGTGAACTCGTCGTCCTGAGCGGGCAGAACAACAACGTTCAGCTCCTCGTTGGAGAGGTCAGCACCGGGCAGCTCGAAGCTTTCTGCTGCGCTGTTCTCGTCTTCGTCCACCGCACCGGACTGCATCTCGGAACGGCGGGCGTTCAGCTCCTCGTAGGACTCTTCGTTCTGCTCTTCGTCCTGCTTGCGAGGTGCATCGTAATCAGTTGCCAAACTTTCACGCTCCGTTGGTTCTGTGGCTGTGTGTTGGACTAGGCCACGCTGGTTTATTGAGTGCTCTAGGTGCCGCGGGTGTGTAATTAACCCCGACGGCATGCCAGGTATTGTTCACCATTGGCACCCTATTTGTCTAATCCTGGGTAGGCTTTGGACTGTTTAGGCGTCACATTTTATCTTTTTCAGTGCGGAAAGTACATGTTTTTTTGGTGAAAATCCCGCCTCCGCTACTGATTTACCGCGCTTTCACGGTACCCTGGTAGGTAGTTTGCGTTCCGTGCAACACATTCACGAACGCGTCCGGTTCACCTATGGAGGTTCTCATGCTTGAACTGCGTCTGATTGGCGTTCACGATGACGGCGAAAATCTGGTGCTTGAGTCTGCTGACGGCACCCGCTTCTTG